>NZ_JBFSTZ010000009.1:0-186853 GCF_041467155.1 Vibrio sp. 10N.247.310.23 | reverse complement strand
CAAAATCCACACTGATGTCCGCCAACGTATCTTTGACGATGGTATCGCTAGAAGTAGCAATATTGCCTGCAACGTCCGTGACACTTGCTTCAACGGTTAAAATGCCTTCTGCAAAACCCGAATAGTCTTGGCCGACTAATGTCCATTCACCACCAGAAACTATCGCGGTATAATTTTCTGATTTGCCATCAACATCAGTGATAGTGATTGAAACTTCTTGACCATCTTCAACATTGGTCACCGTACCAACTAATGCGCCATTACTGACCTCGGCGGAGTTATAATACTCGTCACCAAAACCATCGAAATTGACACTGATGTCCGCCAACGTATCTTTGACAACTGTGTCACTGGAGGTCGCTGTATTGCCCGCAATGTCGGTAACCGTGGCTTCTACCGTTAAAGTGCCTTCAGCGAAGGCTGAATAATCTTGACTTGTGAGAGTCCATTCG
This sequence comes from Vibrio sp. 10N.247.310.23, assembly GCF_041467155.1. NCBI lineage: Bacteria > Pseudomonadati > Pseudomonadota > Gammaproteobacteria > Vibrionales > Vibrionaceae > Vibrio > Vibrio sp. 10N.247.310.23. Next base: position 186,401 of record NZ_JBFSTZ010000009.1, on the reverse strand, counting down.
CCACCAGTGACTGTCGCGGTATAATTTTCTGACTTGCCATCAACATCGGTGATGGTGATAGTAACTTCTTGACCATCTTCAACATTGGTAACCGTGCCGACCAATGCGCCATTACTGACCTCGGCAGAGTTATAATACTCATCACCAAAACCATCAAAATCCACACTGATGTCCGCCAACGTATCTTTGACGATAGTATCGCTAGAAGTAGCAGTATTGCCTGCAACGTCCTTAACTGTAGCCTCTACAGTCAAGATACCTTCTGCAAAACCCGAATAGTCTTGGCCGACTAATGTCCATTCACCACCAGAAACTATCGCGGTATAATTTTCTGATTTACCATCAACATCAGTGATAGTGATTGAAGCTTCTTGGCCATCTTCAACATTGGTCACCGTGCCAACTAATGCGCCATTACTGACCTCGGCAGAGTTGTAATACTCATCACCAAAACCATCAAAATCCACACTGATGTCCGCCAACGTATCTTTGACGATGGTATCGCTAGAAGTGGCGGTATTGCCTGCAACGTCCGTAACGCTTGCTTCTACCGTTAGCGTACCTTCCGCAAAGGCTGAATAATCTTGACCAGTGAGAGTCCAAGTACCACCAGACACAACCGTGGAATAATCAACCGAGGTGCCAGCACTATCCGTAATAGTAATGAAAATGGTTTGCCCATCTTCAACATTTAGTACCGTTCCAACCAATGCGCCATTGCTCACTTCTGCTGAGTTGTAATACTCATCATCCGATGCAGAGAAATCGACGCCAATACTAACTAGTGTATCTTTGACGATGGTATCGCTAGATGTTGCTGTATTGCCCGCAACGTCCGTAACGCTTGCTTCAACCGTTAGCTCACCTTCAGCAAAACCTGAATAGTCTTGGCCAGTCAGAGTCCAAGTACCTCCAGACACAACCGTGGAATAATCAACCGATTTGCCACTAACATCGGTGATCGTAATGGATATAGTTTGACCATCTTCCACATTTGCCACAGTACCAACCAAGGCTCCATTAGAGACTTCAGCTTGGTTATAAAACTCATCATCAGAGGCAGAAAAATCAACACCAATGTTCACTAACGTGTCTTTGATAATTGTATCGGTAGAAGAAATAGTATTGCCTGCAACATCAGTCGTGCTAGCAACAACCGTCAACTCACCTTCGGCAAAGCCAGAATAATCTTGGTCTTTCAGGCTCCAAAAATTACCAGAAACAACTGTGGTATAGTCAACAGATAAACCATTGCTATCTGTAATCTTAATATCAATAGCTTGGCCGTCTTCGACATTGAAGATCGCTCCAATCAGAGCACCTTTGCCAACTTCATTTTCGTTATAATAGTTATCACCAAATCCATCAAATCGAACGAGAATCCGGTCAATCGTATCTTTTTCTATGGTATCCGTTGCTGTGGTAGGGTTTCCGGCAATATCTATGGTGCTTGCAACAACAGTGAGTTCACCTTCGGCGAAATTGGAATAATCTTGGTTTTCGAGCGTCCAGCTATTTCCTGAGACTACCGTTGAGTAACTCACAGATAAGCCGTTACTGTCTGTAATCGTTATTGAAATAGTCTGTCCATCTTCAACATTGACTACAGTACCAACTAATGCGCCATTCTCTACTTCAAACTTGTTATAAAACTCATCACCAAAGCCATCGAAGTCAACCTCAATGTTGGCTAATGTGTCTTTGATTGTGGAATCGTTAGCTGTAATGCTATTGCCAAAATCATCAGCAATGACAGCGTCGACTTGGAGATCACCCTCTTCCAATGAAGAAAGGTCGACCCCATTGACGACATACGTTTCATCGCTTGTGATGGCTGTGGTGGTTACTGTGTTTCCGTTAACATCAGTGATGGTCAGAACAACGGTACGCCCGTCTCGAACATCCACTGCCGTGCCCGTAATCGTGACACTTGGTACTTCAAACTGATTTTCGTAACCGTCTCCACCATCCAAAATATCAACGGTTAATAGTGCACTAGGTAACAGAATATCAAGGTTACCCTCATTCGAGGTTGTATCTTCGTCGGCATATTCTGCAGGACGCGTATCAAAACCCGCCTCAGCGAGCGTTTCATCTAAGGTGGAACGAACATAAGCAATAAAAGAGGCGCTGGAACTAGGTTGATCATTTACTGAGTTAGGCTGTTGAGGTGCGCTTTCAATGTTGTTGACGAGTTCGGTGACCACCTTTTCCAACTGTTGTTCAACTGCGGCGATTTGTGGTTCGGTTAGGGGCTGAGCCTCTTGTAAATTCTGAGGTTCAATGCTGACGACTTGCACGCCTTCAACTTTTGGCTGCGTAGCAGGTAATTGAAGCCAAGTCCCATCAGGGAATACTTGCCACACAACACCACCAACTTCGATATAAAAAATAGGATCCATCCTAAACCTCTTCCTTACAAAAACGCTGACCTTGAGAACATCAATTTACTCAATAAAAAGCCGGAGAAATCAGCACACTCTCTTTAGTTAATACTAGCAAACAACAAACCATTAACAGTTAATTAATTATCACTAATACGCTGTAAAGTAAACCGATAGGCTGTGACTTGCATTCAGTTATATCTATCATCACAAAATACATTCAATGAATGTGTCATAATGTTGAAATTACTGGTTAATTTTCAAGGAATGTCATGACTGCAACGAACTATCTCAACCAATTGAATCAAAAGTATCTTGCGACTCATAAAGCGAAAGAAGACTTCTTTTGGGATACATATATGGGGATCAGTGACGACCACGATGGTTCGACACTCGCGCAGACTCAGTGGACGGAATTTCTTAGCTCTGCCGAACAGATTACTGCTATCGAAACGCAACTCGCTGTTATCGATGAAATTCAAGATCCCCTCGAAAAAGAGAGTACACTGACAGGCTTGAATGGTTGGTTAGCGACCTTTAGATCTCACGCTATTGAGTCTGAACAGTCACAGAAGCTTAAAGCCGAACTCATAAAGTTTGAGGCTGAACTGTTTGAGAAAAAACAGAATCACGTGATGACTTACGTAAATGAAACAGGCGATGAAACAGAAGGGTCACTGCCCGTTTTAGGTTCAGCCGTTAGAAGTAATGGTAATGAACAAGTTAGGCTTTCTGCACATCAAGCACTATTAGATTTAGAGCAATGGCTGCTGGCTAACGGCTTTATTGAACTGATCAAAAAACGTAACCAATTTGCTCAATCACTGGGTTTTAAAACCTTCTTTGATTACTCGGTGGTAAAAACCGAACAGATGACGACAGAACAACTGTTTACGATTCTGGATGACTTCGAAGCACGCACGCGTGATAGCCATCAGCAAAGCCTAGCCAATTTGGCTGAGCAGAAAAGCGAGAATGCACTTCAAGCCCATAACTTTACCTACTCTTTTGCAGGTGACGTTATGAATGATCTTGATCCTTATGTTCCATTCTCAAAGTCACTTCGACGCTGGATCGAATCATTTGGTCGCCTAAACATCGAATACTCTCAAGCGACATTAAAATTGGATCTGCTTGATCGCAAAGGTAAGTACCCTAATGGCTTCTGCCATGGCCCTATCCCTTCTTTCTACGATCAAGACACTTGGGTAGCGGCTCAAGTCAACTTCACGAGTAATGCTAAGCCCGATCAGGTAGGCAGTGGTTATGATGGGATTAACACCTTGTTCCACGAAGGTGGTCACGCTGCTCACTTTGCCAACGTGAAAATGAACGCGCCGTGCTTCTCTCAAGAGTTTGCACCGACCTCGATGGCTTACGCGGAAACTCAGTCTATGTTCTGTGATAGCCTGTTGAATGATGCCGATTGGCTCAAACAATACGCGCTTAATGCAGATGGCCAAGCAGTACCTGACGAGTTAATCAAAGCAATCATCGATAACAAACAGCCCTTCAGAGCTTATCAAGAGCGCAGCATTTTAGTGGTTCCGTATTTCGAGCGAGCACTTTACGAATTGGCGGATGAAGATCTGACACCTGAAAAGATCACTGCTCTGGCTCGTAGCAGTGAGAAAACGATTCTTGGATTAGCTTGTAGCCCTCGCCCATTAATGGCGATCCCGCATCTATTGTCGGATGAAGCATCTTGCGCGTATCAAGGCTACCTGCTGGCTCATATGGCGGTGTATCAAACTCGTGCGTATTTCACTGATAAGTTTGGCTACTTAACGGATAACCCAGAGATCGGCCCTTTGTTAGCTAAGCACTATTGGTATAAAGGCAATAGCGTTAATCACAATGGAACGATAGAGAGCCTGACTGGAGAAGGTTTCAATGCCAAATACCTTGCTGACGAGTGTAACTTATCGCCAGAGGAAGCTTGGGCGATTGAGGAGCAAAAAATCAAACAACTGTCGACAAGAGAACGTGCACCAGTCTCTGATTTGAATGCGAAGATATCGATCGTTGATGGGGCTACCGAGTTGGCGAATAATGACAAATCAAATCATCAGATGTGTGATGAGTTTGAGAAATTCATTGTTGGGCAATACGGTCGATAGATTGAGTTTTAATGCTAATGAAAAAGGCAAAAATGAGTAGTGACATAACTCATTTTTGCCCCAAAGCTTCTCAGACCAAATGAGTGGACGATCTAGCCATTACATCAAAAGACCAAGTTAATCTAATCCGTACTTTAGTCTCATATACGGAGTTTTTCCGTAATTCACCCCTGTAAATATACACAAGTTCACACAACAGATTGATAACATTTGAGTTTCATAACAAATAGCAGCAACATAGACGGAAAAAGTCCGTCTATAAAGCGTTATGCGATTCAAGGGGGAACCATGGAATACGAAAGACCTAGAAAGAGAAATCCACTAGGAATTACAATTGAACAGCATTTTCATACAGCGCATTCAATAGGTAAATTTTATAACCATACCGACAATGTTGAAGTATTTGAGAAGTCAACTTCTCTAACCTTCCCTCGGAACAAGCGAGCGAAAATATTTTGTACTAAGCGCAATTGGGATGAGCGTGCTGAGCGTGGTTACATGGTAGATATTGAGCATGGTTATCATGAGCAAATCGATAACCTTGGTATTTCAAAAGAAAGAAACCACCATGCAATATCTAAATATTTTGTCTTATGGCGTTTACGTCATCAGGCTCATCTAAATCGTTTGTCAAACGCAAAACTTAGTGGTGTGCCCGGCCTTCGTTTAACTAAGGAGCAACAGGAAATCATTGAGGTTAAGCGTGCAGGATTTGTGAATTCAGAGGGTGAAATTCCAGCGAGACAATTGACGGGGCATCTAATCCAATCTGGAATCGACCAACACATGCTCGACTTTAAAGATGTAAAGTGGGGCTTGCTCCAAGCAAGCAAAGGTCAATTCTTATGTGCGGACAGCTATCATGATCTTTTTTTAATGCCTATCTCTCCTAAGTTTGCGTTTGCAGCTAATACTCCAGACAGTTTCCTTAATTACTCTGATGTTGCAGCAGTAAATAAGCAAAGTATCGAAAGTGCAAAAGAGTTTTACTTTGCTAGATCTCTGAAAAAGTGTCCAATCGCATAACAAGCGTTTAAGGTTTCAAGGACTTTTTCTAATCTGAACGAAACGGTTTAGAGCAGTACACCTAAAACGTTTTTGTCCAATAGTTACTTAGGACAAACCAACATACTACAATAGGAAATTTTTCCGGCTTAGTTATTCGTTATCTTCACTCAATGCAAATTTGATCTCGTCAGAAGAGAACCCCTTTCGACTTAGCATCGCGTAAGCCTTAGAGCGTTCTTTATGATCGTTTAGGTCATAAGGCTTCTTCTGCAACTGTTCTAAACACGAAGAATAGAAATCTAGCTGCTCTTCATTAATCAATCGGTCGATGAGCGATGACAGTTCACTTGTGTCGATTTGTCGTTGTCTAAGTTCTTGCTGAATGGCAGTCAGTCCCTTGCCTTTACGAGCGTACTTGAGCACCTCTTTTTCCAAGTCGGCTTTCTCGGCCTTAATTTGAATGTTACTTTTCAGTTGATGCGCTTGTGGGTGCTGGTCAATCGCTACCTTAACTTGTTGATAGCTAAAGCCACGCTTTTGCAGTGTCGCAACCAGCTTTTCACGGCTCATGGTAAAGCTTGAATAGTAGTGGTTGATTCGGTCTATCAAGATGGTTTGTTCATCAATAGACTTTTCGAACGACACTTTATGGATTGCATCAGAAATCACTGAGTCGGTCAGCCCCTTCTTCTTCAGTTTTTCGACAATGTATCGAGAACCGAATTCACCAGAGAAAGCTTGTTCCACGAATTGTTCTGCAAACACTTGGTCAGACTTGAGATACCCGAAGCCTTTCAAAGTATTCAACGTTTCATCGATCCATTCTTGATTGTCGGTTTTCACTTTGAGCTTCGCCACTAACTCGCTTTCCGTCATGTCTCTCTGAGTTAAATGCCACATCGCAGAGTTCATAACACTTTCAATTCGCGTCGCTTTTCTTACCGTTGTATTTCTAGTATTCGTTTTTTGCTGTGAATCGTCCATTCGATTTCAACTTTCCAGATTAAGCCTACCCCATCATAACGTAATTCTAAGGTGGTTGAGTGACATAAAAGAATGAAGCTCAACATAAGCGGCAGCCAATAAAAATGGACGCTTGTTCAGCGTCCATTTGATATCACATTAAGAATGATGGCTCTAAGCCATGCTTAGCTTTTTCGTAATAGCTTTTCATACTAGATCTTTCGTTTAGTTCTCTTCGTGATTGTAAATATGTACATCTCGTTGAGGGAATGGAATCGTGATGCCTTCTTCATCGAAGCGTTTCTTCACGGTTTCCGTTACATCCCAGTACACATCCCAATAGTCATCAGTCTTAACCCAAGGTCGTACTACGAAATCAACAGAAGACGTATTCAAGGTATGAAGCTTGATCATATGCTCTGGTTTTTTCAACACTAGAGGGTGTGCAAGAATGATGTCGTTCAATACCGCTTTCGCTTTATCGATATCATCTGAATAACCAATACCGAAAACCATATCAACACGTCTTACACGTTCTGCCGTGATGTTGTTGATCACGTCACCCCAAATCTTGTTGTTTGGGATCACCAAGCGTTGGTTATCAATGGTTTGAACAGTCGTCGATACTAAGCTCATGTCTTTTACCGTGCCTTGCACGCCTGCCACTTTAACCATGTCACCGACGTCATAAGGACGGTAGATCAAGATCATCAAACCCGATGCAAAGTTAGATAGTGTGTCTTGCAATGCGAAACCAATGATGACACCGGCTACACCGAAACCAGTAAGAAGAGGTGCTAGCTCTATCCCTATTTGAGACAGTGCGATAAGCAAACCAATAAACACGACCGCTTTAGATGCGATGGATACAAAGAAGTCCTGCATCAATACACTGAAGTCCATTTTAGAGTGCGAAACACTCTTACGAACGGTTTTGCGAGCCACGTTAGCAATAAGGCGAGTTACATACAAAATACCGAGAAACAGAGCAAGTTTAACGATAAAAGAAGGGGTATTTTCAAAAGCCCATGAACTGAACGAACGAAGCCAACCATCCAACAGCTCCAGTGCAACATCAACATCCAACACATCGGCGTTAATGTCACCTGTCGTCGCTAGCAAAACACGTTTGTACGAAGTCACATCCACGCCAAACGGTTCCATTAGCGTGATGGTTTCTTCTAAGCTCGCGACCATAACGCTAGTTCGCTCACTGAAGCGTTCAAGCTCAGTTTTAATCGTCGCTTTCTCTTCTTCACTTACATAAGATAACCGGCGTTCTAAATCTTGACGTTGTGTATCCGTGTATAGAATTGCATTAGTAAGATATTGAGAACGAGAAACAAGTGCCGTTTTGAGCTCACCTTCAGGAACAGCAACATCAACACCACGCTCTTTCGACCAATTTAAGGTCTTAGCAAGCTGCTGATAATAGACATCCATCATTCCGATTCGTTTTTGAATACGCAATTCAAGGCGTTTTTTAGCGTCACCTTCAGCTGAACGGTTTTCTTTACTCATTGAAACGATTTTAGTTTCATTCAACGACAGCAATTTTTGTAGCAGTTCGACCTGCTGAGCAAGAGTGACATCCAGCCCCTCTTTTTTATCTGACGATAGCTGTGAAAAAATCTCTTCGCGTAGGCCCTGATTCTTACGCCTTAAGATATCTTCAAGAAAGGGCTTCTCAGCATCATGCGCCGTTTCTAATGTTGCTAGATCGAGCATTAACTGATCTTGTACTTCTGCGATTTTCTCAACGCTCTGCGCATAACTTCCAAATGCGACAAACGCCAACATTAACAATAGACAACGCCAAACCTTCATCATATTAATTCCTATCACTGTCTAAATTGACCCTATAAATAGTAGTAAAAAGAATATGGATAACAAGCATTTAAACGTATGTTATGTTAAAAATTCGCAAATTATCAGCCTGCTTCTAATATTTGAGAGTTCCAATCCCCTCTTATGACCTGTAGAGTACGCATCCAACAAAGAACAACAGCCAATATCTTCATTCGAGCACAGCACTAAAGCGCCCTAAATACGATGTTGGCTCACAGCAAGAGAGCATAAAAATGAACAACGAACTTGATATTATTGAGTCTCTAGAAGAACTAGAGCAATTCCTAATTTCAGTGGAAGCTGGCGGTTTAGGCCTTGAAGGCGTTGAAGGTGTAGGCATGGCAACCAATAATTCAGATGGTCGTCACTTCGTTGCTGTATTCAATAGCAGCCATAAAGTTCTGCTTGCTCGCTGGATCACCAAAGAGGTGTTTGATAACGGTAAAGACTTGGTACGTAACGGCCCTCGCCGGACTCACTAAGCCTTTCCAATAGCACCAATGATTAAAGCCCAACACGTTCACTGACGATCTGTTGGGCTTTTTTGTATCGCCTGTCCCGTCCTGATAGTTAATAAACCACTCAATACAGAATAATTAGCGATAACTTTCAGTTGTTGTGAACTTTAGCTAGAACTCAAGGTCGTATTCGCGTGAATTGGTGTTTATGCGTCGTTTATCGTGTACCTGCCGTTTTCCGCGTTTATACATAGTTTCACTTTAACCATTTTATGACTTGTGGCACGAAGAGAACTTATCTAAGCTAACCACAATTCAATGAGCTTGCTTTAACGACTAACAGATTTGATTACTGACTAATTTGCTGAACACATCACTACTTTTCTTATCCACAAAGAACCGCCGACAAAAGCATTCGCTTTGGGCGCTCTTCCTTTCCGGACTGGTTATCGTAACTTGTCTGGCGAGCACTCTGGCCGTAAAGAAAGTATCGTTATCTGCATCCGCTAATGGTCAATCAGTCCTAGTTGGTGCACAAACTCATACAGAAACCAGTAACCCTCAAACCGACATCGCTTCTTCAGAAAAAATGGCCACTCTATACGCCAGTGTTTTCGGCTTAGAAGCCTCAAAAATGTTAACGTCCCCCAATTCAAGTTCATGCAGCCTAAGTTCAAAAATGCTGACCTTTGCCGCCCCAAAAACCGGCTGGCTGATCCCATTCGTACTTATTATTGCTGTTGCGTTTAACTTACCTCCTCACATCTCGAGATTATCTAGAGACAATCATCGCTCTACTCGACCGACAAAACACCGATTGCATCTAAAGCACTGTATATTTAGAGAGTAAATAACCGGGCTACTACACCCTTTTATTTATTTTTTGGAGATACATTTGTGTACAACACACTACTAACTAAGTTTGTCGATTCATTGGCATTCTCTATGCGTACATGCGCGAAAACCTTAGTCACTGCCCTTTTGGTTATGACGTCATTTACCGCCTTGGCACAGACAACGGGCTGGCTTAGTGTGCCTGAGCATCCGCCTGTTAAAATGCGAATGATGTCGACGGGTGAACAGTCGGATGACGGCTCTAAGATCCAAACCGTGCTCGATGTCGTGCTCGACGGCGACTGGAAAACCTATTGGCGTAGCCCAGGCGAAGGTGGCATTCCGCCAAGCTGGGACTGGTCTGGTTCAACAAACATTGAGTCAGTAGATTGGCATTGGCCGATACCTAAGTATTACGAGCAGCTTGACGTCATGACGTTAGGTTACAAAAAGCACGTCAGCTTTCCTGTCACGTTAACCCTGAAAGACAACACAAAGCCTGCAATATTCAGGGCGTCGTTTACCTTTCCGTCGTGTACCAATATCTGTGTGTTAACCGATTACGATATCGAGCTGCCGATTGACCCACAAACCTTAGCGCTCGATGAAGAAGCGATGTTCTTGTTCAACCAAGGGATGAGCCAATCTCCACGAGAAGCTAACCGCACTTCAGTCAATGGTCTATTTTGGGACAAGAGCAAGCAGCAACTGGTTACTCAGCTGACAAGTAAAGATGGCTGGGATAAGCCGATGGTGTTGATTGACGGGCAAGAAGTGATTGATGACTTCTTCTCTCAACCAAGCGTCCACATCACCGGCAATACGATGACAGCCGTATTTGATGTGAGCAACTGGATAGGTGAAGTCGACTTAACGGACCGTACCGTGAGTGTCACTGTTTCAGATACTAATTTCGCCGAAGAGATGACGGCCCAGGTTGGCTCAGAACCGATCGCTTACCAAACAAGCAACAACGGCTTTTTGGCGATGATAGGCTTCGCTTTAATTGGTGGTTTGATCCTCAACATCATGCCATGTGTTTTGCCAGTATTAGGAATGAAATTAAACAGTATCATTCAAAACCAAGGTGCATCTAATCGTCATATCCGACTCTCATTCTTAGCTTCTGCTTCAGGTGTCATTACATCATTTGCGTTGTTAGCCCTAGGTATGACCGCTCTAAAAATGGGGGGTAATGCGATTGGTTGGGGAATCCAATTCCAAAACGTTTGGTTTATCGGGTTCATGCTGATCATCACTTTGCTGTTCTCGATTAATCTACTTGGGTTATTCGAATTCAGACTACCATCAGGTTTAAACACTTGGATGGCAACCAAAGGCGATGACTCACATTCAGGCCACTTTGTTCAAGGCATGTTTGCAACGCTGTTAGCAACGCCGTGTAGCGCGCCATTCCTTGGCACTGCGGTTGCTTATGCACTTGGAGCAAGTTACCAAGAGTTATGGGCTATCTTCATCGCGCTTGGTATCGGCATGAGTGCGCCTTGGTTGATCTTTGCGCTATTCCCAAGCCTAACCAAATTGCTTCCAAAACCTGGGGCGTGGATGTTCAAAGTTAAGCTGGTGTTTGGCTTAATGATGTTCATTACCAGCCTATGGCTAACAAGCCTTCTGAGTCCATTCATTGGTAAATTCCCTACTATCCTGCTGTCGCTATTTATCGTGATTTCAGTATTGGTTTGGATTGGCCGTAAGTTGGGTCGCAAGGTGCTTATTCCTATCGTCGCAACCACAACCTTGGTGTTTGGTGCTGCATTGATCGTAGGTAGTGTCACCGCTGATAACTGGGCGACTCCGATTGTTGACGATCTCGCTTGGCAAAAGCTGGATGCGAAGCAAATCCCTCAGCTCGTTGATCAAGGCAAAACGGTGTTTGTTGATGTAACTGCTGATTGGTGTATCACTTGTAAAGCCAACAAGATCGGCGTCATCCTTCAAGACCCTGTCTACAGCCACCTACAGCAAGAAGACATTGTTTTGATGAAAGGTGATTGGACAACACCAAGCGAAAGTGTCACTCAATACTTACAAAGTAATGGGCGATTTGGTGTGCCATTTAATATCGTCTACGGCCCGAGCTATAAAAGCGGTATTCCACTGCCTGTCATTCTCAACAGTGACACTGTCGTTCAAGCCATCGATGCTGCGAGATAACTGATGAAGACTCCCAACAATGAAGAGAAATCTAGCACGACTGCAGACAACGCAGTAAAGGGTGAGGCCAAAAAGCCAAGTCGTCTTAAGAAGTGGGGAAAGGAGCTGGTTTCAATGATATTGATCGTTGGCGTGGTTTCATTTGCCATGGACTTTTATCACAGCAGAAGTATGCCTCAGGGCGATGCGGTTCCAATTGTGGGTCAATCGCTCCAAGGCGAAGATATTGATGTTATCGAGCTAAGCAAAAATGGTAAGCCAGTCATTGTCTATTTTTGGGCGACATGGTGTGGTGCCTGCAAATTTGTAAGCCCAACCGTCAATAGTTTCAGCGATTCCCATCAGGTGGTTTCGGTCGCTCTATCGTCTGGTCCAGACGAACGTGTCCAGCGCTACTTGGATGCAAAAGAGTATGACTTCCCTGTTATCAATGATCTTTCTGGAGCAATCAGCAGAAGTTGGGGCGTTAATGTCACTCCAAGCATCGTCATCATCAAAGACGGAAAGATCAGCAGTATCGCAACAGGCGTTACTTCTCCTATAGGGCTGTGGTTAAGAACCTACTTTGCCTAACTCGCTCACAAAGAAAAACAGAGCAAAGCTAAGTGAATAAACCAACTCAGCCAGTTTAACAAACAATATTAATGTGAGCGCAACCTAATAAGCGCTCACGATTATCACGAATTAGAGAAAAGACAATATGAAAAAGCATCTGATAAGCGCACTGATTTTAGGCTCACTAATGAGTACTAATGCCTTCGCAGAATTAAACAAAGAACAAACTCAACAACTTGAAGAAATTAATCAATTCCTGAAGGAAAACCCATCGACGATCTCTGGATTGCATACCAGTTTAGAGCAGTACGTAGCAGGTCAAGAGCAAGCGAAGAAAGCCCAAGCGGAAAGCCATGATTGGTTGTACAACAATGACGCTCACCCGATCCTTGGCAATCCAGATGGCAAATCGGTCATCGTTAATTTTACCGACTACAACTGTCCTTTCTGTAAGCGCTTAGAAAAAGGGTTAACTCAACTGGCCTCTGAAAATAGCGACATTAAGGTCATCAATGTCAACCTATCATTTAAGCAGCAACAGGTTTCGGGTCTAAACACCAACGCAGCGCTATACGCGATGAAAGTATGGAAAGATAACCCAGAAGCATTCCCTGAAGTTGATAGATTGCTGATGGCGAAAAGCGGTATTCACTCGAAAAGCTCACTAGAAGCCGTTGCCAAGAAGACGGGAACAGAGGCGGAACTAAAAACAACTCAAGAACAAAACCAGGTTCTAACCACTAACCATCAAACGTTCAGTGCACTCGGCTTAACGGGCACTCCAACCATGATGATGAACGGAAATGTTTTACCAGGGTATGTGCCTTACGACCGACTTAAAGATATCGTGGATGACGCTTTTTAGTCGAGTGTAGATAGAGATAAAGACTCGAAAGAGAAGTGAATAAAAGCCGACTCGCGCAACCCGCAGTCGGCTTTTTCATTGCTTCGAAACAATAGAACACTTTGAAACGACAGTTTTGAAGTCATGATTTTGAAACAAAAAAAGTCGAAGTGTCACCATCTCGCAATAGATTCTTAATTTACCCTCGCTACGCTAAAAGCAGTTCTCTCGATGAGTCAAAGACGTGTTAACTCAAGACAACTGTCCTTTGACCGAACCTTGCTCGGTCTTTTTTTGCTTAACTCAGCAAGCGACAAACAAGCGCGCCCGGCTCCCTTAATGCATCCACGTTATAGCTGAGTACACGACCAGAAGATGGTGCGTGATAACGACGACATTCATTACCGAACGCATCATATTGGATGGCGAGCAGATAATCTTGTTCGACACTTTGCAAAAGCTCGATCTGAGGCAGCACAAAGCCACCGATATCGGCGCGGATAGACACGACGTTGTTGCCTTCTATCCAGTCCATACTTGGCAGCTGCTTTGCCTCAAACGGTTCTTCACCATCAAGCATCTCGTAGTAAGACAGCATATTAAAAACACCGTCCACGGCTCGTTGAATCATATCAGGCTGAGTAAACTTACCCATCCCCACTTCCACCGTAATGCTAGGAATTCCACTTCGATTCCAAACCGTTTCGAGAATACCTGGGTCGCCCGGATCATTGAGAACACAATCTGGCGTCATCAACCTTGCCATTTCAAGGCATTGTTCAATTCGGTAGTCAGCAAAAACATAAAGTGGGTAGACCGCGCCACGAGTTTGGGTATGTAGGTCAACGGCGAATGTCGCATTGTGTTTGAGTAAGCGATCCCACAAAGACGCAACAAAGCGCTCTGCCGCTAAGCCATTCGCATCACCCGGAAAGAGTCGATTAAGGTTGGCAGGGCAAGAGCCCGGATCCGAAGAGATAAAATCGCGGCTGTGGTTAAGCAAACCCGACAAGTTCACAGTAGGCACTATCGTGACCGTGCCTTTGAGAGTTTTACCGACTAAGTCTCTGATAATTTGCTGAGCAGCCAACACACCGTTGAGCTCATCACCGTGAATACCAGCGGTGATCATCAACTTAGGACCTGCTTGACTGCCTTTGAAAACAGAAACCGGCATGTTCTTGGGTTGCCCTAGCCCATCACTGGTGACTTGAAACCAAAACTGGTGCTCTCCAACGGGTAGGTCTTCAACATTCAAGGAACCAATAACCTGCCTACCTTGTAAAACATCGCCTAAGTACTCTGTTTTCATCCAACGTCTCCATCTTGTTGAGCAAAATCTATTCTCTTCTAAGTTTTTGCATCATAGAGGATATCTTAATCAGTACAAACAGTTAATAAGATGAACAAGCTCTGACTTTCCCATAATACTCACGCATATCATCATCACTTCCCCTAAATAAAAGCTTGTGAAAGTCTGCACTTAAGAACCGATAAGTTATATAACCATTCACAAACCACTCAGTCTATTGAAATGAAAGTGCAATAAAATCAACACTTAAAAAGTTCCCTATTCACGAAAATGTAATTTTATAGAAATGAAAGCTTAATTTAGCTGCTCTAAATTAGCTTCATATCGAAACGGAGAGCACATTGCTCACGGATTTTAAAATACAAGGTAAGTGATTATGAAAAAGGCAGTTCTAGCTTCTGCAGTGGTAGCAGCACTAGTTTCAGGTTCTTCTCTAGCAGCAACAGTTTACAGCTCTGATGGTACAGAACTTAAAATTGGCGGTCGTGCGGAGGCTCGTTTCAACGTATCTGACAACAACGAAAGCGCATCTGACAGTTCTTTCAAAGACAAGTCACGAGCTCGTGTGAATATTTCAGGTAAATCTGAACTTTCTGATGGTTTATATGGATTCGGTAAGTATGAAGCAGAGTTCACTAGCGCATCAACAACAGAGTTCGAAGACGGAAGTGGCAATACTGTAAAAATTGAAAATGAATCTCTTACCAATCGCTACTACTACGCAGGTTTAGGAACCAAATTCGGTGAGTTCTCATACGGTAAGCAAGATTCTTCACAGGTAATGCTGACTGACATTACAGATACAATGGCAACATTTGGTGCAGATGCTGCTGATGCCGTTGATGGCAACAAAGATAAGCGTGAGAATAACTTCCTTTACTCTGGCGAGTTTGACGCGTTGACGGTACAAGCTAACTACATCGCTGCAAATGAAAAAGATGCAGATAGTTTTGGCCTTGCTGCTATGTATAACCTAGGCGCTTTTGACCTTGGTGCGGGTTATGTTTCTCAAAAGAATGGTAACTTCGATGACGATCAAATCAACCTTGTAGCTCAATTTTCTATGGATGCGTTTACGGTTGGTGGTCTATACACAATGGCTTCAGTTGCAGATAAAGATTACACAGGCTACGAGCTTTCAGCTATCTTCAAAGCAACTAAACAGCTATCACTAATTGGCGTATACAACTACGGCGAGTTCGATAAAGCGGCTGACGAAGAAGCAAATAACTTTGCTATTGAAGCGGTGTACAAGTTTAACGGCCACATTCGCACATATGCTGGTTACAAGTTTGAACAGCGAGACAATAAAGATGACCAACTACAAGCGGGCATCCGTTACGACTTCTAATCTAAATCGACTTTAGATACAGACTAAAAGGTTGGGCAATAGCTCAACCTTTTTTCATATTCAAATATTCTGACTGACTTCATCAATGCTTTTTCTGGTTAAGTGGTGCTAAATCCGTATCATAGGTGTACCACATCAAATAATTAGAAGCATCATGTCACAACACCATCCGATCCAAGGCGCTAGCTGGATGCTAACCGCAGGCCTAGCCTTTGCCGTTATTAACAGCCTAACTCAAATTGCTAGCATTCATTTCGGACTTACTTCTACCACCGTTGCCGTCATTCAATACGCCATCGCGTTGTTCGCTATTCTTCCTTATCTGAAAACGCTGGGCATTCGTCGCGCACTAAAAACCGACAACCTCAAATTGCACGTATTCCGTGTCTTCTTGTCTGTTATTGGTATTCAACTTTGGATATGGGCACTGGCTTACCCAGTACCAATTTGGCAAGGCATTGCCCTTCTCATGACATCGCCATTGTTTGCAACCATTGGTTCAGGGCTTTTCTTAAAAGAGAAAGTTGGGGCTGCTCGCTGGGGCGCGACCTTAGCAGGCTTCGTGGGTGCGATGGTGATTCTAGAGCCGTGGGCTGAAGATTTTAACTGGGCAACGTTATTACCAGTCGGTGCCGCTTTCTTCTGGGCATGCTACTCACTGATGGTGAAAAAACTCTCTTCGCAAGACAGTCCTTCAACCATGGTGGTCTATCTTCTACTATTAATCACACCATTTAACATCCTGCTTGCTGCGCCAGATTGGCAAACGCCAAGCAGCGGTACAATCTGGGCTATATTGATTGTTATCGGTGTTATGACGGCACTCGCTCAATGGGCGATAGTAAAAGCCTACTCGGTCGCTGATGCTTCGTTTGTGCAACCTTTTGACCACGCCAAATTACCGCTAAATGTTTTAGCAGGTTGGATTGTATTTAGTTGGGTTCCACCGGGTCGTTTATGGCTAGGGGCTGCTATTATTATTGCGTCAGTTGCATTTATAACGCACTGGGAAACTAAAAAACCTTCAAAAGTGAAGAAAGTTTAAGGTTGGTGAAATAAATAGTTCGACAGTCCGTTCTATATGGATAAGAGAATTCAAACGAGGCCGTAACCATGAAGAAACCAGTCAAGATTACACTATACCGTTGGGCAGGCAGTTGGGGTCCATTTAAAGTTAATATCCCATGTGGAGAATGTACCCTTACCAAAGACATTCTGAAGGATACTTTTGAGAATGAGTTGGCCGATGTCGATGTCGAACTGGAAGTGAAAGATTGGTTGTCTCACTGGTGGGAGCCGCTAAAACTAGGCTCTTGGCATGCTCCAATCCTTGTTGTTGAAGGCAAAGTGGTCAGCCAAGGTGAAGCGCTGAATCGCGGTGTGTTAATCCAATCCGTGATCAAAGAGTGGACCAAACGAGACAGCTTAAAAGGCAACATCGTTTATGGTAAGGCGACCTGCCCATTCTGTGTTAAAGCAAAGAAAATGTTGGATGAAGCGGGTGTTGAATACCAATACCACGATGTCGTAAAAGATAGCGCCGCTTTGTACCGTATGATTCCAGAGGTAAAAGCACACATTGGTGAGAAAACACCGGTCACCGTCCCGCAGATCTGGCTTGATGGTAAGTACATCGGTGGTGCCGATAACTTAGAAGCGTGGATGAAAGAGAATGGCTTAGATAGCATCCCTAATAATGTGGTCGACTTATCCAATCAATCTGCTGGCTGAGTTCATTAAAAGCCATTAGTCAGAAGCTTAATTAGTGTTTTTTGTGTCCATCCACAACAAAACAAAGCGATAACTTTCACCAATCGCTAAAACGAAAAAGGCCTTAAACTTCATCGAGTTTAAGGCCTTTTAAAATTCCGTTTTTGAAAATGCTTATTTAGCCATTTTCTTCATCATTCGCTTAAAGAACGATGGTTTCTTTGGCTTTGAAGTGCCGTACAATGCTTCGTGCATCATGTTTTTTGCTGCCATTTGACCAAGGTATGCGTGGCCTAGTTCGTAATTCATGCTTATCTCCGCACATAATCAACTTTCTTTAGCGCGGATTTTACACTTAAAACGCCCAAAAACAAGATCTAAATCACACTTTAATGCAATATTAAGCATCCATTTGCAATTAGCCTAATTTTGTCTCTGTGCTAATCAGCATTGTTTTTGTATATCAATGAGTTAACCTAAATTCTGGTTTGAGCTTAATGCTCCATTCCTAATAACAACCCAAGACATTGATTTAGACACTGATAAAAAAAGCAGCTCAATAGAGCTGCTTTCTAAAATGCTTTACTGAGAAACCTAGCTGCGCTTTGGCTGTCTGTAAGTTTTACCGGCAATTTGGTATGTGTCTTTTTGCTTCAATTCAAACATCGTTTCAAAGAACCAAGCTGCAAATTTGATTAAGTCATCGCCTTCATTCATAACATGTTCGATGTACTCTTGCTCTTCGCCTTGTTCATTTTCTTGAAGCGTCACGTGGTAAATACGCTTTTCGCCTTCCACTTCAGCAAGTGCAAATTGACCAGTCAGTGATGCAGCAGCCTCAGCGACTTCTGTATCCTCATTGGATTTCAATAGCTCAAGCGCTTGAGGCAGGCCATCTAGTGCGCAGATAGCTTTTACCAGTACTTCAAATTCATTTTGCTGCATTTTGTTTTTACCTATTCAATGGACCGAAGCATTGTAGAAAACCATCAGCACAAATACAACGTATTAACGATGGTGCGTTAAACGATAGTGAATTTGGCATTTAGCTATATTCCACTTCAACAGTATCGCCTTTCTTGTTCATTTTGGTTGAAGACCAAAGCACTCCGCCCATGGCTGCACCAATAATGAGGTAGAACACGCCTAATTGAAGATGAGTCGTGACCCAACTCTCTACAAGATACCCACCCAATAAACCCGCTAAACACATCTGAATTGAACCAGACAATGCCGACACTGCTCCCGCTTGTTTCTTATGAGGTTCTAATAACATGCTGATTGATAATGGGAACGAGATGCCTTGTGCTATCGCCAACCAAGTAAACGCCCAAACTAAGTTAAAGATGGATAACTCATGAGTAAGAAGCCAAGTTCCCGATGCCAAGATAATCAAAATAGCTAGGCTCATCAGTTGGGGCGTACTAAACCTACGATTGAGTAAGTTTAAAGCGACGCTACCTATCAGTAAGCCTGCCGAAGGGACAATCATCAATGAACCATACTCAGCGGCGGTCAGCCCCAATTGCTCTTGCATTAAG
Source organism: Vibrio sp. 10N.247.310.23 (assembly GCF_041467155.1). Classification (NCBI taxonomy): domain Bacteria; kingdom Pseudomonadati; phylum Pseudomonadota; class Gammaproteobacteria; order Vibrionales; family Vibrionaceae; genus Vibrio; species Vibrio sp. 10N.247.310.23. The sequence goes on along the minus strand of NZ_JBFSTZ010000009.1, from coordinate 167,298 downwards.
AATGGAAACAACGATAGCGATACCAAACTCGCCATGTAGCTCATCCAGTTGTAACTGGCACTGGTCAACACTTGGCGATTCGTCAACAAACGGCCATAGTTCTTGACCACTTGACTGACTTCAAAGCGGCTCTTCCCGTATGGCAAAGTTTCATGAAGAACAAAATAGCCGAGAGTGAATATCGCCAGTAAATACACAAGAACAAACAGGAACACCGCCTGCCAACCGAGGTGGAATGAGATCCAACCACCAAACACGGGCGCAATAATCGGCATGATCGAAGCGGTGACCGAAATATAAGACAGTGCTTTGGTCAGTTGAAGGCCATCATAGCTGTCGCGCAGCACACTTCGCCCAAGAACCGAGGCACTACCCGCCCCTAAACCTTGTAGCAAGCGACCAACTTCTAGCGCCGTCATATTGTCAGAAAACACAACACAAACAACAGTACCAATCAAATAAACACCCTGACCTAACAAGAAGATAGGTCTTCTCCCCACGGCATCGGACATCGGCCCATAAAATAGCTGAGACAAGCCAAAACCCACAAGAAACAGCGTAACGAGCAGCTGTACATCTACCTGAGTCACACTTAAGTCTGAAGCAATTAGCGGCAATGATGGTAAATAGATACTCACCCCTACCTGCCCTGTAGCTATGATCATCATGGCTAAGAGTAGCGGTGTTTTTTTAAAGGTCGATTGGCTCAAAAAATTCCCTATTCGTTTGTTATTTGTTCATCAGATGAGTTTACATTCAAAACCAATAATTGATAATTAGCTAAATTGGAATTTAATTAAGTCCCAACAGGAAATAATATGGATTGGATTCTTAACGTAAAAAGTTATGTAAAAGTGGTGGAAGAAGGCAGCTTCAATGGCGCAGCGCGTAAACTCAATACCACCAGCTCAGCGATCAGCAAAAGAGTGAACTGGTTAGAAGAACGTATCGGCACTCAACTATTAAAGCGCACCACGCGCTCAATCAGCCAAACCGAAGCGGGGGCTCTCTTTTATCTACGAGCCAAGGATCAGCTCGATAATTGGCAATCGATTATTGATGAAACCCGATCGGTTAACCAAACGCCTGCGGGCCTACTAAAGATAGGCGCAACCATTGCTGTTGGTTCTAAGTTTCTCGTGCAATACATGGACGACTTCTTAGAAAAGTATCCAGACATTAAAGTACAGCTTATCACCACCACGCCAGGTCAATTACCTGAGCTTGGCTTGGACCTGGTGATCAGTCGTGAACTGGAACAACTCAACTCGTTAAGCTTCAAGAAAACACCACTGTTCGAACACAAAGCTAGCTTTTATGCCGCACCAAGTTACTTGGCTAAACATGGTTATCCCATCAACGAGCAAGACTTAGAGCAGCACAACTCCTTAATATGGGGAGAGCGTCCTATTCGTGAAGTCACGCTAACTAAAGGACAGCGCATCACTTTGAACGGTAACTTTGCTACCACCAACCCTGAGGCTTTGTTTCATGCCGCCAAGCGAGGAATGGGCGTACTGTTAACCATCAAAGCAATGATCAAAGAGGATCTTAAACAAGGGACACTGGTTCCAGTATTACCAAATATTACCGCCGACGAAGTGATGGTTTACGCGTACTACCCTAAGCTTGACTACTCGCACACGCGAACCAAGCTCTTTTTGGACCATCTGAAAGACAGGCTAGACAAAGAGCGTAGCACGCAAGCTCTGTGAAATAAGTCACATTTTAATTTGAAAAGTTATACAACACGGCCAATAATAAACCTGACGCATATAGATTATACAAGTTCGCACATATACAAGATAATACGTATACCGCTTACACAGTGAATCTGGTTAACTAGGGGTGGTGGCTATGACTCAACATACGCACAACAGCATGATAGACACAGAGCGCATTGGCCGTTTGCTGAAATTGGAAGGTATCGACCTTTTAGAGTCAGCTGTGCTTACTTTACATCAGACCTTTGATACTCAATACACCAGCATCATTGAGAAGAAGTACTTCCCTGACCAAACCGTTCCTTTGGTGATCGCCCATTCTGATCATGTATTGCATGACAAAATCAATGCGCGCCATGGTCACATCTACCAACAAGCCGTCAATCAAAGACACCCAGATTGCTCATTTGCTCAGTACATCGTCCAGTCATTGCCAACATCGGCATTTAGGCAGGAAATCACCTCACAAAACTCCATCGCGATCCCGACTCGAACTCAAAGTGGCGAAGTGATGGGCGTGCTGTTTTCAACGTTCACCTCGCCTCTTAGCCCTGATCAGCAACAAGACGTGGTAAAGCACCATCAATTGTTCGCCGACATCATCATCCACACCTTGCGTGAAATGTGGTTTAACGATCGTTCCGAACAACTTGTAAATCAGCTTAGTTATGAGGTGTCACACGACAGCCTAACCGGGTTACTCAACCGAAGCTGTTTATCAGATACCTTAGAGTCGATTACTCAACAGAGCGTCACTCCGTTTACATTGGCTTTACTCGACATCAATAGCTTCAAAGCCATCAATGATATGCACGGTAATTATATTGGCGATAAAGTACTTCAATTTGTCGCAGAAACCTTGCGGAGAACCTTACCCGAAAGCAACCTGACTTTCCGGACTGCTGGCAACGAGTTCGCCTTCATCACCTACCATTCTGATCCGATAGCCGTGTGCGAACAAATACTGGCCAAAATTAAGCAGGGCTACAGTAGCGTTGATATCAAGATAGATTTCGACGTCAGCATCGGTATTGCCAGTTCGGATGGAGACAACAAAGACGTTGAGCAAATCATCTTCAATACCAGCTTGGCGCTTAAAGAGTGTAAACACAGCCAAGATACTCATATTCAATGTTATGACACTCACTTAAGAGTTCGTTACCAAAGAAAAACCGAGCTAGTCGCAGCGCTACGAAGTGAGCTGGAAAACCCAATTTCACAAAGCTATATCCCCGACAGCAATGGAATGTACGTAGTGGTACAGCCGATTGTGGGTCAAGGTGAAACGCAATGGGAATATTTCGAGGTACTGACTCGCTGGAAAACCGCCAGACATGGAGACATCTCACCCGTAGAGTTTATTCAAGTGGCAGAAGAGTCAGGGCTGATTGTCGAATTAGGTGAACGCATTATTGAATTGGTGTGCCGCGCTAAAACCACACTAGAGCAAGGCTTGGGCTACAAGGTTAAACTTGGAATCAACTGCTCTGCGCACGAGCTTACTGATTCGAAACGTTATATATCCTACCTGACTCGAACCATTGAACAGCACCATTTTAAGGCGAATGAGTTTGTTATCGAGTTAACCGAAACCGTTCTGTTATCGCCAACACAAGAGACAAAATCCGCGCTTAACTTTCTGAGAGGACAAGGCTTCACGATTGCACTCGACGACTTTGGTACAGGCTACTCCAGTTTGAACTACATCCACAGCTACCCTATCGATTGCATTAAAATTGATGCGACCTTTATTCGAGACTTGTTAACTAGTTCGACCTCAGAGAGCGTAGTATGGCTGATTGTTCAACTGGCCCATAGACTCGATGTATCTTTGGTTGCGGAAGGTGTTGAGAAGCGTGAGCAATTAGAAAAGCTGCACGCGATGGGATGTGACAAGATCCAAGGTTACCTCTACTCACCTCCAATGCGACCTGAAGCTATCGTTAGCTATGTCGCGCACTCAGAGCCTTTAGTTTAAACCCTTACCGAACCTTCTATTGAGAACTAAAAAGCCGCAAGAGCATCACTTAACACTGACTGTGCTTTGTGATGCTCTTGCGGCTTTAAAACAGTTTAATGGCTAGCTACTTACTAGCATTATTAACCATTGCTAGATTGCGCGTTTCTAACGCTGCCTTCAATAGCTTGTCGGCTTCATCTCTTGCTGCTACAAACGTCGCTTTTTCCTTTTTAGGCACAGAATCTGCCATCGGGATATTTGCTGTCATTGCATTCACAGGACGACCACGTTCAATCAGTTCGTAGTGCAAGTGTGCACCTGTCACTCGGCCAGTTTTGCCAGACAAACCAATACGCTGTCCACGAGATACCGTTTGTCCTTTACGAACGAGGATCTTACTCAAATGTAGATAACGCGTTTTGTAAGTGCTGCCGTGCTGAATGACCACGTAGTTACCCGCATATGGGTGCTTACGCGTCATAATCACTTTGCCATCACCCGTTGCTTGAACCGGCGTACCAACTGGCGTCGCGAAATCTGTACCGTTGTGCGGTGAAATGCGGCCAGTCACAGGGTGTAAGCGCTTAGGGTTAAACTGAGAACTTTGGCGCCAGCTACTGCTCACTGGGTAACGTTGGAAAGCACGTTGAAGGCTATCGCCATTAGCATCGTAATATTGTCCGTCGGTGTGTAAGTATGCTGACACAACGCGGTTACGATTCATGATCTTAATTGCTTCAATTTCACGTTTTCCGGTTGCAACACCATCAACATATTGCGCTTTTTGAAGCACTTCAAACTGATCGCCAGCACGTAGGTCTCGGCTAAAGTTCAGCTTATCTTTAAGAAGAGTCACAATATGGTCAATCTCAAGACTGCTCAGGCCAACCTTGTTCGCCGACATAGAGAAGCTGCCTTGAATATCACCCACTAAAGGTTTTTGCTTCCACTCGCCCGGAATAGAGATATCTTCAAACTCGTATGTACCATCTTCAAGCAGTCGGTAAACCACTTTATCTGCAACACTAAATTGAAGTTCCATTTTGGAAAGGTCGCCCGTCGCTTCATCACGCCAAAAACGCAATGTGTTACCTGGGCGAAGCGTGTCTAACGCAAGGAAGTTTAAATCGGTTTCCATCACGCTCATCATCGATTTGTAAGAAAATCCAAGCTGAGTGAAGATGCTACTCAAGTTATCGCCAGATTGAATTTGATACTCAAATGTCGGCGGCTCAATAACGGTAACAGAAGATGGTGACAGAATTGACTCAATAACGGTTGAGTCGGGCAAATCAAGATCGATCGTTTTCGTCAGATCCGATTGTGACGATTGCAAAGCAACACCAATCGCAGCAATAAGTGGCAGTCCCAAAATAGCTACTTTTTTTACAGGTGAAAGCTCAGCAAACGGAGAGGGAAATATTTTTGAATACACGGTAAACAGGTCTTTCTACGATATAAAGGCATAGGATATGCTTTTCAAACGCATAAATCATCAATGCATTGTCATAATATGATGTGAATCTTCCCAACTTAGCCTAAGTCATTGAGTTGCCGTAGATGAAGAGCCACTAGATAAGAAATAAAATTAACCGCTAAATTTAAAAATAAAAAAGCAGAAACGGCTAGTTTCTGCTTTCTATTGGTTTACGTTATTCCGTTTCGAATAATTAATAAACGAAGCGAATTAGTCGCTGGTTTTAAGAAAAGATTATGCGTTTACCGTCGACACTAAGCAGTTGTCTTCACCAAACTCATTTGGGATGTAACGGTCAGCATTCGCATCGTTCACCCATTGTTGGTCATCAACTAGGTAGCGGAATTGAAACTCGCCATCTTTAGGTAGACGAGTTTTAAACTTGTAAACCTTCCCTTTGGCCAGTTTTTTCATTGGGGTGGCTTTCCAATCAAGAAAGTCAGCAACGATAGATACAGAGTTCGCTTCCTGAGCTTCTAGCTCGAAGGTCACTTCAACTTCATCTTTCGTCTTAAAAAAACGTTTATTAATCATTCGCAAGCTCCATTTGTAATAATAAGCGGACACAAAGCTAACTGTGTCTAAATTTCATTCATCTAACTAAGATAATATGTAATTTGGCTCACATAAACAACAGATCCTTACATTCACGAAAACGTTATTGCTTACCAATTGATTGCGTATCAAAAGAAAAACTCATTAACACCTTTTCAGAAGGGGGTTCTGCAAATGATTGTTCCGCAGAATGCTGAGTAAAGCCGATAAAACCTTCCCCAGTAAGTTTATTCTGTGATTGCGAACCTGGCTGCTGAGCTACCTCCAATGTCTGAATTTGTATACGATCACCCAGTAAAAGTTGGTCGACTAACACCACACGGCTTCGTTGCTGGTCATGCTTAAACAGGCCTAGATAATAGAAAACACCGCTGCCTTGGTTAGATATCCACATCGGCGCGACAAAGAAACTCGCCTTGCCCAACGTGGCGGCTGAAAGATTATTGGTGTCTACCGTTACCACACCGCGCTCAACACCTGAGTCATAGCGTCCAAACGCGATGGCTCTAGGCTCATCAACTTCATTGATAAAAGCGTAGGCGTTAGTCTCAGGAACTTTAATTGTCCATGGATTGGTCGTCTTCAAATCAAAAACGGTTTCTACGACTGGGTCATAACTGACTTGAGAAGAAGGAAACTTCGCCAAGATCTCTTCATCACTTAAGCTAAAGCGATAAATACCCGCTACTATCACCACAACCAGCATGACAATTGGAATCAGTAGAATCAGAGGGATAGGTAAGATTTTCTTTTTCATGGGCAATTATATTCTTTTGTTTTCATCCAGTTGTGCAGACCATAAAGGGCTTTAGTATAATTATCAATACAGGGTTAACCAGAAGTGGAGCATGGATGGATATCAATCATATTAAAGATAGAAATATCAGAAGTTGCGAATGCCGCTGTGGAGCAGTCAACCTAGTATGCCGAGGTGAACCTCAACGTACATCTGTCTGCCATTGCTATGAGTGTCAGAAACGCACCGGAAGTGTGTTCGGCGTTCAGGCTCGGTTCCCAATAGAACAAGTTACACTCAGCGGTGAAGTGACCTCTTTTTCACGCATCAGCGATACGGGTAATGAAGTCACCTATCAGTTTTGTCCCAAGTGTGGCACCACCATGCTTTTGCAGTCGGTTGCCGCCGCTGATTTTTATATCGTCCCGCTCGGATTATTTAAAGAGCAAGACTTCCCACTGCCGAGCTTTTCGGTTTATGAAGAACGCAAACACGGTTGGGTTAAGTTCGACCACCAAATGAGCCATTACAACTAGTTCGTCATTGAGCGTTATCTTTATCTCGTTATTGACCGTTATCTTTATATAGCAACAGTATTATAACAAACTGCAATACTGTTGCCTAAGATCAAATATCAACGCTTCACAGCGCTAGCGTATCTTTTGTCTAGCGTTATAATCTTGCTCCTCTATTTAACCCAGGGTGAACCACATGATTTCTAAGTTACCTCGCTGGGTTGAATACGGCGCCCTTTTGTTAGCTGGTCTTGCTGGCAGTGTTAATGCTATCGGCTTACTTGGCTTCCAACATCAAGCTATCTCCCATATCTCCGGCACCATGTCTTTGCTAGGCAGTAGCCTGCTTACACCGACCTCGGCTTCTGTTCACCTCCTATTGGTGATCATGAGCTTCATGTTAGGTGCGGCGTTCAGCGGGTTCTTTATTGAAAACCAAGCATTGAAGTTAGGACGCCGTTACGGTGTTGCACTATGTATTGAGGGTGGATTGCTGTTTTTGGCGCTGTGGGCACTGTTGCAAGGCTATACTTCAGGTCAGTATTTCGCTTCAGCCGCGTGTGGTTTGCAGAACGCGATGATCACCACTTACAGCGGGGCAATCATTCGAACAACACACATGAGCGGGATCATTACCGATCTTGGGATCATGATTGGCGCTCGCTTAAAGGGGATGCCTTTTGACTGCCGTAAAGCCAAACTGCTAATTTTCATTGTGGTTGGCTTCCTGTTTGGCGGCTTAATTGGCGCTTGTCTGTTCCAACGCTTCGAAATCTTGGCATTGGCTTTCCCTGCCTCTTTTGCTTTCATTATTGCGTTTAGCTACTGGTTATACTTGACCTATCGAACTGAAACCCCAGTCAATTTATAAATATCTGGCAATATAACCTCAAACTACGTAACATCCGCAACACTTTATTCTAAACTCTTAATACGTTGCAGAATAACCAGTATGAATATTTAGCGATATTTGATGAATAGTATTGCAAGCGATATTAATACTGGGTAATCTTGCACCCAATGAGAAAATACGGACGTTTAGTGAATAAAAATGCCAAGGATGTGGCTTTTTTACGTGTAGAAATTCGAGAACAATAACATGTCTAACAACAAGAATACTGCTCAAACAGAGAAATCTAAAGGCAGTTTCTGGGTTTTCTTAATCCCATCATTGATTGGTTTATTCCTTTTCATGGCGCCAATCAGCTATCAAGGTGATCTAACCATCCCTGTAGCTATCTTAGCCAAATCAATTCAAGCGGTTTTCGGTGAATATCTAGTCCCTATCATCACTGCGATCGTTGCTTTCATGTCTGTAGCTTCAGTTTTAAGCACCATTTTTAAGCCTACATTCATTACATCAAATTCATTTTTAAACGGCCTTTTCAACCCATCTCCACTGTGGTTGCTGGTTCGTTTAATTGGTGGTGCTGCAGCCGTTATGGCTTTCTTCCAAGTTGGCCCTGAGGTTATTTGGGAAGAAAATACTGGTGGTCTGGTTCTAGAAGGCCTGCTTCCGACACTGTTCTCAGTATTCATCTTTGCTGGTTTGCTACTTCCGCTTCTACTTAACTTTGGTCTACTAGAGCTGTTTGGCACGCTACTAAGTAAAATCATGCGTCCAATCTTCAACCTACCAGGCCGCAGTGCTATTGACTGTATGGCTTCTTGGTTGGGTGACGGCAGTGTTGGTATCCTGCTTACAAGCAAACAGTACGAGAAGAAATTCTACACTCAGCGTGAAGCTGCGGTTGTTGGTACGACTTTCTCAGCAGTATCTATCACATTCAGTCTTGTGGTTATTGCTCAGGTAGAACTAGAGCACCTGTTCCTACCTTTCTACGCAGCAATCTGTTTAGCGGGTATTGTGGCAGCGGTGATCATCCCTCGCCTTCCACCACTAAGCATGAAGAAAGATACTTTCATTGATGGCAGCAAGCCGCACAAAGACGCTGACGCGATCCCAGCAGGTCACTCAACGTTCTCTTGGGGTCTTGAGCTAGCGGTAAATAAAGCATCTCAAGTAAAGTCGGCTAAATCTGTATTTGGCGAAGGCGTTCGTAACGCCGTAGATATGGTATTTGGCGTACTGCCTGTTGTTATGGGTTTAGGTACAATGGCACTGGTTATTGCGGAATACACGTCTGTGTTCTCAATCCTAGGTCAGCCTTTCATTCCATTCCTAGAGCTACTTGGTGTTCCTGAAGCGGTTGCAGCATCTGAAACGATTGTTGTTGGTTTTGCGGACATGTTTATCCCAGCAATCCTTGCGGCTTCTATCGACAACGAGATGACTCGCTTTGTTATTGCAGCAATGTCGGTAACTCAGCTGATCTACATGTCTGAGGTGGGCGCTCTACTTCTAGGCAGTAAGATTCCAGTGAACATCTTAGAACTGTTTATTATCTTTATTCTACGTACGTTAATTACGCTTCCAGTTATCGCTGGTGTAGCGCATCTAATATTCTAAATTAGATACTACTTATGTAACTCAATAAAGATTCAGTTTATAAAGCCTCACTTTTGTGGGGCTTTTTATTGCCAATAAATACATTCCCTACCCGCTTAAAATACATTCACCTATACAGCCAATATATAAAGTTGGCATATCATTTAATTTCATATCTGTTTACCTTCCTTCTCGCCTGAGAATAGAAAACAACACACATAAACGCTAAATTAATACATTCTTAATGCTCTTACACTCCGATTAAACCAATTCTTCAACTCATTGAACCAAATAACAAAAGTAGCAAATATGTAAATAAGTGAATTTTGCATTGTGTGGGTTGTTGTATTTTTGTAGTCTATTTTGTGAAATTAAACTCAAGTAAATTTCAATCTAGTCGATATATATAATTACAAAAATACGATTAACTTTAGTCTTCGCAAAGTCTGTGAGAAGGGGAAAACTCAATGAAATTTAGCCATAAGGTGGTTGCTGCATCATCAGCCTTGCTGCTAGTGACAGTATCATTGCTTTCAATACAACAACTTTACACTGTAAGAAGTGCAGTAGAAAACCACGTCAATGCGAGCCTGAAAGAGATGGTCTCGGGCGTGAAAAATACCGTCGTATCGGAGATGAACGCCAAGAAAGCGTTGGCTCAATCGACGACTGAAGTCATCGAGATCAACCCTGAAGATCGCGCTTACGTTAAAGAAATCTTAGAAAAGCCAAAGCTTAAAAACAGCTTCCTAGCGGTTGGTTTTGGTTATGAAGCAAACGGTTTCGTTATTGAAAATGATGATGGTTGGGATGCCGGTCCAGACTACGACCCACGAATTCGTCCTTGGTACATTGATGCTAAATCCAAAAACAGTTTAGTTGTTACCGCTCCTTATGTGGATGCATCAAGTAAGAAAGTCATCATATCAGTAGGTACTCCAGTTAAAGACAACGGCCGCTTTACTGCGGGTATGTTCTACGACCTAGAATTGACGAACCTTGCTACCTTGGTCAACCAAGTGAACTTGTTTGATGCGGGTTACCTGTTCCTAGTAACAGCCGACGGCACCACGATTGCTCACCCAAATGCGAAAAACAACGGTGAAACGCTATCAAGCTACATGCCACAAGCGACTATTCGTGAAGGCTCTCAAGAAATTGAAGTCGACGGCAAAATGTTCCTAGTTAATTTCACCCACATCCCTAGTGAAGATTGGTATATAGGTGCAATCCTCGATGAAGAGATCGCGTTCCAAACCGTTGAAGAATTGAAGAACAGCTCAATGATCTACTCGTTGATTGCAGTTATTCTCAGCATCATTGCACTGACTGTTCTGATTCGTGTGTTAATGCGTCCACTGGATGCGCTTAACCAAGCCATTCAAGATGTGGCGAGCGGTCAAGGTGATTTAACTAAGCGCCTAGATACCAACACAGACCAAGAGTTCTCTGACCTAGCGAAAGGTTTCAACACCTTTACTGAAAACCTGCAAAATCAGATCATTCAATCGAAAGCGATTGGTGTTGAAATTAAGCGTGGTACTGAAATCACGGTTAAAGGTGCAGGCGAATCAGCGAAAGCGATGAATACCCAACTGGAAGAGCTTGAACAGTTAGCGACTGCAATGAACGAGATGGCGGTTACTGCAACTGAAGTTGCAAACAATGCTCAAGGCGCAGCAGCAGCAGCTCGTGAAGCTGACGAAGCAACGCTAGACGGTACATCTGTAGTCAGTGATACCACTCAAGCGATTGATAACCTTTCAGCACGTATCGACCAAGCGGTTGCCGAAGTACAAGTACTGGAATCAGCAACAGCCAACATCGAAACGATTCTCAAAGTAATCAACGATATTGCAGACCAAACTAACCTACTGGCGTTGAATGCGGCGATTGAAGCGGCGCGTGCTGGTGAATCTGGTCGTGGCTTCGCAGTCGTTGCCGATGAAGTTCGAACTCTGGCACAACGTACTCAAGAATCGACCACTGAAATCCGCAACATGATCGAGCAGCTCCAAGCGGGTGCAAGCTCAGTATCGAACGCGATGAACCAAAGTAAAGACACAGCCACTGACGCCGTTGAACGTGCTCAGCAAGCAAACTCTTCACTTGACCGCATCCGTGACGCGATTCAGCGTATCTCTGATATGAATATTCAGATTGCTTCAGCAGCAGAAGAGCAGAGCTTAGTAGCGGAAGAGATCAACAACAACACAGTTAAGATCAAAGACCTTTCAACACAAGTATCCAACGCAGCTCAAGAAGCAAACACGGCAATGCAGGTACAAACTGACAATGTTCGCCAACAAGACGAGCTATTGAACAAGTTTACGGTTTAATCGCCTGTCTGTTTAACTAACGCTCCGCTTAGTAACCAATAAACAGCTTCAAATAAAAAGCCCCGCTTACTGATTGCTAGTAAGCGGGGCTTCTCTTTCTAGTCTATCCAAGTTAACTCGTGACAGGCTTCAATTCATTCGTCGTTAACATCATACATTGGTTCGATTCCACCTTGATGGTTAAATCCTTACCAACACATTCAAACACATCATCCGACAGTAAATCGGTTACCGCACCAGTCCAATTTAATGAGGCTGTTTTGCTTCGCTTCGACTTGTTGATCACCACAATGCCTTTATCGCCACGGACAAACACCAACAAATCATCATTCGCTTCAACCACACGCATCGCTTCGCCATGAACATGGTTATGGAATTGAATCATGCTTTTCATGTAAGGCGCTTGCCAGTCGTTAAGCCAACGAGGCTGACCGCTCTTGTCCAGAATACCGCTGGTGCTCAGTTCACTGTAAACAAGCGGCACACCGCCGTCTCGACCAAGAATGAAAGCATGAGCCAATCGCTCATCCACTTCATCCATCACATGCTCCAAAAACACCTCGTTATTGGGAATATCATGAGTGACCGCAAACGTGATCGCTCGCATATTCGACAGAGCCTGACCAAAACAGTATGGGTTAATCAAAGACTTAAAGCTGCCCTGCTCTTCAAATGCTTTGAAGATGGTGTTGAACAACGGGAAATCGTAAGCGCCTAAGCGAGTGTGTTTAAGATAAGGCTCAAGGAACAGCTCATACTCTTCTTCTGTCGCGCCGCCGTCGGTAATGATCTCACCGAAGATGTGCATTTCTTCGCAGATGTCATCCGTCCACACCTTGCGTAGGTGTGCCAGTGTCATGTGCTTTGCCGCGTCAATGCGAAACCCTTTCACACCAATCTCTTTCAGTGCTTTTAGGTAGGCTCTTTGCTGTGCCACCACATTATCGTTATCAAGCAGCGTTGGCAGGCCAGGGTCGCTCGCGCCACCGGTAATACGCCCGTTTTGCACTTCCCACGTGTCTTTCCAGTTCTTGATACCAAACGCTTCCACGAAGTCGTTCTCATCAAAAAGAGGCTCAGAAAGGTCACCAAACAAACGTATGGATTCATAATAGTCAGCATCTTTTTGATAAGACGCCATGTCTTGCTGATTGGGATACGTTAGATCACCGCGGATACCCGATTCGTTGGCCATGTGGTTAAACACCACATCCACATAAGTACGAAGCCCATGTCGCTTTAACGTGTCGACCATCGCTTTAAAATCTTGTGTGTCACCCAACTGATTATCGATCACACGATAGTCTTGGGGCTGATAGCGTTGCCACCATTGAGTACCAGAATTTCGATCGCAACCTTTAGGGCCGCGCAGCGATTTCATCGCCGGTGATACTAAAACAGATTTATAACCCAACTCTTGGATCTGTGGGGCGTTCTTCATTACGTCAGCGTAGCACCAGTCAAAGGCATGCAATATGACATCTGTCGCTGGTTTGCTTAACATAGCTGAACTCTCCATGTTGTTCTCCTACCAAACTCGTTTACAGCTTTTTAGAAAAGGCAAAGGCTAAAAGGCAAAGCTGCAATAAATTTCCTCAAGAATGGCATTTATTATATGAGTTACTCATTAAAAACCCTCCTCCTCCTACCAATTACTCACGGTGGATGGTTGAGGGCGTAGCACCAATTATCGCATAACGTCTGGGATGAACACTCAACCGTAGTGCTTTAAAACGCGCACAAAAGTCACAAAAAAGGAGCGTATATACGCTCCTTTTATTCAATCTAACACATATTTACAACTAAGTTCTGTAAAGAACCTTCACGACGTGCCAGCCAAATTTTGTTTTCACAAGGTGTGGTACAAGCGTCTCGCCAGAGAAACAAACCTTATCAAACTGAGGCACCATTTGACCTTTTTTGAACTCACCTAGGTCGCCGCCCTTTTTACCAGATGGACAGGTTGAATGTTTCTTCGCTAATGTTTGAAATTTAGCGCCCTTTTTTAGCTGCTTGATGATGTCTTCTGCTTGTTCTTTGTGCTTCACCAAAATATGAAGCGCTGCTGCTGTTCTTGCCATGATAACTCTCAGTTTGTTGCTGTCTGCTTGCCGACTTGCATTCGTCGACAGCGAGTATTTAGCGTGATTTTAACCCAAGAAACACCATTCTTCACTCTATAACCGAAAACAACCGCCTTAAAGCCCCTAAAAACAGTAGAGTTACTTGCCGCGACTGCTATTTCCCTTTAAATTATTCTTTATAAATTAAGGGTGTAGTAAATAGGAGCCAATTATGGCCAAACCGATCAGTAAAGCGAGTCAGTCACAGGGAATGTTGATGTTCAAATTGTCCCTCACTCAAAGTTTTGCGATTGGCACGCTTAAAGTCAGGGAAATCGTGCCTTTTCAACCGATGACCCAAATTCCCTACTCTCACCACCATGTGATTGGCACCGTGACCATTCGCGACCTTACGGTTCCAGTGATTGATATGTCTGCAGCGATTGGCTTTCGCCCAATCACTCCCGCTGAATACAATGATTGTGTACTCATCGTGACCGACTGCTTAAGAACGGTCGTAGCATTCTTAGTTCGCTCAATCGATAAAATCATTGAATGTGATTGGAAGAGTATTGAATCACCACCTGCGAGTGTCGGTCGTAATGTATTTGTGACGGGCATTACTCGTTTTGAAGATCGTATCGTGCAAATGCTCGATGTCGAACTACTGCTCTCTAAGATCTACCCAGATTACGAGAACGCGCATATTCCAATGCTGACCGATGTAGAAAGGGAGCGCCTCAAGGCACTAAACATCTTATTGGTGGATGACTCTTTGATTGCGCGTAAGCAGCTATCTGACGCTCTCGACAGCATCAACATTCCTTATAGCATCTGTAATAACGGTTTGGATGCGATTGACCTAATGCGACGCCAAGCTAGCGTGGGTAAAGCGATTGACCTTCTTGTCAGTGACATTGAAATGCCGGGATTGGATGGGTACGAACTTGCATTTGAAGTACAAAACGACAGTGCATTGAGTCATGCTTACTGTATTTTGCATACCTCACTGTCCAGTGAGATCTGTGTTGATCGTGCGAATCAGGTGGGTGCCCATGAAGCGCTTGAAAAGTTCAATGCGGGTGAGTTAATCGAAGCCATGCTACGCGGCGCAAAGGTCTTAAACGACGCCTCTACGGCTGCTTAGGGCTCTTCACGAAGCTAAACCAGCATCATGCTCAATGGTTTAGCTTCTAAGTCTCTTATTTCTTCAAATATCAATAAGAATAGAGCTGATCGCTAGCCACTCTTTTTCGGCGTAGCGCTTTTGGGCATAGAATAGCTCTTACTCACGAATTCCACTTCCTCTACTTCATTGACATGATTAGTGAAAGACGCCAATGCATACAGTGTGTTCGCAACTAAGTTAGCGTATTTAAAAAGAATCGGATCCGGTGACTTTTTACTTTCATGATGCTCAATGCTCACCAAAGCTCGCACCACTTTCTTAGCCTGGCAACGACACAAATGAAGCTCACTCGATACTCGATTCCCGCCCGGTAATACGAACCCTTTGAAGCCACCTTCTAACTGCTCACGGATGCGGTGGTAATCTTGCTTAAGCTCGACCAGTTCGGATTCAGTAATCGCTAACTTCCCACGTACGGAACCATTCAAATGATAGATGTTCGGCTGCAGGCGTTGCAGGATCTCGCGAACCTGAGGCTCTAGCTCTAAAGACAACACCAATCCAACTCGGCAACAAAGTTCATCCGACAAAATCTCAAAATCACAGATAGGACTGTCTTCATAAATAAACGGGTAACAGAACTCGTCCCAATCTCGACTTACTGGTTTCACGTACCGATCCTTACATATAAATAGTCATCAAACGCCAATATACCAAACTCTTTGATTTAGACATAAAAAAGCCCTCACATTGGAGGGCTCCTAAAGAAATCGATTAAACGAGATTACTCGTTAGATACTTTTTTGTGACCTTCTTGTAGGTGAACGAAATCCACCAGATCGTCGCCTGACACTTGGTATGCCTGACCAAAGCCTTTAACGAACAGGCCGTTCTCAGCTTTAAGGTTAAACAGAGAGAAGTCTTGAAGTTGGCTCAAACCATCAATGATTTCACCAAAACGCTCTTGCATCTGGCCAATCACTTGAGTCCAAAGTTCCGTTTCACGCTCCACAACACTTGCTTGAGCATCAAACGTTAAACGTTTACGTGCGTAAAGTTGCTTCGAGCTCTCTTCGTCTTCAATCATCATCAAAGAGACCTGAGGGTTCGCTTTCAAGTTGCGAGCATGACGAGCAATATCAGAAATTAGAACAAAGTAACCTTCTTGGTTCTGAACGAAAGGTGCGTAACTTACGTTCGGGCGACCTTCTTCATCAACCGTTGCAAGTTGAAGGGTACGGCGCTCTTGGCGAAACTCTTTAATTTCTGGACCTAGGCGACCTTGTAGACGTTCTTGTTTTACTTGCTGTTCCATGGGTAATTCCTTTCTTCACTTTCTCTGATTTATTATTTTTGCCCAAGGTTGAGCGATCATTAGCGAACTAAACGATCCTCGAGCATTGATGTCTTGTTTAAGCCAGTTGGCAACCCTATGTAAGATTGCTGCTGATTATTTACTGTAAATTGAACTTAAGCTTGTTCTTTTAGCGCTTTGAAGCGTTCTACTTGGTCGGCAATAAGCTCACGCTTTTCGTTGCGGCCTAGGTAAATCTTAAAAATGTTCTCACCGGTTTCACTGAAGAAGCCGAAGTAATGACTTTCACGACCCATGAACGCCTTGCTCACCAAACCGATATGTTTAACGTTATCAAGTTTAAGGTGACCATGAAGCTCGCCCTCTTTGCCCATTAGGTTGTAGTAACCACGCGCTACCTTACCTTTCGGGAATGGCGCTTTAACTTCAAAGATAGAACCAAATGAATGCACGATAGTGGTCACAGGGCCCCAACCCACTAAACCTTCTAGAATCTCTTGAGCACGGCTGCCATCTAGCATTACCGCCATGTCGTTTGGAAAAGCAGCAACCACTTCAACCTCTGAAACACCTAGCTTCTCAGCAATTGCTGTTGGCAGTAGTTTTGGCTCTTCTTCTAAAATTCGAGCTACGCGTTGTTCTAGAGTTTCTGTCATTTCTAATGTTGTATCTGTCATTGAATATGTTCCGTATAAACGAGTAAGTTATAAACTAAAAATTCGATATTAAGCGTGCTTCAAACTTGCATGCGGGTGTACGCCCGAACCTGACGCTTTAGGCGCTGGGTGCATAGCTTGGTATTCAGCGTTAAGCACTTGAATCACACTCTGCGCTAGGCTTACCGCCCAAAAGCTGCCAGCAATAGTCAGGCTCAGATAATCTTCCGAAAGCTCAACTAAACCGTTCTTTTCCCAATGCGCGAACAAAGGCTTGAGGTAGTCGAACGTATCTTGCCCCATAAATCTCGGTAGCGTACTTCTTCTAACAACACCAGAATCGAAACCTGCCTTTAATGTTGAGAAGATAGGCTCTAATGAGCTTTGCTTAGTCATCATGGCAATAGGTAATTGACCTTGCTTTATAGACTCCATGTAGCTGTCTATAGTTCGATGCTGCATCACACCATGACCGCCGATGTTGCCACCAGCGCCACAACCAATGGGTAGAACTTCGGCATAAGTTTTCGCTAAGCTGTTGTAAATGCTGCGTTCGCGGTTATCACGAGTCCAGTGGTTTACGCTCAGTTGCTTGACCTTATTTTTTGCCATGAACTCCACACCCGCCAAATACATGCTCGCCTTATCTGGCGTATTCGCAGGCGGTGGGATTTTTCCTTT
The DNA here is from genome assembly GCF_041467155.1 of Vibrio sp. 10N.247.310.23. Classification (NCBI taxonomy): domain Bacteria; kingdom Pseudomonadati; phylum Pseudomonadota; class Gammaproteobacteria; order Vibrionales; family Vibrionaceae; genus Vibrio; species Vibrio sp. 10N.247.310.23. The sequence continues at coordinate 149,699 of NZ_JBFSTZ010000009.1, read as the reverse complement.
CTCAACAAGATTAAGCATAGGTGCATTGCCCGCAACAATCAGTTGGTAGAGGTCAATGCCGTGTGCGCCAGTAGACATGTAGTCTTCTAAATCTTGTTGGAACACTTCCATAGATTGGTGTGGTAATCCGTATAACAGATCAAGAACGATTGGCGCTTGCTCGGTGCGGCTTAGTGAACTGATACGTTCTAGCACAACCTCTCGGTCATCTAGGCGCTTAGCACTACGTCGAACCTGAGTATTGAAACTTTGAATACCGAACGAGAAACGATTGAAGCCACCTTCAAGCGCACGATCAAACATCTCGTCACCAAATCGATTGATGCGCCCTTCCAATGTCATCTCAACATCGTTTGCTAGTGGGAAATATTGACGAATCGCTTTACCCAGCTGCTCAACTTGTTGAGGCGACAAATCGGTGGGAGTTCCGCCACCAATATAGACGGCGTGAAATAGTCCAGACTGAGCCCAAGGTGTTTTGGCTTTCTGCTTTAGCTCGACCATCAGTGCATCGAAATACTCATCCACCAATTTACGGCTTGCGGCATTTTGGAAGAAATTGCAAAACGTACAACGCACACGACAGAAAGGAATGTGGATATACAAGCAACGCTTATCCTGTTTTTTCCCTTCACTCAGCATCAGTTCGTCAAAGAGTTCTAACTTCTTACTGGGGTCGACCGGAATTGAACTTCCTCCGGCGTGTGCAGAATGCTTTTTCGCAAACGCAAAACGAAGCGGATCAGGGCTAGAAACGCCCAAGATTGATTCGTCAAATTTATAAATATTAAGACTCATATAATCTCTCTAAACACTTACATAGCAAAGTCTGGAAGACTATTCGCTAAAAACTGAGAGAATCATAAATACACGCAAATGATAATGCAATTGATAATTGATCTTATTTAGATTCTAAGCAATAATCCGATACAGAATTTTGATTTGGTAAAGGATTGATTGTGAACGTTCCTAGATATGTTATTGCAGGCGGTGCATCGTTAGTGATTCATGCCGCGTTGTTGTTTGTCGCTCAAGAATCCAAAGTATTTGCGATGCCTGCAGGTAGCCAATCGAACACGGTATCGATCAACTTCACTCCTAAGAGCGTTCCTTCACAAGCTCAGCAAAAAACAATCACAGAGCCAGTTAAACCTGAGCCAATAAAAGAAACCGTCTCACAAGCCGAACCAAAAACGGTTGAGCCAAAGCAAGCTAAGCCAACCCCAAAGAAAAAAGCGATCACCAATAAACCTCAACCAAAGAAAGTTGAGAAAAAAGTGATTGAGCAAAAGGTTGTCGAGAAGAAGCCGGTTCAAAAGAAACCAGTAACTGAGAAAAAGGTAGTTAAGAAAGAACGCCCAAAACCAGCCACTCAACCAGAGAAACTGGCCGACAAGAAAGTCGATAAGAATATGGACGAGTCTGCCAACCAGCCTCAGGAAGTAAATCAAGGCGTATCAAACCAAGAGCCGGTTTTGGTCACTAAACCTTCGTTCTCTGCGCGTCCTACCCCACCGAATTACCCTCGCCAAGCAAGACGCCGTGGCGTTGAGGGTGTCGCAACGTATGAGATCTGGCTAGACGCTGAAGGCAAACAAATTAAACAAGCATTAGTAAATTCATCAGGCGCGCTAATGCTCGATAACGCCGCATTAGATGCCATTAAACAATGGAAATTCTCACCTCACACTGTCAATGGTCGAGCTATTGCTCACCGAGTACAAATACCTGTTCGTTTTAGGTTGGATTAATCATGCAACAAATCAGTTACTTACAAGATCAACTTGGCTTAATGACTTGGCCTCTTCTTATCTGTTCAGCATTAACAGCAATGATCATCGCTGAACGTGTCTTCCAAGTCATGCTCAGCATTGGTGTGGGCAAACGTGCTATTCGTCGTGAGCTTAACCAAATTTCACCAACCAACAGTAAAGAGATTGAAGCGCTTGCTCAGTCGATTTCAGGTAAACGCCCGCTACTGTACAAGGGCGTGTCAATGTTGCTTGCTCACCACTCTTTCTCAAAAGGGCTACGTGAAGATGCTGCTGGGATCTGGCTACAAGAAAAACGCCACCAGCTTCATGCAGGTTTAAGACTGCTTGGTTTGATCGGCGTGATCAGCCCACTCATCGGCTTGCTTGGTACGGTACTTGGTCTTATTGAGATGTTTAAAGGCGTTGCCGCGACAACAGGCAGCATCACGCCTAATGATTTGGCAGATGGTCTTGGATTAGCAATGCGAACCACAGCAGCAGGTTTAATGATTGCGCTTCCAGCTATTTCTGGTGCTCAGCTACTCGGGCTATGGGCCGATCGAGTGCTAGCTCAATTGGAGCATACATTGAACTATGTGAATGTGTGGTTAGAAGGCATGTCGATTCAAACCAATCAGTCAGATGATACTCAAGGTAAGCCTATCAACAAAACCTCTATCGGTGATGTGAGTCAAGCATGATTAAAACGCCCCACTCATCTCACACACAGAGCCTAGCGCCAGACTTAACACCGCTGCTCGACATCATTTTTATCGTGATGGTTTTTCTATTGCTTACGGCATCAGTAAAGCTGGAGTCACTGGAAGTTGAGCTGCCAAGCTCGGATGTCAAAAACGTTTCTGAAGTCCACAAGGATTCAATTAGCGTCAATATTTTAGACCGCGAACCCTACTGGGCAATTAACGGCCAAGAATACATCGACTGGGAAAACTTCAAGATTGCGCTGTTAGAAGAGACTGGTTCAACGGATAAAAAACCGATCATCATTGGCGCAGATAAAGCCGCTAACGTGGAGAACCTAGTGAAGTTGCTTTCATTCCTTCAAGAAAACGGAATACCAGCGACTCAATTGCTCACGGACGATGGCTAGAGCGACACTCAATTTTCACGAGGTTTGGCTTCTGGTTGATAAAACTAAACAAGCAGACTAAGCCTCTCTATCGATTCGAACTCACAATGCGAACGGACTGCTCACTGAGTATCTTCGCGATACAAAAAGAAAATATAAAGAACTTATTATGAACAACTTAAACGTGCTCAATAAATTAAAGACCAAGACACCTCTTCTTTCATTAGCTGCAATCAGCCTGGCACTTAGCGCACCCGCAATGGCCAACGACGCTGAACAACCTCGAATCATCAGTGCTGGTAGTGCCGTTACTGAATTGGTTTTGGCATTAGGTGCCGAAGAGCAGTTAGTCGCGATTGATGTGACCAGCCACTTCCCTCAAGGAGAAAACCTGCCAAAGATTGGTTATCACCGAAACCTGTCTGCGGAAGGCTTACTTGCCCTAGAACCAACCACATTGATTGGCTCGGATGAAATGGGACCAGACAACGCTATCTCTCAATTAAAATCGGCAGGCGTCGATGTCGAGATCGTCAATACCGAAGCAAACGTTGAGGGGTTATTAAAGCGTATCGACCAAATCGCAAAAATTACCCACACCGAAGCTCACTCGCAGCAAGTGAAAACCGATGTGAATCAAAAGATCGCAGCACTGAAAGCGAACCAAGTACCAAGCAACGAAGCGAAGAAAGTTCTATTCCTGTTGCTGCATGAAGGTCGCCCTGCCAACGTTGCTGGCGGTGAAACATCACCAAACGCAATCATCGAGTTAGCTGGCGGTATCAACCCTGCCGCTCAGAGCTTAACGTCTTACAAGCCACTTTCAATGGAATCACTCGTTGAGATGCAACCTGATGTCATTTTAGTAAGCGGCCGTAGTTATCAAAAAATGGGCGGCGCAGATGCCATCCTGAAATCACTGCCTATGCTAGCGGCAACGCCTGCAGGTATGAACAAGCAAATCATTACCGTAAATGGCAGTGCTTTGGTTGGCGGGCTTGGCCTAGAAAGCCTCTCTGAAGCAAAGCGTCTAAACGCACTTATCTACCCGCTATAACTCAACCACCCTATTTCTGCTATCGCTAATTCGCTTCCCTCACCAACTGACTCACGCTGTTGTTGAAGGAGGTCGAAGTTAGCGATAGATATTGAGGCCCTTTATGTTGTTACGCTCCGTCCCACTGAAAACGTCGATGTTAGCTCTAGGTGCAACCCTAGCTTTTGTCGCGCTGTACTCGATCACTGTTGGGCCAATGAACATTAGCTTAGCGGACAGCGCCACAAGCTTAATTAAACCAAACAATGACTTAGCACCTCACATCAACTTAGTGATTCAAGAGATCCGCTTACCTAGAACCATCTTGTGCATGCTGATTGGTGCGATCCTCGCCTTGTGTGGTGCAGTGATGCAGGGTTTGTTTCGAAACCCACTTGCAGAACCTGGCATCATAGGTGTGTCTGCGGGCGCAGCATTAGGTGCTGCACTGGCTATCGTTTTGTTCTCTGAGCTATCGCTTCAATACCCTGCTTTCATGAACTTTGCTGCGGTTCCTGTGTTCGCTTTTCTTGGCGGCGCTTTAACCACGCTGCTGGTGTATAAGCTGGGTACAGGTAAATTCGGCACCTCTGTCACCATCATGTTGTTGGCGGGTGTGGCGATCAGTGCGCTCTCTGGCGCAGGTATTGGCTTCTTGAATTTCATTGCTGATGACCAAATGCTGCGCGATCTTTCATTGTGGTCGATGGGTTCATTGGCGGGCGCTAAGTGGTCAGGAATTTTGCTGGCAGCTGTCACGCTCGTTGGCTTGTTTGTTGTTTTCTACCGCCAAGCGATGTCTCTAAATGCTCTATTACTGGGCGAGTCAGAAGCGCAACACCTTGGTATCCCAGTACAAAAGCTGAAACGAAAGCTGATTCTACTGACGGCTGCAGGCGTTGGTATCACGGTTAGCCTGTCTGGCATGATTGGTTTTATTGGATTGGTTATCCCGCATTTAGGTCGTATGTTAGCAGGCCCTGACCACCGAGTTCTGTTGCCACTATCAGCGGTACTAGGCGCACTACTGCTAACCGCCGCAGACATGTTCTCACGTGTGGTACTTGCTCCGGCTGAACTTCCTGTTGGTATTGTCACTGCGATTATCGGCGCCCCATTCTTCTTATATCTACTATTTCAACAGAAAGGGAGAATCCTTTAATGTTTCCTTCAGCTTTAAAAGCGACCGATATCGAAGTGAAGTTCGGCAGTAAAGTGATATTAGATGGCGTTTCTATTGAGATTGAAGCGGCAAAGGTAACCACACTGCTTGGGCCAAATGGCGCAGGTAAAAGCACGCTGCTTAAAGCTTTGTGCCAAGAGATATCAAGCAACGGCGATATCCAGTATTTTGGACACAGTAAAGACAAGTGGCCTTCTCAAAAGTTAGCGAAGCACCTTGCTATGCTTCCTCAACACAGCACATTGACCTTCCCATTCTTGGCACATGAAGTTGTCGAGCTTGGTGGGATTCCTCTGCAAGAATCCAACAAGAAGCTGACCAGCATTGCTAGCCAAAAAATGGATGTTGCTGATGTGACTCACCTGAGTGAAAGACTTTATCCTTCGCTATCAGGCGGTGAAAAGCAGCGAGTGCACTTGGCTCGAGTGTTAACTCAGCTTCACCACTCTGGTGACCAATGTATTTTGATGCTTGATGAACCAACCTCTGCACTGGATCTTGCCCACCAGCACAACACCTTAAAGATTGCGAGAGAATTAGCCGATAACCACAATGCCGCGGTTATCGTGGTTTTGCATGATCTCAACTTAGCCGCGCAGTATTCCGATCGATTGGTGGTATTGAAAGATGGCAATTTGGTGTGTGATGGCAAGCCTTGGGATGCACTGAAACCTTCGATGATAGAAGATGTGTATGGTTACAAAAGTATCGTAGAAAAACACCCAACCATGAGCTTCCCTCAGGTTCACCCCGCACAATAAGTCCGATTAAGGAGCGACTCGTTTTGAGTATTCGTTCTTGATAACAATGACGTAATCCTAAGCCTCGATTTGTTCGGGGCTTTTTATTGGCTCACAGCCACTATCTCGGCTTAAACTCAATTTTATTAATAACCACAGCAGCAAGCACCAAAACGACTCACCTTGAGCATTTGAGGCTCTAGAAATGAACACTACCCGTTAGGGTTACTTAGCTTTTAACACTGAAGAGTAAACAAGCCGCGAGCGTAAGCATATAAAAAGAAAGGAAATAACATCATTCAGCATCAATCAACAAGACTGCGACATCGATGTGGGATTGAAAGAAAAACGTACAAGAAGTGAAACTGCAAGCACAAAAAAAGCCCCCGTAGGAGCTTCTTTTATTGAGTGCTGATTATTGGCTCATACGAATCAATGATTTACCAATCAGCCACTCTAGTTCTTTACCGCTAGTATCGCCAAACTGAGTTTCAGTCAGCTTGTATAGACGATCAATACCGTTTGCAGCGAACTCATGCGCGCTCTCAGCAGTAACGATATGATGGAAAAGTAAACGTAAGATTGCTAGGAACTCAGCGTCTTCAAGTGCTGCAACCCAGCTAGCTGAAAATGCGTCAAGGCCATTTTCGAAGTCAATGTGTTCCATGAACATCTTGAAAATACGACCGTCTAGAGCAGCAGTAAAATCCGTTTTCTTTGGAAAGTGATGACTTATACCTGTACGAGAAACACCCGTTTGTTGACTCAACGTCGTGTATGACATCTTGTCGTAACCCAATCTTAGTAGCTGGTCTACAACGGCATCCATGATTTTCTGGATCGTGATTTCTGTATCTTCTTTACTACGCTTTGGCATATTCAGGCTCTTCTCTTTGTAAATCCATCTAACTCAATCAAATGAAGTCAGAATGAAAATCGTTATCAGCATTATGTGAGCAAGGTATTTTTTCGCAAGTATTTATAACTAAATTCACACAAATACTATGTACGAACAATTTTACAGTGATGCCTCTTTGGACACTTTGTCTAATTATTCTTCGAAAATCACCTTACAATCCTAAGTCGATAATTTTAAATAACGACTTAGAATATGAAATACCCAACGAAAAATTCATTGTATAAATACCTATCAAGCGATAGATAGTCTTATAAAATCATTTCTGGCGCAACTAAGTGAATGATATTCTGACATATTAATAACATTCCTCTTCAACAAAACGTGAGGTAAATCACATACATATTTGGCGGCGCGAATATAGATATTCATCAAACACCTTAACAAACAACATAGCATACCAGTATAAATTAGTTCAAAGGTTTTAATTTTTGTAGATACAGTTCAAATTGCTCGTTAGAATAACCTCAGACTTTGTAAGAGGATTATTTATGAGCCAAGATATTGGTAACAACGATGTATGTGAGGCTTGCGGCTGTGCAGGCGAAATCGGGTTCATCATTAAAGAAGGCGACGATGTTGCTGAAGTAACGGTTTACGGAAACTCAAAAGCACTGATTGAAGCTGAGTTTGCTAAGTATGTTGAACTTGCTAAACAAGTGTCTAGCAACGTTGAGTTCGAAGCATCAGAGATGACTGAAGAAAGCACAGAGTTTCACGCTCGCTTTAAATTTGAAGTTAGCGCTGAGAAGATTATTTTTGAACTTAAGACTCGCTCTCTAGCGCGTTAATATAAGCATTTATATGCTTATTAAAAGACGAGTGAATTACTCGTCTTTTTTTAATTGAACCCAAGCCAGTGACCCATTTTGCTCAAAATCATTTTCTGCAGCGCACTGAATCACTACGCCCCCTACCTCTAACACTGCCCCAATACTATAAGCCTTGTCATCATAATAACAAACTCGTTGCTGTTGACTGCCTTGTGTCACCACTACCGCAGCTTTACCGGGCGTTGAAATTACTTTATTGGCACTCGCAGACATTGAGCCAAACAATGAAGCGGCTATCAGAAAGACCTTAATAATTCGTATATTTACTCTAATCATTGATTTACCTATCATCTTTGCTCCATTCCTCGTTAATCTACCGCCAAATGGGTAAAACACTATGCGAGATTAATTTTTCCATTATAGTGTAAGCGTCTATCGTAATAAGAAGCCTGTTATGCTCAGAATAATTGCACTTATTATTGGTTCCTTAACCATAACAAATGTCAGTGCTGAACCACTCGATCACTATCAAATATTGAACCATCTCGATAATTACGGAAACTTATATCTACGAAATAAGCCTTATAGATCACTTCCAACTGGCTTGGTGGTAGATGGTAATCTCAATATAGAGAATACTGCGATCACACGCCTACCCAAAGGGTTAGAAGTGAACGGCAGCCTTAAAGGCTCTAACAGCCAACTCGCTCGAGTCCCGAGCGGGGTTAAGATAAAAGGTTACGTCGACTTGATTGGCAGCCAAATCACGAGCTGGCCAAGAGGTGTAAGAGTGGGCGGCTTTATCAACCTCACCGACACTCCACTGGAAAGGCTACCGAATGGCTTTAGAGTAAAAGGCGATCTGAGCGTGATCCGCACTCCTTTAACCGAGTTACCCAACGGGATCGTGATTGACGGCGACCTTTATATAGGTGGTTCTGGGATTACAACATTCCCCGAGACCATGACAGTCAAAGGCAACATCTATCTGGGCGGCAACACCGTAACCAAATGGCCAACCAATCTAGATCTCGGTGGTGCAGTCGCTCGCTAATTCAGGCTAATGCTCTAATGCTCTAATACGTTAGTGCTCGATCGCAGCAGCAAGTAGCGATTCAGAAACAAAAAAAGGAGCCCAAGGCTCCTTTTTCAATTCAATCAAGTTGCTAATCAACTAGCAAGCTAACTAACGCTCGTTAACCAATGTTCTTCACTGGGTTGGCGTAGCTATCGATCAAATACTGACGCGCACCTTGTGGCAGACTCGACAGTTTAGCTTCAAACTCTTGTTTAACGGCCGCTGTAATCGACTCATCTTCTTTTTCTGCTGCCAGCAAGTTTACTGGGAACAGTTTGTAGTTATCGTGGATCTGACGATCGATCTCTTCAGCAAGCGCTTCAGGCGTATCAAAATCTTGGTCGATAACCTGACCGAAACCAACGTGAACGCGTCCTTTATCACCGATGATGCCTTGAATGATACTTTCGATATCTTCAAACTCACCCTTTTCGTAACTGCCGTTTACGTCTTTTTCGAAAAGCTCTATCGCTTTAGCCGTGTCACATGGGTCGTTCTCGTAAGAAATAGCCACAGGAACAATCTTCAATGACTTCACGTATTCAGGGAAAGCAATTTTTTGCTTACGTCCTTCAACGTGGAACATTTTCAAAATTGCTGGCTCAGTAAAATCGTTACCGTCTTTCGCACGACCTTCCTTTTGAGCGATCCAGATTGAGTTGCCCGTTTCTAGAGAGTGCTTAATGTAAGAAGACAACTGCCCTAGCGCTTTCATCATCTCACGCGGTCCTTTCAAAGAACGCTTTACGATGAAGCTCTTGTTTAAACGCATCAATTCAGTCGCACATGGCTTTTTCAACAGGTTGTCTCCGATAGCGATACGACAAGTCTGATGATTATTTTGATGCAGAGCGTAATTTACTAACGCAGGATCCATAGCAATGTCACGATGGTTTGATACAAACAGATAAGCTTGGTTCGCATCCAGTGACTCGATACCAGTGTACGTCACACCGTTAGTGGTTTTCGCTAACGTGTCGCGTAAGTACTTTTTCACTTCAATCTGAATGGATTCAACGCTAGTCAGCTTGCTCCACTTCATTTTTAAGTACACACGCAAAATCGGGCTCATTAATGCTTTGAACCAAGACGCATGGTTTGAAAAACGGTAATGCAAGATTGCACTGATAAATTCTTCATCATTAATAAGACGGTTTAGTGCCGCTGGAATTTCATCATCGCCGTAAGGACGAATATCAACATATGGATCGGTTGGAGAGGTCATTTTTTAATTCATATAATAAAAAGCTGGCTCATTCTACGCGTTGTTTTGACTTCTCGCAGCTACAGAGCCCATACTTTTGACAAGGTCAGACCAGAAACATTGAAAATCCCCTGTTATTGTTGGCATTCTTTAAGATTAACGGTAATCTTGACGCCCCAAAATTAAGGTACTATCTATGAACTTCGCTATTGAATATACATCGGCTTACTTTTCACACTTGGTGATCACACCACGCAAGAAAGTACTTAAACATAGCCTTGTATCGGTTCAAAATGGCTTGGTTTTGATTAAGTTAGGCAAACAAGAGTATGCCGTTGAACCAGGACAAAGCGTCTGGATTCCACACGACTGCCTAACGTCACTGACCTACTTTCCAAACACTCAGGTTAACCGTGTCGATTTTTCTGTTCGTTTGACGGATTCATTCCCAAGACAAGCGGGTTACATTACGCAAACCAACCTCTCTTCGGCACTACTAGAAAAACTAGAGCAAACCAAAGCTCGCGCTTCCAATGCCAATAATACGGAACAAGCGTTTAAAGATATGCTTTCTGTATTAAAGCAAGAAGTGTTGTCGTTTAAACCACTGCTTTGTGAAAGTGCTCTTTCTCAGCGATTCAATCAATGGAACATTGATGATTCAAACCTGCCACAAGAGCACACTCTGGTGATGGTGATGCGAGAAGCGAAGAAACGCATGCAGTCAGGTCAAAAACGTTCACTTGTGATTGATGATCTGTTCTCAGGTAAAGAAGAAGAGTTCGAGCAACTGTGTATGCTTGTTTTTGGTGAAGATTTATAGCTTGGCGGAAAGTGAGTGCTGGTATTAAAACTCGCAAGCCAGATACTAAAAAGCCGCAAAAACTGAGTTTTTGCGGCTTTTTTAATTCTTACTATTTAGACGTAGATAGCAATCTATCTGTGTATCTGCCTGTCTAAAATGGCAACTCAACCTGCATCATTAGGTCGGCGTCACGTGAGTCGTGCCAACGATAATCAAAGCGCATACGCGGCTGCCCTTCGACTTTCTCGCCAAAACCGATGCTGAGTTGAAGACCATGATTCATCAACCACTCTTCAGTCGACATATCATACTGCTCATCTTCAAGGTCTTCTGGAAACCACATACCCAAGCCAACATAGTTTGACTCAATGCTTTGTGTCAGCAATGGCGAGTCTTTGGTTTGAAGAACCCAGTCAGACCAATAGTCCGGTGTGCTTTCCGGTTCATCATCGCTCAGCCCACTGATTTCCATCATACGTTGGCCAAAAGACTCAATGCTGGTCGAGAAATCTAGACAATTGTCATCTTCATCAGAAGTCAGCATGATTGAATCTAAGCTAAAAAAATCACACTCAGCATACGCAGGCATACTACATGCTGCCATGATCAACGTCGCTGGTATCGCGCTCTTTAGCATAGTCCTCTGACCTCTTGATTAGTGAACTCACATTATCTGATACAGTCCACTATCTTGCAACATCTTTGTAACTGACTTTGTACTCAGTTTTGCAACATCGCTTCCACTTATCAGTGCATTACGTATGTCTGTGCTGCGAATTTTCACTTTTTCAGGGCAAGCCATTACAGACCACTGCTCGGTAATCTCATCTGATTTATAGAAAGATGAGAACTTAAAGAAGTTATCTGGGCCAATAACAAACGTCAGTTCAGCGTCACGATGTAACTTTTGCAGTTCACTGAGTACAGCAAAAGTCGTCACGCTTTCGCCGGGTGTAAATAAGCTCTTTTCGATCAACGAAAGCTCAACTTGATCCAGTGAAAGATCACTGATAAATGCATTAACTAACTGACATCTCGTATCAAAGTCTAGCATCTCTTTTCCCCAAGCATGGGCAATACTTGGAACAAGTAGAATTTTGTCAAAGTGAGCCAACGAATCAATCACACTTTTGTGCCCTAAGCTCGGCGGATTAAACGCACTACCGAAAATGGCTATTTTTTCCATTATTTATTACTGCCTTCTCTTTCTAAGCTTGTGCAAAGAGGTTTTTAAATCGGATGATTTAGGTATGATAACACTAGATTTTTAATTTGCTTGCAGGAAAGGAATACGAATGGAACAGTTAATTCGTGACGAAATGCGCGTACTACCTTCAATTGACCCTCACTTCGAAGTGACTCGTCGTGTGGACTTTATTAAAACGAAACTTCAGCAGTCAGGCTGCAAGTCTCTGATCCTTGGTATCAGTGGCGGTGTAGACTCAACGACCTGTGGCCGCTTGGCACAAATGGCCGTGGATAGCCTGAATGAAAACTCTGGCAGCAACGACTACCAATTCATTGCGGTTCGCCTACCTTACGGCGAACAAAAAGATGAAGATGAAGCACAACTTGCTCTCTCTTTCATCCAGCCTTCTCAATCTGTTTCTGTAAACATCAAAGCGGGTGTTGATGGGCTTCACGCAGCATCTCACGTTGCACTTGAAGGTACAGGTTTACTACCAACAGACTCAGCAAAAATCGACTTTGTTAAAGGTAATGTGAAAGCTCGCGCTCGCATGATCGCGCAATACGAAATTGCGGGTTACGTTGGTGGTCTTGTGATTGGTACTGACCACTCAGCAGAAAACATCACTGGCTTCTACACCAAACACGGTGACGGTGCATGTGATTTAGCGCCTTTGTTTGGCCTGAACAAGCGTCAAGTTCGTGAACTTGCAGCAACGCTAGGTGCGCCAAAGCTATTGGTTAAGAAAGTGCCTACTGCCGACCTAGAAGAGCTTGATCCACAGAAAGCCGACGAAGCAGCATTGAACCTTTCTTACGACCAAATCGATGATTTCCTTGAAGGTAAAGAAGTCCCTCAAGACGTGTCAGACCGCTTAGTAGGCATCTACAAAGCAACACAGCACAAGCGTCAACCGATCCCAACGATCTACGATTAATTGTTTGAATTAATCTTAGAATCAAAAAGGCCGGAAGTTCATTTCAGTGAACTTCCGGCCTTTTCTATTCAATGTGCTTTTCTTTCTGGCCTTCCGACCTACCGAGTTAGTCTACAACTTCGATATCAGTTTGAGGCACACTACAACACGCCAGTATCTGACCCATATTACGTTCATGTTCTTGCAATGCAGGCACATCCGGTTGGTGAACTTGCCCTGACTCAAGGGTCACTTTACAAGCGCCACAGAAACCAGCACGGCAACTTGAAGCGATAGACACACCCGCCGACTCAGCTTGCTCTAGCAGGGTTGATTGGTTATTACCTTCAAACAGGTAGCCGTTCACACTTAACTGCAGCTGCTTCACCGCCTCTTCGGTAGACTGAGCAACACCAAACGCTTCTTGATGATAATGTTGAGGGTTAAGCCCCATTTGAATCAGTAGTTTCTTGGCATTGTCCATAAAGCCGTCAGGGCCACACACGAACGCTTGACGCTTGTGTAGCTCTTCAATTTTAGCGACATGCGACACGCTTAGACGCCCAGACAAACCATCCCACTCTTTGGTTGGTTGGCTTAATGAATAGATCACACGAAGACCCGCGTGCTCACTGGCGATCTTATCAATCTCAGCTTGATAAGGGATATCTTCTTCGCTGCTGCATTGGTGATAGAACACCACATCATCAATCTGACCATGGTCGGCTAAGTAACGAAGCATCGACAACATAGGGGTGATGCCGCTTCCCGCTGATAACAGCAGTAATGGATGTGTTGGGTTATCTTCTAAGTAGAATGCGCCATCTGGATTCTGAGCAACTAGCGTGTCACCGACTTGGAAGTGATCATTGAGCCAGTTTGAGATTTGACCATCGTCCACTCGCTTCACGGAAATCGCCAAACGACCTGCGCGTGAAGGGCTAGAAGATAACGTGTAACGACGAGACACTTTCTCGCCATTAATTACCATTTCAATCGGTAGATGTTGCCCCGGCTGATAGCTTGGTAATAAATTGTTCTCTTTCGCTGGCTCTAGCCAAAAGGTTGTGAAGTCGCGAGCGATCTCTTCACGCTCGACGCAAGTTAAGTGCAGTGACTCGACCCAAGAGTCTTCGTAGTGTTCTTTCTCTTTGGTTTCAAGTACCTCAACAACGTCACCCGCTTTCACCAGACCTTCATTTTTCGCCACAAGGTTCTGACCAAAGAAAACGCCACCACGTTCATTGGCTCTGAACGTAGAAAAGGTATTGAGTGGCTCTTTTGTTGCTCTGAATTCGCCGCTCTCAACATCGACTGTCGTTAGGATACAGCGCTCACAAGGCTTCACCGCTTCGAATTCAACCTCACCAATTCGAATGCGCTTCCAACCATCTTCAGCAAACGCTTCAGTGTTTGAGACGACAAAATTGGTGCGGAACTGATCCATGGAATGCGTTTCAGGACTACGGCGATTCAACTCATCAAGCGAAGCTTGGCTGATGATTAACATCGGGTAACCATCGGCGAAACTGACATTCTGACCAAGCTTTTCTCGAACACGATTAGATTGCTCACCACAGAACAGAAGTTCTACGCGAACACCAAGCACATCGCTAAACCAATCATCCGCCTCGTCGTTGGTGGTATACGCAGTGAAGCTATCTTTCCACACTGTTGCAGGCGCTTCTTGCATCTTGAAGTTTGCATATTTTAGGCGCAGCGGTTCTTTGCCTTCGTAAGTAAAAATCAAACCGTCTGGCTGCAAGCTAGAAGACACATTGACCATTTTAGGGTACTTACGCGCCGTCACCATTGAGCCGTCAGCCAAGGCCAACATAAAACGTCTGTCGAAGGTAAGGCCCTGTTTTTCGACCCAAGCAGAAGAGAGTGCAATCCCACCTACTGATTTAACCGGAAACACATTAATTTGAGATAAGGAGGGCTGTTGACCTGAAAGCTCTTGCTCCAAAGCCTTTTGATCCAAAGGTGACTGCGACATAACGATTCCAATGTTTTGTTGTTTGTCCCAATGCTAACAAATGGTTATAAATAGATAAACTGGCAGGCATTAAACACTTGATACTAAGTAGGCATGATTAAACTAATAGAATGGCATTATGTTCCGGCAAACCTAAAACTCTTGAAACTAACGATGATGCTTTACACACTAAAAGTAACCCGAATTTATTCACGCTATTTTTAAGTAGATCAGCAATATGCTGCACCTTGTTTCGACAATTGACTCAATGAGCCAGGTTTGCCTAAGTGATAGCCCTGAAAATAATCTATGCCCTGCGATTGTGCAAAACGTAAATCTTCATGGTTTTCTATACCTTCAGATAACAATTCAATCTGATACTTCCGAGCTAAAAATCTAAGACGCTCCCAAAAGGTCGAATTATCACTCCGGTTTCTCATTAACGACCGATCTATTTTCACTATGTTCGGTTTAACAACCCTAATCAGTGCTTCACCAGTGTTATAACCACTGCCATAGTCGTCTATCGCGATTTTAATTCCAAGACCACGACATACTCCAAACTGGGACATCATCCTTTTCTCGTCAATGCCAACCGGGTATTGTTCATTCTCAGTAAGCTCAATCCATAAGGTTATACCCAACTTATTACATGCTTGCCAAATTGGGGAAATATCACGTAGAAAAGTGAAACTTAAAACGTGATCAGGGGAGATATTAATAGTCAGAAAATCAATCATTTTCTTCTGAGACAATAATTCCTCGGACACTCTTAACAAGAATATTTGAGTAAACCATGCAATCTTCTTAGAGTCTAACAGACAGCGAATTGACGATTCAACATCGTGCCCTTTTTCCCAACGTAACAAAACCTCAGCACCGACAGTTCCATTGCCATTAGTTATCGGTTGAAAAACAGGATAAAACAATCCCTGATTAACATCGTCAACAAGTGCTTCGGCTTGTAAATTTTCAGACAACATATTCGTATTCATAAACAAACCTCTTTTTGTGATTAATCCATACTACAGATCAATAACTAGCAAGGATTAGCATGAACAAATCATATGTAGCTTTACATGCCTACTTCTTAACCGTGAAGACAAACTGCATAAGTAGTTAAACGAACTCCTGTACAAATACACAATGCCGTTTCAAAACGGTAATCTCGAGTCTGTTACGTTTAGATAGGTTATTAAAAATGCCATAAACTATCATAGATGACTATACTTCAATTAGATCAAATTACGCTTAGGGATAATGTATGTTTGGTGACTATTTAAAGGAATTGAGAGTCTCACTAGGTCTTACTCAGAGTGAGCTTGCTGTTAAGTTAAACCTTGCAAATGAAGAGTTTCGCTCTGTAGACGTGGTAACTCTCAGTCGTTGGGAACGAGGAAAAACCAAACCAACACTTGCAAAATGCCTAAGAATCTTGCGTTGTTTACAGGTTGACCTGAGTGACTTTTATGAATTAATACCTAATCCAAACGAAACAAAGCTACTAGACGAGATTGAACAACTTCGTTTTAATAACAGGGTAACGAAGCTTTCATCATTAAGTTATGAAGAGCCACAAGAGCCACAATCAACTTTAATTACTGAGATGCCACTTCTTTTGAAAGATGATGACAAGATACTATCTAGCCTTAAAATCTTTTACGAAACAGCCATCCATACACCGAAGGGTTTTTTCGACATTAATCTATATGACTACCAACAAAACAAACGAGCTATTTTAAAAAGATTTATAACAGAAAGCGGGCAGTTGGTAGGTCACTCAATTAGTTTTATATTCGAAAGTGACTATTTTGACAAAGTTACTCATTCAAAAATCATTGATATCGACCTGACAAAATCTGTCAGTTATAAAAATTCGACTAAGTTATCGGTTTGTAATTATAATCGTTACTCTTCTAATTTCCAGATATTTCGATGTATGTTAGTTTCTCAATTTATAAACCTAATTCACTATTCAAATGTTCAACGTTATTATTTCTTTAGTGCATGGCCTGAAATCGGACAAATTTTAGAGCAACTTGGATTTAAGAAAATAGCATTTGATATTGAGTCAGAAAAAGGAGGTTTTAAATTAGGCAACCGCTCATTCGAACATTGCTTATACGAAATTGATACAGCGACACTTCTTTCTCAACCCGAAATAATAACCCTCATAAAAACAACCCAGTGGGATAACCAATACTCAATCAAAAATCATTAGGCATAGCCAAACAGACTTTAAATTAAGATGCCTACCATCTTAAGTTTCTACACATAATAATACTTCGCCTTATGCAAAAGATTGGAGAAAATTACTGTGTTTGGCGAATACTTAAAAAAATATCGAATCGCGAATAAACTAACACAAAGTCAAGCAGCTACAAAGCTCAACTTACTCGGAGGAGATCTATCGAACATTGATACCGTTACACTTAGTCGATGGGAAAGAGGAACAACTAAACCAACTCTTAGCCGTAGTATTCGTGTTTTGCGAGAATTTACCAACGATCTTGAGCCTTATCTATCTAAAGTTAGTCATTTACAACATCAAGACCCTAGTTCTAAAAATAGAGTTGATCAATTCAATACTCTGATGGAAGAGAAATACCGTAGTTTAAATAACTTGATCGCCAGAGCAAATTATCAGTCAACATCGATGATCGAACACAATCCTGTTTGTGAATGTCCGATTGGAAATTCTAATGATAGTGAGATTGTAAATTCTGTACTTGTTTTTCATGAGAAAACCTCTGATGAGAATATTAAGCATGGACTCTATAAAATCGATTTTTTAAACTATTGCAATGAAAAACGTTTCATTGCCTATAAATATGTCGACAGCGTCACAGGGGAGCTATTAGGACATAACATAGGCACTATATTCACGACAGAAGGTATGATCTCCGAAATTGAAACACTTTCTCAAAAGTCGATTAATGAAATAGATTTAAGAAAAACCGTTCCTTATAATAAAAGCCGAAAATTAGCTTATTTTGCGGTGAGCCAGCATTCGCTGTACGAGCGACCTTTTCGTCTACAATTAAATAGAGAATTCAGGTTTCTAGCAAAACACGCTAACATTACCGACTACTACACAACAGTTGCTATAAAGAGCTCAGCAGAAGTACTCGAAAAAATGGGATTTTCTGTTGTTTCGTACGAGAAAAAATCAACCAACGGTGCAATCAAAATTGGTAAACACTATTATTCTAAAGCTTTAATGCACATAAAAACAAGCCAGCTATTTACTCAACCCGAGTTCTTGAACTTGCTTACAGGCTGTCAAACCTGTTCAAACCCATGCTCAATTAGCTCTCAGTGTTGCTAAGCGGTCTCTTTCCGCGCACATTAACAGGAGTACCAATCCATCGAAAGATAGTTCTGATGGATGAACTCCTGCTTGCTTCAATCTTTCAAAACACAGCTCTACAGTTTTGACATTCGTATTCGATATTATTGAACCAATATACCTCATTATTTTCCCACTTAAATTATCAGTACAATCTATATACTATGTAATTAAGCGATTGAGTATTAAAGCATATGGTAAAAAGTTAGAATCTAATATGCTATGTTCGCTTGACTACATGTCAACCTCACGAACAATTACATCATCTACTTCATTGTTTAGTAATGTTACATAACTGCTCTGAGTCATGCCTCTTACAGCTTTCGTGTTTTGCATGCCATCCACATTCGTTAGACTTTTGTCAGAATAAATTGCTCGTATATCTCCACCGACTC
The DNA here is from genome assembly GCF_041467155.1 of Vibrio sp. 10N.247.310.23. Lineage (NCBI taxonomy): Bacteria > Pseudomonadati > Pseudomonadota > Gammaproteobacteria > Vibrionales > Vibrionaceae > Vibrio > Vibrio sp. 10N.247.310.23. The sequence goes on along the minus strand of NZ_JBFSTZ010000009.1, from coordinate 131,293 downwards.
GGCCTAAAAACGTGACATCATCAGCACTAATAGAAGCAATCGCTGAGGTTGCAAAAAATAAAAACGAACATAAAACGACCTTAATATTGACAAACGACTTCATAAACACCTCAAATGTAATTGGTTACATATGAGAGTTTAGCTTATTCGCAGGAAAAAAGAAGTCTAATGCCTACCAGCCACTCTTGCATCCGTGATATTAGATTTGTAAACATTAATTTGTTCAGAAAAGTCCATTCATAATAATCATGATATAGCATGGATACAACCACATCAATTCACCAGACTTATACATATTATGCGCTGGTTAGCTATTTGATGGCAGTTAAACCTTAGGGAGAGACCGAAGAGTAAAACGCTAATACATATCTTGCAAGTCTTCATAGTAGTTTAATGGTTTTACATTAAGAGAATTAAATTTTATCTAACTTCGTAATATTTAATACCTGAACCTAAGATCTGGTATGTAAACCATGATTCTTGGCAACACTTGATTATTCACATCAACGTAAGCTATGTAAGATCATAGATGAATAGTTAGACAGATTTAATCGAGTGCAAAAAAAAGCATCACCATACCTTATAAGAAATAGGTCTAGTAATACTTTAATATTGATCAGGTTACCGGTAAGAGCTTATTCTAATACTTGGCCAGGAATGATCAAATCAGGATTTTCAATATCATTACTCTCAATGATCTCTTCTAAATCGAAGCCGAACTTTCTACGTAGTTCATATAACCAATCACCTTCTTGTACGACATAAGGTAATGTCGGCTTAACAGCAACTTCGGATATACTGTTAGACATAGTATCGAAGTCACAGTCCGTATCAGTTGGGTCAGATGTGCAATCCGGAGCTTTCGTAATTTCAAGTGACGAAGGGCGAGGTTCAACTTGGTCAGACTCAATCTTACGCTTGCTGTCATTGAAATAATAAGATAATCCAACCACGGCTTCTCGTTGATTTTGCCCAAAATCATCATTCAACGTTTGATTAAGTGCGATACTCGCACCGAAATATTCATTCAAAGCATACTCAGCAAGGTACTCTATTGTTGGATATTTATCTTCAAATCCGACTCCAACCTTTAAATCAATTTCTTCTCCATCATGTATACTATAAAGCAAACCTAAATCAGGTATGTACTCAGAATCATCTAATAATTTATAATGTTTGATACCTAGATTCAATTGAAGTCGGTTATATTGGTAGAGAAAATAAATAGATTGAGAATTCTCAAACATATCTCCATCAAAATTATAGCCATAGTTTGCCCCTACCCCCAAAATATGAGCAGTTGGCTTCTCAGCAACCGCTGCACCGCTGGTTAGTACTAGAAACATAAAAAAAATATTATTAATTAGTCGGTTCACAGGTTCACCTCATAAACAACATTAAACGACCCTTGGTAATTACCTGAACTGAGTGCATTTCCATCGACATCAAAACTAACATCGTATGCTACATCAACTTTGTTACTACCTTCTCCATTCACTGTAATCACTTCTGAATCAGGAAAAGATGCGGTATTAAGTACTCCGTCTTGGACAATCACCTTGTCAGGGCTTTCGCAGCCAATGGCACACGTGATTGTGTAGGGTATCTTTTCTAGCGAGTTATCAATATTTGTAAGCTCATAGTCACCTGACGTAGGGCTAAATGTCATAATAACGCCTGTAGGTAAAGTCCCTAACAAGCTAACATCATACCTCGTTGTACCAGAGATCCTTTTTGTTGCAGTATCATACTGGGGTTCAATATTCCCGTCTCCAAGTACCGTTAATGATTCAAGGATCGCAGCTTGATAATCAATCGTGATAATTAACGTCTCCGGCACTCTGGTATAAGTCATCGTACCGGTTTGACTTGTAAAAAAGTAAGTGGGTGAAAGGTTAATTGATGCCGTAAAAGTTCCAGATCCAACAGGGGCTGCGAACACATCATTACTGATATTAGGCAAAGCGAAAGCAGGTCGATAAAACTTAAAAGGCTCTATTCGGCTTGTTGCTGTGTAACCCATTCGCGACACACACAAAGTCGACTCTTGGCCCACTTTCGCACTCGAACCACTTATATTTGTAGCTGCACACTCATTGGCAACTCCCATTCCCACATTTGACCCGTAGTCTTTTGATGTGAAATAACTAGCCGAGCTACCCAAATTGTACTCAACGCCTAACAACTCCAGGCTGGTGTTAAAACTTTCGCCTGTAGAATGATTAACAAAGCTAACGTTATTAACGGGTTGGTTATCCATCGTTGCGGGATACCACTCTGCCGTTGGTTGCTCTTGCGCTATCGTCCATGCAGATGGAGATATAGCTTCACTACCGAAATAACTATTTGGCGCCGCATTGTTCCAAACCACAGAGTTGTTTGCTGTAATCGTTCCGTATACATCTGCAGCATGGCTACTATCTAAAGCCGTGAATAATAGCGCTATACTAATTAGGCTATTTCTTTTTAATAGTGATATTTTTGTTATAACTGTAATCATGGTTGGCTACCTTAACGGATAACGAATCGACATTTTGCAGGCCTTCTGCTAATTTTATGGTTTTCTTTCGACCAGATAGTATTGTATTAGTTTGTTTACATTTGTTACTAACAGAATTCGGTTTACAGTTATCAAACTGTATGTAGAAAAATGTGTTACCATTATTTTCCACATAAACTTCTGAACCGTTATATTTAACTTTGTAGTCAACATTAGTATTTTTTGCAGGTACAATATAATAAGGAGCATAACCATAATTAATACCAATTATACTTTCTTTTTTATCTCCATCGATAACGCTAGGCATGAAAGTCACTTGATAAACTTTGTCCTTCTCTAAATCATCACAATTAACCTGACATAAATTCTTTACTGATACACGACGTCTTTCCCCCGGATTTAATATCAGTTTATTGGGTAATAGCGCAAGATCCCATAAAGGTAAATTATCTTTTGTTAGCTCTACCTTTTCTAACTCTCCGTTTTCAACCTTTACTTGGCTAACGTTACCTTTTATATATTCAGGTTCAGTTTTCGAACTAGTCAGAGTAAAAACTCCATTACCATCTTCTCCAGCTATAAGAAGCATTTTATCTATGCTAAATGCATGGCTAAAAGAGGTCGTCATTAATAGTATCGAAGTAAATATTACACGTTGCATAATTTTCTCTATGTTAGTTATAAGCATATGGCGTCATCTCCATATGAACTGCATAATTAATGAGTTCATCAACATACAGTTTGTTTGCCGTAGTTAGTTGCTCAGGAGACTTAGCAAATATATACAAATAACCGCCAAGCTTTTTGTTTATAATTTCAACACCTGAGTTGTTCAGTTTGTTCTGATAGTTCAATACAATATTACTATCCTTGTATTGCCCTAAGTAGTAATAATAAACACCATCAACTAGGGCTATCTGATAACCTTCACTATTTTCTTCGAATGATGGCATACAGAAGTTATTACCTAAATTCAAATTATTAACCGATGATAACTCCGGTATTACACATTGGTTTTCCTTAGATATAATTTTGTAAGGTTGTTTATCTTTCACCTTAAATTGATACACACCTTCAACAAGCTTGTCAGTAGAAACACAACCTCCACCGATACATTCAACTCCGTCAATTGGATTTCCATTTATATCACTAAACGTCGATATAAATGATTTCAACTCAGACAACGACGTATCCAAACGGATAACAGTTCCTGGATAACTAGTAGCCGACGTATAAGACTCACCATTGTTGTAAAAATCAGAGGCTTCCGTATCAAGCTTGAATTCATATTCATAGAACTCTTTTAATGGATATACCGTCAAAGCATCTCCACTAACATAAGCATTGCTTTGTTTTCCATTCTGCTCGGAGTTAACTACCGCCAAGAATTTTCCATCCGAAGACAGTTCCCCTGTATCATTATTCGAAATAAAATAAGAAGATGACTTTTCACTCGTAAACTCTATTCCTTGAGAAGTTATGATATTACTTGTACCAATATATGCAGAAACACTTGTATTACTACTTGAATTGATATAGGCATAAGAGTTTGAGTCAATATGTTTATTCTTATAATTTGCAGACAATGATAAATCGGCACTGCTTTGGTCTTCAGTAGAATCTTGATAATAAAGTCCCGCAGAGCTTGATACATTTAGATTGTTTCTGTTAATTAGACTGCTTGAGACTGTATCTCTATGCGATAGCGCAACATCACCACTATCATCTATTTGTGCTTGTGTACTATGTGTGTATGTGTTTTCCTGGCCTATTGGAATAATTATTGAGGCCATAACACCATAATTTATATCGCTCGATTCACTTGCTGATAACTCTAAGTTCACCTTTGAGTCAAGTGGTAATGATGATATCTGCACGCCACTTCTTGCAGACCAACTTTCTGATTCATTATTATAACCATTACTAAAATCTTTATATTGGTTTTTTGTTAATATACCCGATATATATGATGATATATTTCTCGTTAAGTACTTGTTGTAATTTACTGATAATGATGTATAGTTCGAGTTACTGAATAAAAGTTGAGACAAACTAATATCTCCAATACTATTATCATTTTCACTATCAAATTTTGTGTAAGATACACTTAAGTTATAAATCCCCACATCAAAATTATAAAAACTAGATCCATCGTCAAATAATCCTGTTACTGCCGATATTCTGGACACTTCCCCTAAAGATAAGTGACCACCAACATAATTATAATTATCTTCCCCTGTAATAAACGAACCTGCACCCAGTGCAAAAAAATCCGTAACTTGATAGCTCAATTTCCCATTGGTGAACATTGGACTTTCATAATTATCATAAGCAAAGTTGATGGATTTCTGGTCAAAATCGTCCTCTAGTCCCGTATTCGTCAGGTCTCTTGATAAATAACCGGCTGTAATATGATAATCTAGTTCGCCGGTTTTAATCGACGAAGAGCTTGTATTGACTATCAACCTATCTTCTGTGTAAAACTCTTCACTGCCATCAAATATTCGAATTGTCGCAGTATAAGTACCAGATGGTAGCTCGTTATAGTCAAAGTATTCTTGCCCTGCATCCACATTACGACTTAATAGAACACGGCCTCTATCATCATTAATTTCTAGTCGACCAGCTCTTGAAATGTTCAAATATACTCGTCTAGAATTAGGAGATGATTTTTTTACTAGCTCTCTCGTCGATCCAATCGACAACATGTAACCAGAAGTTTTGCTGCCATTTTCTAAAAACTGAGTACTATTCCAAGAGCGTTCTTGGTATTTATACCCGACAGAGAAACGAGTATTACCACCAACATAGTTATACGATGAGTCATCCGAACTGAAACCATTGACCTCACTAAAGTTTAGATCATTATGCAAATAGCCATACTTGCCAAAACCTGCATAATTTTCATGTTGATAAGAATAAGACGATGTATAATCAGTGTTGTCGCTATAAGAACCAGATAGATTCAAACCATGTGACATAATGATCGCGTTTTGATCGATCTCTTCTTTTACAAATTTTATTTCTGACTCTTCTATTATCTCAGTTAAGAATTGTGAGTTAACATGAATAATCAATGATTGGCTATCTGGCACATAAACAAAATCATATAAATCAGGTAGTAGACCACATTCACTTCGATAACCTTTACAATCTAGGCTCGATTCAACCCCATTTACCAGTGTTGTTGCCATCGCATCGCTAACATCTTTCTCAATACCAAGTTCATTCGCCAATGCTTGTGCTACAAGTTGTTTTTGTGAAGTGGGAATTCTTACTTCATCACCCGAGATGAAAGCTTCCGAATAGAATAATTTGTTGTTATCAGCCGAGAGAATTAGTGGCATTCTTATCAACTTCTCTTCAAACATATCTTCAAATCCATCTGGAATATTTGCGACGGATTTTGAACTATATATTATGGCCAAGAAAAATATGATAATTAAGTTTAAACCAAACCAAAGTCTAATAAACATTATAGTTGAAGCTCCACATTGAACGTAATACGACCATTGCAATCTAATGGCTCATCACTCGGTATATTTTTATTTGTCACTAATTCAAATTCATTGGTAGAGTTTTCATATTCAGTATTTTTAATATTATTAAATTCAAAGTTTGGTATATCTAAAATATCAGAGTAATGTTTTCTATCGATATAGAGATCGACAAAATCATCATACATAGTCTCACCGCTATCGTTGAGAACACATTTAGAAGTGAACTCTGATATGTTATAACTGTATTCAAACGAATCCCCAGTGCTTGTTGGTATATTAGTTCTAATATAAGAATAAAAACGCCCATTTAGAAAGGTTTCGTTCTCACTATCATACTTCAGTGCAATAAACTCATCAGATAAATCTACACTTATAGAATAGTCATACAAATTCGCTCTATTTATTTGTGTATTTACTGGAAATGAATAGCTTTCATAGCCAAAGCTATTGAAACTAAAAATAACAAGCAATAATAGAAAGAAATAATTTATATAGATATTCATTTTCATCAGCCTCGAAAAACAAGGCACTTAATTAATTAAGTGCCTATCAAATAATGAGATTTTTTCTTATGGCAAAGTTGCAATCATATCAACGTTAACGATAACTTCTGAACCAGCAATATCATCTGGAGTTGAGTGTGCTGTATCGTTAGCAACATACAGTTGAATCGTATCGCCTGCTGAAAGTTGAGTTGAAGCTAAGTAGTCAGCTGCAGTAAGTTCCGTCGCTGAAAGGTTATCGCCAACGACAATGTTAGGCTGTACTTCACCCATTGAAGCTGGAAGCACATTTACTTGTGATACCGTCCAGTTAGCTGGAGTTAAAGCCCCAAGCACAGCCCCCGTGTAGTCATGCGCTTCCAAAACAACTGGTTTAGTCGTTGTGAACGTACCGTCAGCGTTCACCTGTAACGTACCAACAAAAGAAGCAGAGTCTTCACTACCGCCCGCACCAGTAACAATGATGTCACCGTTGGATACAAAACCAGGAACAAAGCCGCTGAATACTGCAGAACCAACAGAGGTATCGCCAGGTGCAGCAAAAGCCGGAACAACAGCAATTGCAGACAATAATGTAATGAGTGTTAATTTTTTCATTTTATTTCCTTTAATATAATATAAGCATTGCGTTAGCCTCTTGCTAAACAACGGGTATATAATATTAAAATAACTACGTTTTAGGTTAGCACGTTGGAATTATTTATAATTAAATATGCCTAGTCGATATATCGCCGACTAGTTCATTTATCTAGGGAATAAGATCTGTACAATAAATACTTTCAGTTACACTAAATTGGATATCATAATAACCATTATCAAACTTTGAGAAAGGTGTTTCAATTGGATATGAGAAGGGGTAACGCTGGTGACTATCTGAGTTATAAAAATGAGCATCATAACTATTTTATTATATTGCTTTATATAATATTAATTATGACCATCACAAGTTAAACTACCTAAATCGTAACCTAAGTTATTATAATCTAGCGTTTAATTTACAAGTGATGTCTTTAGTTGGGGAAATAGAGTGAGACGGAGAATTTACCTTGCGGTTATTAATTAATAAATATCAACATGACAATAACACGTAAATAATTCGCATTAAAAATGCCAGTAACATCGCTACTGGCTTACTAAAGATTTTCAACCTACTTTAAAGGGAGACAGACTCATAACTATCATCTATAGCATGATAAAAAAACGTGTACTTGGCTACCAAAGTAATTAAAGTCGGCCTCAGGAGTATCTTCAGGACCTCTATAATACGTGATACCACCGTTTTCACTGGTTGGTTCCGCGTAATTATTAATGTAAAACTTATAGAGCAAACCATTTCCTCGGAACCAAAACTCATCTAGGTAACCGAAATGTGAATATATACGACCTGAAGGTATGGCTTTATATGCAGGGTCTGCATTCCAAGCGCTAGCAAACCGAAGTGCAATAGTTGACGAGTCAAATTCTTTCCACCCACCACCATCGAAGTTTATTGATGAGCAGTAATATTGAGTCTGGCTGCTATCATATCCAGACTCTATAAAGTTCGCGTCATCTGCGTTATACCCATAACTGTTGAGTAACGAATACGTATAATCGGCAGTATCATTCGGAGCAAAAATCGAAGTATTATTATCACTATAGCGGAGTACTTGTTCTCTCGTTAACAACGGAAGAAATTCACTTCCTTCATATGAAGTTATACCCAAAGGTGCGAGTAAAGTAACGTTCAAGTTATCACAAAATGAGTCATAGCAAGCTTCAATATTAACATTAAATTGAGGTTCAGTATTTGCGGTAGAATACGCTGTCAAGATACCTGTATGTTCATCAAAGGTACTAATGTTCAACTCAGTTACTGTCCAATTGACATATTCGGCTGGAACTTGTTCCATTTGGCCAATTGAGTTAGTTATAGTCGCCTGATATAATTCATGTTTATCTAGCTCTAAGTCACGTTGAATCGAAGTCACACCATTTAAACTGATAGATACTGGGGTGATTTCTGGGATATACTCAGTATTAGTACAAAGAACATAATTTACCTCTTCATTATTACTAGCAGTGACTGAACCATCAAATAGATTGACTAGTGTTGTGGTAGTTTCATCAACCTGGTCACTAGTCCAATACGGTTTGTCATTTGGATATCTATAGTCTGTAAATATTTGACCATCAGGCTTCCAAGCATAAAGTTCTTGCAAATCTACTTGATTCGGTAAAAAAGCACCTCTTGCAGTACAAATTGCTTCAGCAACACCTTTCGAATGCGCTACGGTTGTTACATTATCGACGGCATTGGTGCCATCTCCTGTTCCTATTATTTCGAATTCAATACTCGCAGTTTCTGCCTGCTCCATAGTTAAAGGTGGAGTAACAGATTGATATACATTGCCTTCATTAAAAACAATTATCGGGTATAAGTCTTCGGATTTTAACTTTATTATCCCGGTGGCAAAGCCTCCTTTGTTATCAGAGACAACGTAAGTGATATTGTGATAGCCAGAATTAGAAGTAGTAAACGTGAAAATAGTGTCATTGAACAGATTACCATCTAAGTTAGCATCTTCTATAATGGCAACATCAGCATCGTAAGCATAGACATCAATTAATTGTAATGAATCACCATTAGGATCAGAAATGAGACTCAAAACGTCAATTGTGACCGTTTTCCCGTATGGAACTTCTGACACTATTTTTAAGGTATCAGGATCGGTAAATGTCTGTATATATGTAGAGTTAGCTATTGGAGCACCATTTACTGTTGTTGAAACTGCAATATCCAGGCTACCACTAAGAACATTTACTCCATCACTATAGCTATATAAAACCCTCTCAACTCCAGATTCAAGTCCAGCACCTGGAGTATACTCTATAACGTTATTCGCGGGATCAGATACTGCTGATGAAAGCGTTGAATCGCTATTAGGCAAAGTTAGCGTCATACTAAGTGTATAGCGACTCGTGTCGACCTCGTACCCCAAATTTGCTAACTCGTCCTTCACGTTCACCGAAATGGGTGTTCCAGTTGAAGTTGCAGATGATATGGGTATTAATTGTTCACTGTTTTCAGCTATAGCGATTCGAGCTGTAGCCTCACTATAGCCATCATAAGATATCGCTGTTGACATTCTTGACACAGAGGATCCAACACGAAATCGGTAGTCACATAGGTTTACTTGCGTTGCTTTAATATAAAAACCATTTTGGTCGTTAGAAACCACATCGCAATGATAGTCAGAATTAAGGGATTCAACATTCAGCAGAGCAACAGGTGTCCCATCAGAACTTTCCATATTGTTGGAGAGATCAACATAAAAAGTTTCACGAGGTTTAGTGTGCTGCATGGTATCTTGAACGGAGTAAAGTACGTTCGATTGAGCTGGCCTATCTGGGCTATCTGGGCTCGAAGTAGAACCAACTCCTGAATCACCATTACAACCTGAAACAGCCAAGATTAAAGCTACCTGTAACAAATTAGCCTTCTTTGACAACACATCTAACATATCGTTTGACCTTTTTAAAATTTAACCTTGTAGCATACGAATTCTACATTCGATTGCGATGTTATCTTTTTGCAACTGGATATGTTTAGCAAATATGCAAAATTGACTCTTGGAAATGCCTAGTCATAAAATCACGGCCAAACTTCAAATGATTAAATGTATATCTTGATGGGAATACTGATTATAAGCATTTGGTTATAAATAGATAAACTGGTAGGCATTAAACACTTGATACTAGGCTAGTATCTTGAGATGTTTAGCTTTCTATCTTGATACATTAAGGCAGCAATGCAGTAACACTCTCGAGACGTTCTATAATATGAACACGTTTACCGCATTGAACTTTCATTGAATAAAAAGGATTTATCATGAACAAACTCGTCATTATCATCTTATGTGTACTGCTTCCGCCTGTTGGCGTGTTCTTCGCTCGCGGCGCCGGGAAAGATTTGGTGATTAATATCATTCTTACTTTCTTCTTCTGGGTTCCAGGAATGATCCATGGTCTGTGGGTAGCCACCCGCTAACCCTTATTAACAAATAGATACCGAATAAAATATCCATAAAAACAAGCTCCTAGCCATGAAGAGTTAAAAATAGGATGAAATGAAAGTACTTTTCCACTATCATCCTGTCGCCTAAACGTAAGCGATTGCTTTCACAGATTTCGCTGAGTTTAGGCTCCAACTACATAACACTTCAAATGGTGGGAGCCTTCAATGACACAACTTACGATTACTCGTCCTGACGACTGGCACGTTCATCTACGCGATGGCGAAGTATTAAAAGATACAGTTCGCGATATCAGCCGTTACAATGGTCGAGCGTTAATCATGCCAAATACCATCCCACCGGTAACCGATACCGAAATGGCTCTTGCTTACCGTGAACGCATCATGGCAGAGCAGCCAAGTGAACAATTCCAGCCTCTAATGGCACTTTACCTGACAGACAACACAACACCTGATGAAATTCGTAAAGCGAAAGAATCTGGCGCTGTTGTAGCAGCGAAGCTATACCCTGCTGGCGCGACGACTAACTCTGATTCAGGTGTAACTTCAGCTCAAAAGATTTACCACGTACTCGAAGCAATGCAAGAAGTGGGTATGTTGCTGCTGGTACACGGTGAAGTAACGGCTCACGATGTTGATATCTTTGACCGTGAAAAAGAGTTCCTAGACACAGTTCTAGCACCGATTGTTAACGACTTCCCTAACCTGAAGATCGTTCTAGAGCACATCACGACGGCAAATGCTGCGACTTTCGTTAAGAACGCTAACGAGAACGTAGCGGCAACCATTACTGCTCACCACTTGCTTTATAACCGCAACCACATGTTGGTTGGCGGCATTAAGCCACATTTCTACTGCCTACCTATCCTTAAGCGCAACACACACCAGTTAGCACTTATTGAAGCAGCAACAAGCGGTAGCAAGAAGTTCTTCTTGGGTACAGACTCTGCACCACACGCTAAAGGTGCAAAAGAGTCAGCGTGTGGTTGTGCAGGTTCTTACACAGCGCACGCTGCGGTTGAACTGTACGCTGAAGTATTCGATTTAGAAGGCAAGATTGAGAACCTAGAAGCATTCGCGAGCCACAATGGCCCAGACTTCTACGGCATGCCACGTAACTCAGATACAATTACGCTCGTTAAAGAAGAGTGGAATGTTGCTGAAACGATGCCTTTCGGTTCAGACATCGTTGTGCCAATCCGTGGCGGCGAGGCGATTGCTTGGTCTGTAAAATAAGCACTTGGGCTGTTAAATAAACACCCTCCATTTAGCGAAAAGGGTCACCATAGTAATTATGGTGACCCTTTTTTGTTTCGATAAAAGACTGTCTTATTCCCAGCAGTAATTTAACGATTACTTACCGCGAATTTTTCCGATAGCAGTCCAAATAGCAACGACAATCAATCCAGATAAAACCCCAATCACACCATTTAATAGCGTTGGTACCACCGCAGTCGCAATCGTATGTCCACTGAAGTCCATAATAATCGGTTCAATTAAGTGATGAATTGCTGGAACGTTGTGTACCACAATACCGCCGCCAACCAAGAACATCGCAGCCGTGCCGACAACCGCAAGCATCTTCATTAGCTTTGGTGCAAATGCGACTAACCCATTACCCAATCGGGTTTTAATGGCACTCCCATTTGATGTGCGTTGGAGATAGAAACCTAAATCATCCAGCTTAACGATCCCTGCCACTAAGCCATAAACACCAATCGTCATCACAACCGCTATCAAACTCACCACAAGAATCTGAGTCACGATACTTGTACCCGTTACGGTACCCAGAGCTATCACAATGATTTCCGCAGATAAGATGAAGTCCGTACGAATTGCGCCTGAGACCTTTCGCTTCTCATACTCTTCAACAGATTCACCCGAGCTGCTTTCCTCATCTTTCTCTTCGTGTTGATGAGCATGAGGAAAAAGCTTTTCTAAGATTTTCTCTGCCCCTTCAAAACAAAGAAACAGACCACCAATCACCAGTAGTGGCATGATCAACCAAGGAATGAATGCACTGATCAATAGTGCTGCCGGAACCAAAATCAGCTTGTTTTTAAATGAGCCTTTTGCGACCGCCCATACCACTGGGATTTCTCTTTCAGCAGAAACACCGGATACCTGCTGGGCGTTAAGGGCTAAATCGTCACCTAATACGCCTGCGGTTTTTTTAGCGGCTACCTTAGACATCAATGCGACATCATCCAACACGGTTGCAATGTCATCTAACAGTGTTAGTAAACTTGCTCCAGCCATTTTGTTGTCTCTTTATAAAGAATTGAACCATCAATAAAATGTAACACCATCAATTCACTCATCAAAGCTATGAGTCTGTAAAAAATAAAGTCACAAGTTGTGTTTTCTATTGCTGTCTCTGTTAGACAGGAATAATCTGTCTTAATCTTTCACGAACATAAAAGAAAAAGTATTGATGAAAAGTGAATCTACCTACCCGATTGGTAAGCCAGGGCAAAAATGGCAACAAGCAGAACGTGAAGCATGGTTAGCTCAACGAACGGTTAAGCGTGAATACCAGCAAGAAGTTGTACCAAAGATTAAAGCACTTGCAGACCGCTTTGACATCGAACAATACGGCGCACTGAGCTACGACGAAGCTCGCTTCCCACTCTTCGCTATCAAGAGCAAAAACTGGGACGAGTCAAAGCCGACGATTCTGGTGACAGGTGGTGTTCACGGTTACGAAACCAGTGGCGTGCATGGCGCGATCAAATTCGCTGCGACTCAAGCAGAAAAATACACGACGCACTTCAACATTGTTGTCGCACCTTGTGTGAGCCCTTGGGGCTACGAAGTGATCAACCGCTGGAATCCAAATGCTGTTGATCCAAACCGCTCTTTCTACGACGGTACGCCAGCAGAAGAATCAGCAAACCTACGAGCTCTAGTAGCGTCTCTGCCAGAAGTATTGGTTCACGTTGACCTGCATGAGACGACTGACTCTGATGAAACTGAATTCCGACCTGCACTCGCAGCTCGTGATGGCATTGAGTACATCGAAGGTATGATCCCAGACGGTTTCTACACTGTTGGCGATACTGAAAACCCACAACCTGAATTCCAAGCTGCTGTCATCGCTTCAGTTGAAAAAGTAACCCACATTGCGCCTGCGGATGACGAAGGCAAGATCATTGGTTCAGACGTCACTCAACACGGCGTGATCAACTACCCAATGAAGAAGCTTGGCTTATGTGGCGGCGTGACTGACTGTAAGTACGGTACAACCACAGAGGTTTACCCAGACAGTGACAAAGTAACAGACGAAGAGTGTAACGATGCTCAAGTTGCTGCTGTTGTTGGTGCTTTGGATTACGTTATTCAGCACGAATTGAACGCGTAAGCGTAAACCCGCTCATAGCTAGAACCGGGCACCTAGACTAATAACTAAGAGCCAAGAACTAAAAGAGCCACAAATGACTACTCACTTGTGGCTCTTTTTTGTTTCTCTTTCGCTGATGTCTTCTACGGCATAAAAAAGCTCCCTTGCACGCGGTGCAAGGGAGCTTTGAATCTGCTGATTAGAGTAAGTTCCTATCTAGAGGTACTTACTTAGTGGCCGGAGTAACCGTTTCTTGCCCTTTACCGACTTCTGTCAGTAGGCCTTTCAACAAGCTCACACAACCAATCAAAAGAATGATCGTAAACGGCAGTGCTGCAATAATCGTAATAGATTGCAGAGCTTGGATTGATTGAGTACCACCAATCCACAGCATCACCATCGCGATAGCACCTGAGATAACCGCCCAAACGACTTTCTGTTTCACTGGCACTTCTAATTTACCACCCGCCGTCATGCCATCGATAACGATAGAACCTGAGTCCAACGTTGTAACGAAGAACACAATGATCAGCGCGACTGCGAGAACAGACAGAATGCTACCGAACGAGTAAGCATCTAGCATGTAAAACAAGCTTAGAGATACATCTGTAATGCCTTGGTCGAGGCCAAGTTGCCCCACCTGATTAATCACTTGCTCGATAGCTACGCCACCGAAGATAGACATCCAAGCTGAAGTCACCAATGTTGGGATAATCAATACGCAAAGTAGGAATTCACGAACCGTACGGCCTTTAGAAATACGCGCTACGAACATACCGAAGAAAGGTGCATACGCTACCCACCATGCCCAGTAGAACACAGTCCAACCATGCAGCCATGTTGTGTCTTCACGACCCGCACTTTGGCTCAAAGCTACGATATTTTTCACATAGCCCGTTGCCGCCGTTACCATTGAATCAAGCACAGTTGTGAAATTCAATACAGCGATAAGACCAAGGAATATGAATGCAATAACCATGTTCAGGTTACTTAGGAACTTAACACCACCGTCCATACCACGTAGTACAGAGATGATCGCCAAGCCCATGATCAGAACGATGATAGATTGCTGAAGGAAGATGTTGTTTTCCAAGCCGAACACGTGGCTAATACCACTTGCTGCTTGTGTACCACCTAAGCCCAATGAAGTCGCAAGGCCAAACAGAGTAACCAGTACGGTTAGTACATCGATTACATCACCAGTTTTGCCCCACACACGCTCACCCAGAATTGGGTAAAACACAGAACGCATTGATAGCGGTAAGCCTTTGTTATAAACAAAGTACGCCAGACAAAGCGCCGTCATGCCATAGATAGCCCATGCATGAAAACCCCAGTGGAATACGGTTGCGCCTAGCGCCAGTTCACGACCAGCGGCTGTGAAAGGTTCTGCGTCTAATGGCGTTCCGAACCAGTTAGTGAAGAACGCAGTTGGCTCTGCAACACCCCAGAAGATAAGTCCAATACCCATACCTGCTGCGAATAACATCGCAATCCAAGATGACATTGAATAGTCCGCCGTCGCGTCTTCGCCACCTAAACGGATTTTACCCAACGGTGAAAAAGCAAGAACAACAGCAAACGCTAGCATGATGTTAGCTCCCCACATAAACAGGAAGTCAAACTTTGATAGAACAGCACCCTTAATAGAATCAATTGCAGCTTTAGCATCTGCAGGAGGAAGAGCAAGAAGAGTGATGATGAAGAGAAGGGATAAGCCTACTGAGGCTACGAAGACTGTGTTATGGACATCCATGCCCCATTTACTGACGTTGTCTTGACCAACTTGATAGTCAGTAGAATCAATACTGTATTTTTTTGATTTAAAACTCATAAATTATGATGTTCGCATATCCGAATCAACGAATATAAGGACGCTCTCCATATCCAATTACTACTTGATTGGCTCGCCGCACCACCTAAATAAAAAGGCGATAAAAATCACAATGATTGGTGACAAATGGACTTATTGGCTCAATCCCAAGGCGCGGATTATAGCACAGCTCAAAGCATTTTGACTGAGTTTTAGCTCAATAGTCACCCAAACCACCGTCAATAGTGATAGTTAAGCCAATAAAAACAGAATAAAATAAACAAATAAAAATCTTTAAATACAGTGCTTTAAATTAAAATAACGCACCGTAAAATCTCATTCAAACTTTCTAAAGATAAAATCAACAACAGCCTAATTTATTTATAGCTCTAACAAAAAAGCCCCGCTATAGGGGCGGGGAAATTACCAAAGGTAAAAGAGAAATCAGTATTCAAATGTCAGTGCTACGTCTAGCAGAGCAGCACTGTACATTTCAAAGACAGTACATTTCAAGGACAGCACATTAGATCGCGAAGCAAAAACCTAGGTTGTAGTCTTCGCCATTTTTTGCCGTAAACTCTTTATCTTCACTTGAAGCGTTCGGTCGACCGCTTTCATCGCCTTTCACTAAGCTCACCCAGTGACGGATGCCAGAAGAACGGCTCGCCTCAGTTTGGCCAAACGTGGTGCATGTCTCTAACTGGATATCTTGAATATCAACCAATTCTAAGTAGCCAGTGCCTTTACGAGCACCGATTGTCACTTCAACGTGTGTACCGCTTTCATCACGAAATAGGATTGCTGAAGGCTTAGACTTATCGCCGGTGAAAGCAACAAAGTGCTTCGCTCGTTTTAGGCCAGTATGTTCGCCATTTTTGAAGTAAACCTGAACATGTCGGTAGTCAATCTCATAGCTCACTGCGTCTTCGTGTGAACCAGCCTCAAGAGGAAATAGAGTATCAAGCAACTGTTTCGCCATTTTTTGTTTTTCGAGCTGCTTGTCTGCTTTCACCATTTCTACGGCAAAGACAGCTTCAGCAATAAATGTTGAATGGTTTCTGTGAAGTTCTGTTCTGTCTAGTGTCAGCATATTCATAGTCTTTCCCTCTTACGGCTTTGAATTTCATGTAGGTCAAAAATCCTGATTGACCCTTTTCAAAATTGTTCTTTACTGTGTTGCTTCCATGTATTTCATACTACTTGTATTTTAGAAACAATTTCACAACAAAAATTTCACAGTGTTAATTTTACTAAATTGCTTTTTTACACGAACCGGTATTTTGAGGCCCTAGCCCTTTATCTAACTGGGTTGGGGGCTCAGTAGAAACACTTTTACGTGTTGTTTGAATTTGTGTAATAACCAACACCAACCAGCTTATTGTCGATCACTCGATAGTAAGTGTGCTTGGTTTCCACTTTGCTCGACAGCGGGTTTAACCATTGATAGGTATAAACGCCTCGGCCATTTTCTTTGGCTAGGTTTAACATCTCAGTGAGAATTGGCTTATCGTCAGGGCTTAGGATTTCGTTGTGTGAACGCCCAACAAGCTCAGGGGATACACCATGCGCGAGCAGCTTTCCAGAGCTCATATCCATCACGAACACATACAAGTCTCCCTCAACAAAGCTGCCTTCGGTATCATTGAACTCGGTGAGACTGTCCTGCTCTGATTCCACTATCGCGGCCATCGCTCTCGCCAATAATCGCTTAGCTTCTGTTGCACTAGAGCGTTCTGGGTAATACCCCACGGCAACAATCACATCACCCACACGTTCAAAGAAAGTGGTTTTAGGCTCGCCCATGCGGTCAGTCGGATTAGTCCAATGGTACTGAACTTCGCCAAACCCGTTGTGCACAGCCTTAGTGATCATTTCACGGAAAAAGGGATTACCGTAAACGTCTTGAGTATCCAAAACACTGTCGCCCACCAACACCATTGAAGAGCCTCCACTGGCAAGGAATTGGCCATCAATACCAAGAGCAAACACATAGAGCTCACCGTCTATATATTCGGCATCACTCATGAAGTCTTTGACACTCTCATCGCCATCCTTTTGTACATGGACAACCGCTTTAGCAAGCAGGGTTTTGGCTCTTCTTTCAGCATCGCTGACGACATGTGGCTCTGAAATATCGAGCACATTAACTGGCTCGTTTTCTTTTGCTGTTTCTGAATGTTCGGCACGTAGTCCAATGCCACTGATCACTGCAAATACGGCACAACCAATAAGGATAATTCTTGATATATTCATAGTGACTTCTCCTAATAGCCTACTAAGGACGGTAGCCAAAGCGTAATTTGTGGGAAGAAAGCGATAACGAACACGCCAATGACGGATGCAAGCACAAAGGGATGTATCTTCGCGGTGATCTGTTCGACCGTGGCTCCGCCTATCCCTGAGGCGACAAAGATATTTTCACCGAGTGGCGGCGTAGCAAATCCTATCGAGAGCGTACACACCACCACAATACCTACGTGGGTAGGATCCGCGCCGAGCATGTACATGATTGGCAACAGCACTGGCACGATAATCATGATCGCGGCTAACGTTTCCATGAACATGCCAACGAAAAGCAGTAACACAATAGTCAGTGCCCACACCATGTACATATTGTCAGTGAACCCTAACAGTGACTCCGCCACCACTACTGGAATTTTTTGTTCGATTAACAAGCGACCAAATACCGTTGCCGCGAATAGAATCAGCAACACACGTCCAGTGATCCATGTCGTTGTCGACAATGATTTAATCGTGCTTTTGAACGATAACTCTCGGTGAATAAACACCCCAACAAACAGTGAATAGAAGATAGCCACAACCGCCGACTCTGTTGGTGTGAACATACCGCTGTAGATGCCCCCGAGAATCAAAAACGGAGCCAGTATCGACCAAATACCACGACGTAAAGAGTGTCTTACTTCGCCAAATGACCAGTTTTCAGTCAGCCCTTTGTAACCTTCACGTTTAGCAATAAAGTAGTTAGTGACCACTAGCGTCGACGCCATAATGAAACCCGGCACAACCCCAGCAACAAACAGTTTTGGAATAGATAAAGAGGCAAACTGTCCGTGTTGAGCAATGGCCTCTGGCGGTGCCATTAATCCCATAGCGGAGATGCCGAAAATAACTAGCGGAATGGATGGCGGGATAATGATACCCAATCCCCCTGAAGCGGCAGTCACCGCAGAGGCGTAGCTCTTATCGTAATCTCGCTTAACCATTGCTGGTACCATCAACATACCAACCGCAGCGGTCGTGGCTGGGCCTGAACCTGATATAGCTCCAAAGAAAAGACAGGCCATTACCGTTGCAGCGCCAAGGCCACCCGTCACAGGGCCGGCTAAACTCTCGGCTATATCCACCAACCGTTTGGAGATACCCGCCGCCTCCATCAATGCACCGGCAAGAACAAAGGCCGGCAGCGCCATTAATGGGAAGTTACCCACCGAAGTAAACGCGATTTGTACTAACGCAATGGGATTTTTGTCGAGCAACATATAGGCCGCCATTGAAGCGCCGGCCAGTGATACTGTGATTGGTGCACCCAGAATTAACAGGGTTAAGAAGCCACCAAATAAAATTAGAGTTAAATAGGATTCCATTATTACATCTCTCTATTACGGCTATTCTCTGTGACGACTACTGTGATGACTTTTGTGCCGTCATTTTTCGCAGTTCTTTGACTTCTGGATCTTCGTTCTTAGCGCCTTTGAACAAACGCTCATAGTTGTTCCAGATAATTCGAATCATCATCAACGAAAACGCGATAGGCAAAATCATATAGAAGTACTTCATTGGGATGCCTGTCGTTTGAGATTTCCAGAACAGGTTCATTTTGTTGAACACGAAATCGTAACTGAGATAGACAAAGTAACCGTTGAACAGCAACCATAAGAAGTCAGCGATGGTTTCACAGACGGTCTGAACAATCGGAGGGAAGAACTTGAAGTGAAAACTGACTCGGTTATGTGCCGACATTTTGGCCGCCACAACTGCGCCTAGATAAGCAAACCAAACGAACATGTAAGTCGCGACTTCATCACCCCAAGGTATGGAGTAATCGAAAAGCTGACGAGTAAGGATTTGTGTGAACAGTAATAAGACAAAGCTTGCTAGCAACAGACAACAGGTATATTCCTCGATGTTGTTAAGATGCTTTTTTATAGTTTTAGCGACTGACATATAACCTCCAATGTTGATTTCCACATGACAACCAGTCGCTCGCGGTACTGAGCAGATCAGGTACTAAACAGATCAACGAGTAAAGCCATGTAAATGCCCTATCTCACTGTTCTGTCGCTAGGTGATTAAGTAGCGTAGAACAGCAGATAGGGCGTATCTAATCGTTACTTTCTACCTAGTAACTCAAGAACGTCGTCTAGCTTGTCTTTGCCACCAATACTTGAATAGAACTTAGGCCAAACTGATTTCGTTACCTTGCTGATCCACTCTTTCTCATTGTCTGCTGGGTCTGTGAATACCATGCCTTTTGCTTGTAGCTCTTCACGGATCTTGTTTTCAGTATTCTCTAGATAAGCAAAGCTGTGTTCTGTTGCTTCCTGACCCGCTTCAAGAATGATCTTTTGCATCTCAGGTGTCTGTTGTTGGAAGACCGTTTCACTGACGATTAACGGCTCAAGTGAGAAGATGTAACGCAGATTTGTTACGTACTTTTGTACTTCGTTGAACTTCATCGCATGAACAGTGATGTATGGGTTATCTTGACCATCAACCACGCCTTGTTGTAGGCCCGTAAAGGTCTCAGACCATGCCATTGGTGTTGGGTTTACACCCCATGCTTGGTACGAAGCAATCATAATTTCGTTACGAGGGACGCGGATCACTAACCCTTTTAGGTCTGCTGGCGAAGCTACGGCTTTTTTCGAGTTAGTCAGAACCCTAAAACCAGAATAAGCCCAACCTACGATGCGAACACCTGCATCACGAATCGTGTTATCGACAAGGTCTTGACCTACTTGGCCTTGAGTTAATAGCACCGCTTCTTCTGCACTTTGAATGACGTAAGGCATGGTCAATAGACCAACCGTTGGAGAGAAAGGCGTCACGTTGTTGATCGCCAATACAGAGAAGTCGAGAAGGCCGATTGCCGCGTCGTTCACGGTGTCTTGCTCATTGCCCAATTGACCATTCGGGAACAGGTCGATTTTGACTTTACCGTTTGTTTTTTGCTCCATCAATTCAGAAAATGATGTCGCTAATTCCCACTGCGTACCACCAGCAGCATCGCCGATAGCCATTTTAAAATTTGCTGCTGCCGCGGTATGAGATAGCATCGCTGTTGCTACAATTGTGACACCAGCAATAATTTTATTTTTAATCAATTTCATAGTCTTAACCTTTCCTATCATACAGACGTCCTGCCTGTACTTTGCTCACAAGGTGACCTGGTACAACTTTCCTGGTCGTAATTCTATTTCCCTATTTTGGAAACAATGTTCGGGTAGTTACAGCCTTTCATCCTTTAACGAATACCACTGATAAAGGAACCGCTGCCCTACTCTTCGAAATGGTGCAAACATCTCAGATTCCACCACTTCCCTCACGTTGGGGAACGGAAGTTTTGATTCAAATATTGGCAAGTCAAGCTTATGACCTTCACCTGCGATCCACTGGGCAAGGCGCTTGCCTGCTTGAGCGGAATACATCACACCATTGCCGCCATACCCTAGTGCGTAGAAGATGGATTGCTTTGGATTCGGCTGATAGATTCTTGGCATCATATCGTGGCTAACATCCACCCACCCCCACCATGAATAATCGATTTTGATCTGATCGAGAGACGGGAATTTTCGGGTTAAATCCGCTCTCAACATGTCTTCGTATTTCTTTTCAGGTGCGTTCTTGCCACTGATGGCACTGCGTGTACCTATCTGCACTCGGTTATCGGGTAACAAACGGTAGTAATGACGCAGGATTCGGGTATCAGTAATCACCTGATTGGTTTTGAAGTTACACGCGGCAATTTCGTCTTGAGTTAGCGGACGCGTCACCATCGAATTAGAAAGTACCGGCAACAAGCGATTCTTAAGCTCTGAATGCAAACCTTGGCTAGTGTATCCACCGGTACAAACCCCAACAGAACGTGCCTTCACAACACCGCCGGGCGTTTTTAGGTAATGCACACCGTTGCGTGTTTCCCAACCCATAACAGGGCTAGCTGGATGCACTTTTACACCGAGTGCTCTCGCCTTTCTTAGATAGCCAAACGCCAATTTCCCTGCATGAATACCAATGCCTTCTGGTTCATGCATTGCGCCTGCCGCTTCTTGGTCACCAACGTAATCTCGTTTTACGGTTTCCGCATCTAAGATCTGCGCATCGTAATCGAACGTGTCACGCAGCAACTTGGCTTCTTTTTCAAGTGTTGCCATCACTTTGGGACGATGGGCAACGTATAAGTGGCCGCCCGGCTGAGGGTCACAATCAATGTCTTTGATCAGAGACTTAAAGGTGTTCATACCATCGACGCATTCGCGGTGCATTTTTAGCGCGGTTTCTAGTCCCCAGCGTTCAATCCACTGAGAACGCTTCAAACGTCCTGACGCACACTGAGCCTGACCACCATTTCGGGTACTGCAGCCCCAACTCATGCGGTTAGCTTCAATCACAATCGCTTTAATGCCGTACATTTCAGCAAGGTGTATCGCGGTACTTAGGCCTGTGTAGCCTGAGCCGATTATCGCCACATCGACATCCATATCTGACGTAATTGGGCCATCATCTTCAGGTGGCGCGCCTGCGGTATCTACCCAATAAGTCGGGGCGTATTCCTTACCGTGACCTGGGCTTTTATCTTTAAGTGGATCGTATTTTGGATCGTATCTTTCTTTTGCTTGGGTACTTTCTTGTGCTTGGGTGCTTGTCACCTTTGGCGGCACATCGGCTGCCGGTTGTTCCATTACTAAACTCATAATTCGACTCTCCTAGTCATAACACGTGGACTGATTTTGGTTTCGTGTCTAACTCTTGGGAGTATTGCTGGGAGTCAAAAGAGGTCGTGTTTTACGGAAGGCATTTTTTACGCTGATTTTTCCCTCTTTCAGGGTAAACACATCAACCATACGAGCTTCGATGACAGTGCCATCAGGGTTAGTCGCAGAGAACGTTGATTCGCTTACTGCGCGGTCACCACACACAAAGTGGACAGGGTCGCTCCAGGCTGCATCTGGAAAGTTCTGCCAAACCAATTCAAAGCTATTGCGAACGGCTTCGTACCCTTCGATAGTGTTTCCAAGTACGCCTTCTCCTGCCACGGTGTGGAAGACACAGTCTTCGGTCATAAACGACATTAGCGCTTCAATATCATGGTTATTCCATGCATCACTAAAAGACTGTAAAAAGGCGGTGTCGACTTGGTTTTCCAGCACGAATGTCGCTGCATTGGTTTGCATATTCATATTCCAGAATCCTTTATGTTTTCGTTATTGGTTTAAATTTCAGTAGCTTTGCGCCACTTTTTTATTAGAGTGTTTAAACTAGATCTGTGAAATTTAACAACTTGATAACAAGCTTCGCCACTCTAACTTCGAGTTACTTTATAAACAATCTTTAAGCTCACAGATTTCATCTTTTTATAAATTAATTAGTGTTCTAATTTTATTTACACAGTCACTCACTAGATTTATACGAGGTCTAAATAAAATAATTAGAAATATTAGACTTTAGTCGAAGTCAAAATCTTGATGGTACTTTCGGCCATACTGCTCAAGTTTACGGTTATGGGTATTCACTTGTAATTCAATATTCCCCTCACCTTTATTAATAACTTGATTGTTATCTATATGGGCTTCATTTTTTATATCGGTTAGCTTCTCTTCGATATAATCAGTCGGTTCATTTAAAACGTTCATGGATATTAACTCCTTTATCAGGTTTACTTTTACTGATGGAAGAATATGAACGGACACTAGACCGTTTGAATATTCTTTCTCATCGTACAGAGGCTGAATGGCATCATTGCCACCTTCCTTAAATGGGTGAATGGAATACCACTTGTCCTTGCGCGGCTCTTGCTGATCGCAATCCGCCACATTAAATATCTTAGTTTTGTTGATATTACACGGCGAGCTAAAAACACTAACCCGCTGATAATCAATAGCTTTAATTATGTTTATGCAGTCTTTACTTTGGCTGTGACACACCGACCAAAGCGCATTTAACAGGTTATCGGTCCATTCCAGTAAACGGGTGGGAAAGCCCTGCTTTTTGGCTAAACACATCAATAACCAGTCATTTATGTCGTTAGAACTCAGCGAGTGACCACCGTAAACTCTCACTGTTGAAAGCAACTCTTGTTCGACACGGCGTATGTTCTTACGATTGGAACGGCCTAAACTTGGCATTAGATTATTATTTTCATAATCACACACGTTATACATCAAACCACGTTGGTCACTGCATTCATTCATTAATGAATCAATTATTTTATACAGCTCTTCGAGTGAGCTTATATAACGTTTATTGTTCACAGCATGCATGTAATAGGTCACTTAATTTAAATTTATTACAATTAAAAATTAACTATCATGGTTAATCAGTATCGTTACGAATGATTTTAAAAATGACAATAGGTATATGTCTTTATCAATGGCCATATATCCTCATCAATAACTAACAGTTATAAAACCATTAACTAATGAGCAATTAGCTAAGGGTCGATTAATAAGGAACGACAAAGTTTATATAACTAAAACCACTTATATGTACAACAGTCATTTAATTCATGTTCTAACGTTTGACTAAGGATTATTGAAATACGGGTTGCCGGTATTCACTTAAGTACATTGCCAATACCCGTTAATATTGCCCGACCACATTCTCGATTGCACTTTCTCTAACACTCTCGAAAATACCGTGGCCGGACAAACTTCCTATGACTTATACGTAATCTTTGTATTTATCTAGGAAACGAACTGGTGTTGATAGTGCATCTCGGCGGAACGGGTCACCCAATTCCTGAGTACACATGATTTCAATGATGGTTGTTTTGCCTTCGTTCATCTGCATGTCGATGGCTTTTTGCAAGGTTGAACCTACGTCTTCTAGCTTATCAACCGTGATACCTTCAGCGCCCATAGCTCTTGCGATTTCTGCAAAGCTTTGGTTTTCAAGTTCACCCGCAACAAAGCGTCGGTTGTAGAAGTCGACTTGGTTCTTCTTCTCTGCACCCCATTGACGGTTGTGGAATACCACGGCTGTCACTGGAATGTTATGGCGAACACATGTCATGGTTTCCATCAAGCTCATGCCCCACGCACCATCGCCAGCATAAGAAATAGCGGGACGATGAGGTGCCGCTGCTTTCGCACCAATGATGGTCGGGAATGCGTAACCACAGTTACCGAAACTCATTGCAGCAAAGAAGCTACGTGGTTTTTCAAAGCGTAAGTAGCTGTTTGCCACTGAGTTGATGTTACCGATATCCGTCGAGACCATTACATCTTCTGGCATCGCTTTTTCTAGCTCACGCAGTACTTGGCGTGGGTGTAGGTATTCACCACCAGAGAACGGAGTCTCGTGTGAGTTTTCCTCAATCATATCTAAGCTGAAAGAATCACGTTCGTGTGTCCACTCATCAAGCTCTTTTTCCCAAAGTGCTTTTTCTGTAGCGACGGTATCTTGGCGAGCGCCTTTGTTGTCATCACACAACAGTGCGCGGCCTTCCAACCTTTCAGATAGAGCAACCGCAGCTGCTTTCGCATCACCACAGATACCAACCGAAATCTTCTTAACCAGACCCAGCATCTTGTTGTCTGCATCAATCTGAATGATTTTCGCATTCTTCGGCCAGTAGTCCATGCCATGTTGGGGCAAGGTACCAAATGGACCGAGACGTGTACCCAAAGCGATAACCACATCCGCTTGAGCCATCAGTTTCATTGCTGCTTTCGAACCTTGGTAGCCTAAAGGACCACACCATAATGGGTGACTAGCAGGGAAAGAGTCATTGTGTAGGTAGCTGTTAACTACTGGGGCTCCTAGTCTTTCCGCCAACGCTGCACACTCTTGAACTGCATCTGCCATTACCACGCCGCCACCAGAAATGATGACTGGGAATTTCGCTTCAGCAATCAGGTCTGCCGCTTCATTTAGAGATTTCTCACCACCTGGACCACGATCTAAACGCGCGGGTTTAGGGATCTCAATTTGAATTTCACCGTAGAAGTAGTCACGTGGGATGTTCAGCTGAGTCGGACCCATTTCGCTCATTGCGCGGTCAAAACATCGGCCTGTGTATTCCGCCATACGGTCTGGGTGCGTTACATGTCCTTGATACTTAGTAAACTCTTGGAACATTGGAAGCTGGTTACACTCTTGGAAACCACCTAAGCCCATTGTTTTGGTGCCTGTCTCAGGCGTCACAATTACGACCGGGCTATGTGCCCAGAACGCCGCTGCAATCGCAGTCACACAGTTACTAATACCCGGGCCATTTTGCCCGATAACTACGCCATGACGACCAGATACACGAGAGTAACCATCTGCCATGTGAGCAGCACCTTGCTCGTGTACCACTGGGACCAATCGAATGCCAGCAGGAGCAAAGATATCCATTGCGTCCATAAATGCTGACCCCATGATGCCGAACATGTCGGTAACATCATTAGCAACCATAGTTTCAACGAACGCTTCTGATGGTGTCATTGTTACTGTGCCGGAAACAACCGTACGTTTTTCTTGCTCGCTCATTCTTCCATTCTCCTTGAGTTAACCAAAATTTCATTTTTCGGAATGAATTGTCTCTTTTTCGAATTCATTTTCACCTTAGTAGTAGAATTTTTGCGCGTCAACTTTTTATATTAAATTGGAACAATTCATTCCAATTAATAAAACTGGATCACATTATTGGTAGTTTTTCGTACAAAAAGTGCCATTAACTTAAGAGGAGCTGTTAATAATCGATGTCATATCGCGATAGCAGCGACAAGTGATGAGCTATATAGAGGGAAATATGATGAAAGAGGCGGAATTGATACCAACGCAACCGGTAAGTGTGAGAGAACGCTTTGGGATCGACAGCAATCTAACCGTGATGGCATTTGAACATGCGGGCGAATATGTGCCGAAAGTCGATCCTAACTACTGTTTTGACCCTGAAGTGACGCTAGCGATATTGGCAGGGTTCACCTCCAATCGTCGCACACTGATTCAAGGCACACACGGAACGGGCAAGTCGTCTCACATTGAGCAAATTGCCGCGAGATTGAACTGGCCATGCTTGCGGATCAACCTAGACGGACACCTAAGTCGCTTGGATTTCATAGGTAAAGACAGCATCGTCATTAAAGACGGAATGCAGGTGACTGAGTTTAAGGAAGGCATTCTTCCTCAGAGCATTCAACAACCCATCGCACTGGTGTTAGATGAGTACGACGCTGGTCGTCCTGACGTGATGTTTGTGATTCAACAGCTATTAGAGCAAGACGGAAAATACACCTCTTTAGAACAAAACCGAGTGATCACGCCTCACCCTTCTTTCCGCCTGTTTGCTACCTGCAACACGCTTGGCTTGGGTAACTTCTCAGGTTTGTATTCGGGTACTCAAGTGCTTAACCACAGTCAGTTAGATAGATGGAACATCATCGCTACGCTCAACTATTTAGACCCACAACATGAAACCAAAATCGTGTTATCTAAGCTTCCAGAGCTGAATAATGAAAGTGGCCGACAACTGGTCGAGAAAATGATCGCAACGGCAGGGTTAACGCGCAACGGGTTTCGGGCTGGCGACCTTTCAACGGTGATGTCTCCGCGAACGGTGCTCACTTGGGCTGAAAACATCCAAATATTCGATGATGTAGCCACCGCATTTAGGTTGTCATTCTTAAATCGCTGTGAAGACGAAGAGAAAGAACTGGTTAGCGAATACTATTTCCGTTGCTTTGGTGAAGCCTTGGAAACGCATACTCAAAACTATTCGCACTCGGAGTCGTAAACCATGGCCAATATTTCTTCTCAGCAGAAAAAGATCCTCGATATTGGTGTGTCTGTCGCCAGAGCAATCAGTGGTGAACTCGATCTGAACTATCGGGGAGAACGGCTCTATAAAGGCAATAAGCCCTGTTATTACCAGTCTGCCCACACCAACGATCTCACCTTTGTATCTCGCCACGAGCTGAAAAACAGTAAGCTTTCGATGCAAGGCAAGATCGATTCATCGGCATTACGACTCTTGCTTTCAGATGCTGATCTTCACTACTCATTGCGACCGAAAAACGAGGTCGAACGTCTGTTATATGACTTCTGCGAGCAGGTGCGAATTGAATCGCAAGTTCCATCTTATCTAAAAGGCGTTACCACCAGCATTCAGTTCAACTTTGCGTATTGGAGCGACCAATATCATCAGAATGGCTTCACCGAATCACGAATAGGCATGTTGCTGTTTACTCTGATGCAAGTCATCCACACCCGCTTAACCGGTGTTCCGGTTTCGGAACCCATTGCTGAGACCATTGAATCGACTCGCGCCGGCATCGTGCCTACCTTCGGTCACAGCTTTAAACGCTTAAAGCAACATAGAACAGACCAAGAACAGTTTGCACACAGCGCCAATGAGCTTGCAGCCCTTGCACAAGAGTTAATCATTCAAGAACAGGAAAGTGATAACTCACCCACACCAACCGTTGAAGAAGACATCAAGATCCTTGCGCAGCTTGCCTTGATTGTTGATGGTGACATTCAAGATCAAGACGTCGATACCGACATCACAGGCAGTAGCAAGGTATTCGAGTTGTCGGGCGCCAATTATCAGGTCTTTAATTCAGAATTTGATCAAGTCATCGCCGCAGACAAACTCGTCAGGCGTGCCCTATTACTCGAACTGAGACAAAAGCTAACCGATGACATCATGGCGAGACAAGTAAACACTCGCCGTTTAGCCGCTATGCTTACTAGCTTTGTTGCCACACCACAGAGGAACCGACGTCAGGACCATTTAGAAGAAGGCATTGTTAACGCCACCACCATCACCAAGCTCGTCACATCGCCATTGGATAGCACTGTCTTTTATCAACCTGACATCGGTACATCTCATCAATGTGCCATCACATTTTTGATGGACTGCTCTGGCTCAATGCAAAAGCACAGTCACAAGTTAAGTTTGTTGATGGATACGATTCTCAAATCTGTAGGATTGGCTCATATCCCATTTGAGATTATTGGCTTTACGACCAATAACTGGAACGGTGGCAAGGTCTATCGGCAGTGGCTTAAACAAGGCCAACCAAAGCACCCGGGCCGCTTAAACGAAGTTCGGCACATCGTGTTTAAGGATTTTGATACCCATTGGAGACGTTCTCGACTTGGCATTGCGAGTCTTCGTAAAGCCGACATCTTTAAAGAAGGGATTGATGGCGAAGCGGTTCAGTTCGCGAGTCATCGATTGCAGCAGCACACCGCCCAGCGAAAGGTTTTGATTGTGTTCTCAGACGGCTGCCCGATGGATACCGCTACCAGTACCGCCAACGATCAGTTCTATTTAGATAACCATCTCAAACAGGTGATTGAACGTGAGTCGACCAAAAACGGTATTGAGATTCATGGTGTGGGAATGGGAGTGGATTTGAGCCCGTACTATCGGAGCAACATCACGCTAGATGTACAAGAGAGCTGCTTGTTTGGGCTATCTAGGAGCATATTTGAGATGCTAAAGCGTGTTTAAACAGGGAAGCTTAGGCTAGCGAATCACTAGCCTCCTTTGTCGAGAATGGTTTTACGAGGAGCCAAACAACGACCATGCAGAGACAGCCATCAAATATCCGCCTATCAGCATTAACACCGTAAACACCAGCTTTCTGAGTTGATCATTAGACAACGGCGGTGGGAAACGCCGAGCAAACATTGTGACAAGCGCCACCAGAGGAACAGCAATAGCGGATAACCACAATATGCTCTGTTCCATGTCGCCCGCCGCATAGACATTGACCGTACGGGACATCGACGTACAAGCGAAAACCATCAGCAGTGTGCTTCGCACCAGATCGAGCGAAAAAGGTTGCCGATAGAGATGATAAACAATCGGTGGACCTGCCATCCCAAATAATCCCCCCGCTAACCCAGAGCTAAATCCTGAGACAAGGAAAGATACGGTTGTCGAACGGACCGTTCTAGTTTTAGGTTTAAACATAAAGCTCAAACCAGCGAACAACACCATGGCACCCAATAGCCCTCGTAGGATTTGGGTTGCCGACTCGCTCAACGCGTCCAGCAAGTACACGCCCATCGATACGCCGGGAATAATACCGATGACTAACACCACCAGAATCTTGAGTTCCCCAAGCAGTGGCTTACCCATCAACGCCACCAAGCAATTGAACAAGGTCACAATACTGACCACAGCGGCTATAACGGGTAGGGATACCAAATTAAGGCTGACCGTTAGCCCAATCACAATGATACCGAGACCAAATCCAGTGACAGTTTGGAAATAAGTACCTACCGCAATGGTGGCAAGAATGGCGAGTAAAACAGGTAACTCCATTAGCTATCCTAATTAGGTTATTTGGGGGTAAATATGAGTGCAAGATTCCGCATTAGTTTAAGCAACGAGTGTTAATACCGGAATTCAAACTCCGACTCTTCTCTTTCTTCAACATCAGCTTCAGAGTCAGCCTTAGAGTCAGATGCTTTCCCTTGCTGCGCTTGTACCGCGGTAACGGCAATGACATTAAAGATATCTTCGGCACTACAGCCTCTGGACAAGTCATTCGCTGGTTGATTCAGCCCTTGCAGCAACGGGCCAATCGCAACAGCCCCACCTAGCCTTTCCGCAAGCTTATAACCGATATTACCGGCTTCTAAGTTAGGAAATATCAACACGTTAGATTGACCTTTGACCTCTGAATCAGGCAACTTTTTCGCCGCTATTTCAGTGACAATCGCCGCATCGAGTTGAACGTCCTGATCGACGGCGATTCCGGGACAACGTTGTTTCACGAGTTGAGCAGCATTACGAACCTTATCGACCGATTCGTGTTTGGCACTCCCGTTGGTCGAAAACGACAGCATCGCTACTTTAGGCTCTTCCATCAGTAGCGTTTGAGCACTGTTTGATGCGGCCACGGCAATCGATGCCAGCTCGGTTTCAGTGGGGTTAATCACCAAACCACAATCGCTGAAAATCATACCGCCTTTAAGATTATGGAAAGGCTCACACAGCATCATCAAGAAGAAACTCGACACCAATTCGCTGTCCGGTGCAGGGCCGATAATCTGCAGCGCAGCTCGCACCACATCAGACGTGGTATAAACCGCGCCATTAACTGTGCCGTCTACCAGTCCTTCCCTTACCATCAAATTGGCAAAAACAAGTGGATCTTGAACCAGCTCTAGGGCGTCATCATAAGTCATGCCTTTAGCTTTCCTTAATGTATACAGCCGCTCAGCGAGCACTTCTTTGAGTGACGACGCCTGTGGAGAAACAATATGAATGCCAGCGAGGTTAATGTGGTGAAGTTCTGCAGCAGCGATGATCGCCGATTCATCGCCCACAAGTGTGATGTGAGCGAGCTGTTTGTCGATTGCTATTCTTGCAGCAGCTAGCACTCGCGGGTCCTCCGCTTCACTCAAAACAACGCGCTTACGATCTAAATGAGCTTTATCAATAATCCGTTCAATCGCCTTCATCTTTAAATTCCATTTATTGAGATTAATTGTTCCATAATTTATATTTATATTATTGGAATAACAAAAAAGGTCAAATTTTATTCAGATAATTGAAGAATAATGATTTGGTATGTACACTCTTAGGCATAGACATATCGCAAGGATGAATCACTGTATGCAAACAGAAACACCGCAAGTTCAAGGGGATACACCGACCCTCCGACTTTTTGCACTATTAGAGGTGATAGCGCAAAAAGACGAGTTTATTTCTCTGCAAGGTTTAGTCGAAGAGACCGGATTGCCAAAACCCACGCTGCACCGAATGCTTCAACAGTTAGAAGCGGCGGGCATCATTCAAAGAGATGGCGACGAAAAGCACTACAGCTCAGGTATTCGACTCAGAAAACTTGCCGAAAACCTACTTTTGAATAGCACCATGCACAGCGCGCGACGCACTATCCTTGAGAACCTGAGAGCAGAAGTCGGTGAGAGTTGTAACCTGACCGCTCTTTCAAGTGGCGAAATCATCTATCTCGATCGTGCCGAAACTGAAGCCCCCCTTCGCTTTCACCTGCACCCCGGCTCTCGCGTTCCCGTGCACTGCTCGGCTACCGGCAAACTGTTTTTAGCACACATGTCTAAGTCGCAGCGCAGACGATTAATTGAAAACGTGCCGCTGACTCAATACACCGTGAACACGATTACCGACTATTCGACTCTAGAGAAAGACATCGAAGAAGCGAAAATCCAAGGTTTTGCTATTGATGATGAAGAGTTTTTGCCAGGCTTAGTCTGTATCGCTGTGCTGATACCCTCACCAACAGGTCAATCAAACCTAGGCCTAGCGATACAAGCACCTGTGATTCGAGTGAAACCGGACGAAGCAATAAAATTCTTGCCCGCACTTCAAAAAGCAGCAAAAGCATTAGCGAAGATAGAAGCAGACAACTGGGCGCAAGAATAACCTTGGCAGGCTAAAGCGAATCATCAGCACTGCATAGACATCAACTCAATAACAGCACCAACACGTGTTAAGTAATCATCAAGAAGGAATCACATGCTAGAAATTAATAACCAGCGCTTACTCTCTTTTATGGTGACAGAAGCGAATAACGCGGTTGCCGTGACCAATCCAGCAACGGGTGAACTCATCGGGCACGCACCGGTATCATCAAAAACAGAGTTAGCGAGCGCGATCGAACGAGCTCATGTAGCGCAGAAAGAGTGGGCAAAAATCCCTGCTAAATCTCGTGCTGCACTACTTCATCGCTGGCACCAGTTGATCCTCGAAAACAAGGATGACCTTGCTCGAATCATGACAATGGAACAGGGCAAGCCGTTAGCCGAAGCGACAGGCGAAGTGGTGTATGGCGCGAGCTTCATTGAGTGGTTTGCAGAAGAAGCAAAGCGCAC
This sequence comes from Vibrio sp. 10N.247.310.23, assembly GCF_041467155.1. Taxonomy (NCBI): domain Bacteria; kingdom Pseudomonadati; phylum Pseudomonadota; class Gammaproteobacteria; order Vibrionales; family Vibrionaceae; genus Vibrio; species Vibrio sp. 10N.247.310.23. Next base: position 98,582 of record NZ_JBFSTZ010000009.1, on the reverse strand, counting down.
TTATGGTGATTCCATTCCTAGCACAGTCGCTGGCAAACGCTTGGTGACCATCAAGCAGCCTATTGGTGTCGCATGTGCGATTACGCCATGGAACTTCCCGATTGCAATGATCACTCGTAAAGCGGCTCCTGCCTTAGCTGCGGGTTGTAGCTTTGTCGTGAAACCTTCGGATGAGACACCGCTTTCTGCGTTTGCTGTGGTTGAACTGGCTTATCAAGCGGGTATCCCTAAGGATCTACTTCAAGTCGTTCTTGGTGAAAGCCCTGAACAAGTGGGCAACCTATTCACTTCGCATCCGTTGATCAAAAAAATCTCTTTCACTGGGTCGACCCGTGTGGGCAGCATTTTGATGGCTCAAGCTGCAAAAGGCATCAAACGCACCTCTATGGAGCTTGGTGGCAATGCACCTTTTATTGTGTTTGACGATGCTGACATCGACGCGGCCGTTCAAGGCGCAATGGCGTCGAAGTTCCGTAATGCAGGTCAAACATGTGTCTGTGCAAACCGATTCTACGTTCACAGTAAAGTGTACGATGAGTTTGTGGCTAAATTCGATCAAGCGGTTCAGCAGCTTAAGATTGGTAACGGTTTAGATGAGGGTGTCACGATTGGACCTGTTGTCAGCCTGAATGCGAAGAACAACATCCAAGCTTTGATAAACCGAGCGATTGAACAAGGTGCTGCGCCTGTCACGCCAACTCAGGAGCTTAATGGGCTTTTCATTCAGCCTGTTGTTCTTAAAGATGTAAAACACAGCATGGACATCGTTCAACAAGAGATCTTTGGCCCAGTCGCGCCTGTGATGAAATTCGACACGGACGAAGAGCTTATCGAGATGGCCAACGATACCATTTATGGATTAGCGTCGTACTTCTACAGTCAGAACATTCATCGAGTATGGAACATCGCAGAGGCACTTGAGTACGGTATGGTGGGTATTAATGATGGCCTGATCTCAACCGAAGTCGCGCCTTTCGGTGGCGTGAAACAATCAGGTATTGGCCGTGAAGGTGCGAAAGAAGGCATCGATGAGTACATGGACATTAAGTATCTTTGCTTTGGCGGAAAATAAGGTTGGTAGTAACTAAGTTCTGGCAGTGATTAGGGCTCGGAAATAATTAAGTCTTAGTGATCACTAACCTGACCCACTTTCCACCTTTCCCTTCACAAAAATGAATCAAAAAAAAGCCGCGCTATAAAAGCGCGGCACCTTGGGCTCGGTTAAAGGGGGGTTTCTTTTTTTAGTATTTTACATTCTCTATTTTTGTTATTCGGTTGCTTCGCTATTCCTGTGCTTTCAGTTTTAGACGCATCGCGTGCAGTACTGGCTCGGTGTAACCGCTCGGCTGAGCACAGCCTTCGAATACCAACTGACACGCCGCTGAAAATGCAATGCTGTTTTCAAAGTCAGGCGCCATGTTACGGTAGCTCTGGTCGCCAGCGTTTTGCTCATCCACCACTGCGGCCATGCGCTTCATGGTTTTCATTACCTGAGCTTCCTCGCAAATGCCGTGACGTAACCAGTTCGCAATATGTTGGCTCGAAATACGCAGCGTAGCTCGGTCTTCCATCAAACCGACATCGTTAATATCTGGCACCTTAGAACACCCGACGCCTTGGTCAATCCAACGCACTACATAACCAAGAATACCTTGCGTATTGTTGTCCAATTCGTTTTGGATATCTTGAGCTGTCAGCTTTTGATTACCTAATAGCGGAATAGTCAGAATATCATCAACGTTCGCTCTCATTCGCTCACGAAGCTCTTTCTGACGACTTGGTACACTCACCTTGTGATAGTGCAGAGCATGCAAAGTCGCGGCAGTTGGAGAAGGAACCCAAGCGGTATTTGCGCCCGCTTGAGGATGTCCGATTTTCGCGTCCATCATCTTCGCCATATTGTCTGGCTCTGGCCACATACCTTTACCGATTTGAGCTTTACCTTGCAGGCCACAAGCTAAGCCAAGATCAACGTTCTGATCTTCGTATGCGCCAATCCAAGTCATGGTTTTCAGCTGTGTTTTAGGCGCAAATGGTCCCGCTTCCATACTCGTGTGAATCTCATCACCGGTTCGGTCTAAGAAACCGGTGTTGATGAACACAACACGATCTTTAGCCGCTCGAATACATTCTTTCAGGTTGACCGAAGTACGACGCTCTTCGTCCATAATGCCAACTTTGATGGTGTAGCGGTCTAAACCTAATGCATCTTCAATGCGGCCAAACAGTTCATTGGTAAACGCCACTTCTTCAGGGCCATGCATCTTAGGTTTTACAATATTGATGCTGTTTGCGGTCGAGTTTTGGTAAGCGCTATTGCCTTTCAAATCATGCATTGCGATTAGCGAGGTGATCATGCCATCCATAATACCTTCAGGCACTTCATTGCCTTCGGCGTCAATGATCGCAGGGTTAGTCATTAGGTGGCCCACGTTACGTATAAATAACATGCTGCGGCCTTTCAGCGAGATCTCACCGCCCGTCACGCTGGTGTATTGGCGATCTGGATTCAAACTACGAACGATGGTTTTACCGTTTTTCTCTAGTGATTCTTGCAGATCACCTTTCATCAAACCTAGCCAGTTACGGTAAGCCAGTGCTTTGTCTTCACCGTCAACCGCAGCAACCGAGTCTTCGCAATCCATAATGGTCGTTAAGGCAGCTTCGACTAACACATCTTTAATACCCGCCACATCAACGCTACCAATCGGCGCGCTCGGGTCAATTTGAATTTCGATGTGCAGATTATTGTGTTTAAGAAGAATGCATGAAGGGGAACTTGCATCACCTTGATAGCCAATAAACTGGTCGCTATCAATGAGAGTGACTTCTTCACCGTTATCCAGTGTCGCTATCAACTTATTGCCGATGCTAGCGTTACTGATGCTGTATTTGGTGACGTCTTTATGAGAAACGCCGTTTAATGGCGCTGCGTCATCAAGAAACTCACGAGCATAAGTCACGACTTTAGCACCACGCACAGGGTTAAAGCTTCCGCCCTTTTCTGCGCCGTCACTTTCGCTGATCACATCGGTGCCGTAGAGCGCATCATATAGGCTGCCCCAACGCGCATTGGCTGCGTTAAGTGCAAAGCGGGCGTTCATGATTGGAACCACAAGCTGCGGCCCTGCTTGTGTTGCGATCTCAGGCTCTACGCTCGCTGTCGTCACTTGAAAGTCATCGCCTTCAGAAACCAAATAGCCGATCTGCTGTAAGAACTGTTTGTACTCAATAGGATCTAGCGTTTGCCCAGCGCGCTCTTGGTGCCAAACGTCAATTTGATGTTGAAGATCGTCACGCTTGATAAGCAATGCGCGGTTCTTTGGAGCCAGATCTTCAAGGATGGTTGCAAATGATTGCCAAAAGTTTTCAGCGACAATGCCTGTTCCAGGAATCACCTGCTCATTAATTAATTGGTAGAGGGTGCTATCAATGTTCAAGCTTCCCTGTTGAATGCGACTGCTCATAAACTCTCTCTCAAACTAACTGATGGCTACTCAATAAATTTTCGTGTCTAGCTCAAATTTACGTTACTAGCTTAAATTTACTTTACTGACTTAAACTTACTTAACGGACATGAATTTAGCTAATTTATGCCCGTTATATTGGATATTCATATAAAAAATACTCTACAAACTGTGTTATTCCGTCACACCACTTTCGATTTCATTGGCGACACTTTTAATCAAGCGACGCATCCACTGGTGGTCTGGATTGGTTTGCAATAATGGACTCCACGCCATTTTCACTTCAAACGGTTCAATCGCAAATGGCGCGGGTTTGATCAACAGCCTTGGATTATTTCGCTGCAATTGCGCGGCTTTGGTTGGAATGGTCAGGATCAGATTCTTCTGTTGAGCGAAGAGAATGGCTGATAGGTAATGTCGAGTAAACACCGTAATATTACGTGTTTTTCCGATACGAATAAGTGCTTCATCTATCCAACCGAGCTTTTGTGCTTCACTTGGATTTATCCCCACCCCCGTTCCCATACCTGTCTTACTTACCCAGATATGTTGCGCCTTTAAATAGGACAAAATATCGAAGTTGTCGGCTATCGGGTTGTCACAACTAAATAGACAAGAAAACCCGTCGTGCCAAAGGCTCATCTGATGAAACGACTGAGGAATATCGTCAAATCGGTTGATAATTATATCAACGGTACCTTGCTCTACATCCTGATAGCTCACATCACTTGGCGTCATTATATCCAGTCGTATTTTCGGTGCTATCTCGCTCAGTTTTTTTAATAGCGGCTGAATAATGGTCGACTCTGCATAGTCACTCGCCATGATACGAAACACGCGTTCACTGTCTTCTGCATTAAACTCTGTGGTCGGCTGCAGTGTCTTCTCTACATTCGCCAAGATGTTTCGAATCAGTGGCTGCAACTTGTGCGCGCGTTCGGTCGGTATCATCCCTTCACTTGTTCTCACTAATAGCGGGTCTTCAAACAGATCACGCAATCGGCGAAGGCCATTACTCATGGCTGGTTGAGTAATACCCAATTGATTTGCTGCTCGTGTAACGTTTCTTTCACGTAGCAACATGTCTAAATACACAAGCAAATTAAGGTCTATACGAGCAATATTCATAAGAAAAATACCGAATATAGTAACTATAAATTAACAAAATTATCACATGAGTGATTATTCTTTGTCCATAGCAAAGTTTTAATCCAAGCCAATTTGGCAACCATACCCCACGTGAAACTAAGGAATAGTTATGTCGCAAATTACACAAGATATCGAAATGATAGAAGTTGCAAAAAGCGCTGCAGGTGCTCCATGGGATGCAATCAATGCTGAATCTGCTGCTCGTATGCGAGCTCAAAACAAATTCAAAACAGGTCTAGATATCGCGCAATACACGGCAGATATCATGCGTGCGGATATGGAGGCTTACGATAAAGACAGTTCTCAATACACTCAGTCTTTAGGCTGCTGGCATGGTTTTATCGGCCAACAAAAGTTGATTTCTATTAAGAAGCACTTTGATGGCAAGACAGACCGACGCTACCTATACCTATCAGGCTGGATGGTTGCAGCACTTCGCTCAGACTTTGGTCCACTTCCAGACCAATCTATGCATGAGAAAACATCGGTTGCAGGCCTAGTAGAAGAACTATACACATTCCTGCGCCAAGCTGATGCACGTGAACTGGGTGGTTTATTCCGTGAGCTAGACGCTGCACGTGAAGCGGGCGACGTTAACCAACAAGACCTTATCCAAGACAAAATCGACAATCACGTAACACACGTGGTGCCAATCATCGCCGATATCGATGCAGGTTTTGGTAACGCAGAAGCTACCTACCTAATGGCTAAGCAGATGATTGAAGCAGGCGCATGTTGTCTACAAATTGAAAACCAAGTTGCCGATGAGAAGCAATGTGGTCACCAAGACGGCAAAGTAACGGTTCCACACGCTGACTTCCACGCAAAACTTCGCGCACTTCGTTACGCTTTCCTTGAACTAGGCATCGACAACGGCGTTATTGTTGCTCGTACCGATTCTCAAGGTGCTGGCCTAACAAAAGAAATCGCAGTAGTGAAAGAGCCGGGCGACCAAGGTGATATCTACAACTCATACCTAGATGTTGAAGAGATCGATGTTGCAGATATGGCAGAAGGCGACGTTTGCTTTAACCGTGACGGCAAGCTAGTTCGACCTAAGCGTCTACCTTCAGGCTTATACCAATTCCGCCAAGGTACTGGTGAAGACCGTTGTGTATTCGACTGTATTGAAGCAATCAACGCGGGTGCTGACCTACTATGGATTGAGACTGAGAAGCCACACATCGGTCAAATCAAAGAGATGATGGACGGCGTACGTGAAGTTCACCCTAATGCGAAGCTGGTTTACAACAACTCTCCATCATTCAACTGGACGCTAAACTTCCGCCAACAAGCATACGATGCGATGGTAGCAGAAGGTAAAGATGTTTCAGCTTACGACCGTGCTAGCCTAATGAGTGCTGAATATGACGAAACTGAATTGTCTAAACGAGCTGATGACAAGATTCGCACATTCCAAGCGGATGCATCTCGTGAAGCGGGTATCTTCCATCACTTGATTACTCTACCGACTTACCACACTGCAGCGCTGTCAACCGACAACCTTGCAAAAGAATACTTCGGTGACCAAGGCATGCTGGGCTATGTTGCAAATGTTCAGCGCAAAGAGATACGCCAAGGCATCGCTTGTGTTAAACACCAAAACATGTCTGGTTCAGACATCGGTGATGATCACAAAGAATACTTCGCGGGTGAGAATGCACTAAAAGCCGCGGGTGAAGCGAATACGTCTAATCAATTTGATTAACCGCTAACGCTAAAGCCTCCCCCGTCCTTCTCTCTTACTTAGGTAAGATCCGGGGGAAGGCTTTGAGATAAAGCTTGTACTGCCAGCTTTATCTCAAAGCCTCAGATTTGTGTTCCACACCACGGTTAACCGAACAACTTCTGTTTAAGCTAACTGTATACGTATTTGTTCAGATTCCTATTTGTTGAGAGTGCCTATGACTTCAATACCTACACACCTACAAGATGCAAAAACACTGTTATCAGAGAATGGTTTCGCGACGGGTGATACTTGGTATCACGGCACATCTTCAGCTTTATTGGCTTCTATTCAAGGCCAAGGTTTAAAACGTTCTGGAGACAAAGCGCTCAACGAAGCAGCTTCAAAAACTATGGCGACCATCGGCAACAACTACACCGAATCGGTTGAGCCAGTGTTTCTCACCCAGAGCAAAGAACTGGCATATTACTGGGCTCAACAAACCGTTCGTGAGCGAGGCGTTCGCTTCGAAGGTGAAGAACAGCCTATCGTATTAGCGGTAAACTTATCTGAAAAGCAACGTCCCAAAGTAAGACCGGACGTAGGAGCAATGAGTCTATTGATGATGAGTGTGGGCGAGCAATTCATGTCTCACCTCACTGAAATTTATCAAGCCAATAACATTGCAGGCCCCGACATCGAGCTTCGCACTGCTGATCGCATGGACTACCTCAATAAACTCGGTATGGCCTACATTGATGAAGACATCAGCCGTGCTTGTGTTCAGGAGTTAGCTGAGCCCGAGTTGGCCGACTGAAAACGTTCAACAAATCAGTCTTCTTAAAAACAAAAATGGCTCCCAACACGGAGCCATTTTTATTTGCTATCAGCCTATCTCACAAGACACTGGCACATCTAGATTATGAGCACAGAAGACCTTTCTGTGCAGGTTGCGTCATTTCGATGTCACCTTGTAGAGAACGGTAAACGATGGTGTTCCACACTTCACCATTATCCATTTCAAACTCAATAGCGTAATTCAAACCCGCGACAACCTGAGTTCGAACACTCAAGATCTGCTTGAGATCAGCTGAAGTGTTCATTTGGCTAAGAACTGCGTTTAAAGCTTGCTTGGCTTCTGGTGTTATCTCACTTTTCGACCAACCACCCGTCAGGTTTTTAGTGCTGCAGATGGGGTTCGCATTCTCTTGCGGTTGAGTTGGTACCTCTGATTTCTGACTACACCCAGCTAACGCCACGACACTAAACAAGGTTGCTGTTCCAAGTAATGATGTTAATCGTACGTTCTTCATAAATTCTCTCTACCTCAATCATTTACGAGGGATTACTCGCAATAATGTTTCATATGCAGGCAAGCTTAAACCTCGAATGTCATCACTTCATCAGAGATTATGGTGTAACTACTCTATAAACACAGGAGATTGTCAGGAAAACAAGCCGAGCACTGGAGCTCTGCTTTTATCCACCTGATATTTAAATCATTAAAATGAGTAGCGAGAGAATAAGCGAGTAATAATACAGACATAATTAATCAGTTAATTACATATCTCACACCAAATACATTCACGCTGTAATTAATAAGATGAGCTCATGTTGATTTGGATTATGATATTGGTTCAAAAAATAGATATTTGAGATTATTTTATAAATTCAAAAGTTTATGCTCGGCTTAATCATGTCTGATTTTAAAACTGTGATCCAGCCCGACAAGTTGTTGATAATAATGTACTTTGTTCATCTGTGAATTCATTCAAATATGGAAAATCTTTATTGTTAAGGGTGGGTGCAAGTAGTAAAATCTCACCCGATTATGCAACTTACTTCTCACAACATGGACACAAGTAAAGTTACGATTAGCTCTCTCAAAGTAACGTAACTTCAAACACATACCTAAAATCAGTGTCCTATAGATAGTGCAGATCAAATAAAAATAATTATATAAACCTAGGCTAGGTTAAACATGAAATTAACGTCGTCTTTAGGCTCACTGTTGGCTAGCAGTCTGTCTATCGAAATAAAACAGCGAGCGCTGATAGAGCTCGTCATCAACACTTATCAGCCACATGAGCGCACTGAGCTTTTTCAAAACGTGACTGAATATCGTAGAAGCCAGTTAGAATTGCTTTTCCCAGAGCATCAAAACAAAAGCTACTCTGTATTGTTTGAGGTGATGGACTACCGCGATCTGATTCTGCGCTATCCAAATACACTATCTGCAGAGATTGCTCTTCTAGAGCAGGCTGTAGGGCAGTGCTATATGCATTGGCTAGATTTCTGGTGTGAGTGTGAAATTGCTGCGATCAAAGCAAAATCTCCATTAAATCCAAGCTCCATTTCTCATGTCGACCTCCCTATCAATGACAGTGCTTATTACGGTGCGATCATCGAACAGATAGAACATGAGCCACTTTTGGTACAAACACCGAGTCACCCACAAGGAATGCCAATCAGCGATGCCATTGCTTTAAGCAATCTCGAGGTGTTCATCAAGGGCGAGAAATGGTTTGAGATGCTGCCTTTATTACACCTTTCTCAGGCAGGTAAGCATTTTATTCTGCTCAAGCATCCAGTCGATGAAGCCTTTCCAACACTGGTTTCCTCTGCGCTGATTCAAGACTGGTCTAAGAATGACACTTGGCTAAGTTACGCACCGCCGTTCAGCAATGAGCAATGGCAATACTGTTTAACCAATTACGGCTACGATGAACTCGCAGGGTTACAACTTTTCACACCGCCTACACTGTCAAAATGTTACTCTCTCCCAGAATTTGACCAACAATTCCAGTTACAATTGTCCGACAAAGATGCCCTGTGTGAGGTGTTACGTCTGACAGTCAGTGGCAATACCCAACAAAAGCTCTATTTCCTCTACCTTTCTCAAAAAGAGCTGATGAGTGTGTTACACCAAATAGGCTATAAGATTGGCTTCACTATTATCGAGCAACCTTTCATGCTTCAGTTTTATCAAACCATTGATTCCAATGCATACTTCCATTCTGGATATTGCGAATTAAATGACGATGGCACGACAATTTATCGTGGATTCTGGAATTTTGAGATGATGGTAAAAGCGTTCAATAATGTCGATTTTCGAAGCTACAAACGCGCAGTGCGAGAAAGCAGAAAGTCATTAGAAAAGTCGCGCTCGGCAGGAAAAACTAGCTCGGTGAAAAAGGATGAACATGTTTGATTTCGGCCTAGAGGCGATCATCTATGCAAAAGCAATCACACTGCTTGCAACCGTGGCTGTGGTTGTCATGTGGTTGTTCTATTACTGCTATCGCCTGAAACAGAAGAACGAAGTGATCGCAGGGACACACCATGCCCCTTACATCGCATATTCGATCTGCATTGTTGCGTGGATCAGCAGTAACGCTTATTTCCATACCGACTTATTACCGGAACTTGGGGCCTCGGCCGCCGTGTTCGCCGCAAAGTTTGCCAACCTCGCCTCGTTCTTTGCGTTTGCCTTTGCCTATTACTTCTCGTGCAAACTCGCCGCTGAACAACGTAATGGTAAGGTTCATGTGTGGCAGCAAGCCATTTTCGTCACCCTGACCGTCTACTCCTTCTTTATCAATTTAAGTCCGGGGTTAACCGTTGAACACGTCACCATTGCAGGCCCAAGCCAGTTCGTGATTGAGTTTGGCCCGCATACGCCGTACTTCTTTATTGGGATGATTAGCTTTGTAGTGCTAACACTACTCAACCTGGTGGCCATGCGCGCCAACAGCAGCAAGCTAACTTTAGCCAAAACCAACTATATGATCGCCGGCATTTTAGTCTTCATGCTGTCTACTGCGACGATCCACCTAGGCATGACCTACTTCTTGCGTGATTTCTCGCTCACTTGGCTGCCACCAGCTTTGTCGATAAGTGAAATGTTGTTCGTTGGCTATGCCCTGCTGACCTCGCGCTTCTACAGCGTGAAATACCTGGCGTACATGAGCCTAAATGCGATGTTGGTTTGTGCTATTTTGGTGATCCCTTTTGGCGCGATATTTATCCCGCTGACAGACGACAGTCAATGGCTTGTTGCTATCCCAATCTGCGCGATTATCGGCATCACGTGGCATGTTCTCTACAAGCGCGTAAGCCACTACGCCTCGTTCTTTGTCTACGGAAACAAGAAAACGCCAGTACAACAGATCCTCTCACTAGAAGACGATTTCAAGCTGTCGATTGATGATGCAATGCGTCGATTAGGTAGCCTATTGCAGATTCCCGAAGACAAGTTGCGTCTGGTGAACAGCAACTACAACGAAACCTTCTACGAAGATTACCTGTCTACCAACAAGTCCGTTTTAGTGTTCGATGAGCTGTCTCAGGAGCTTGATTACACCGCACCAGCCAAGCGCTCGATAAAAGCCCTATATGACAAGATGAGCTCAAACGACACCGCTTTGGTGATGCCTCTGTTTGGTCAGGGGAAATCGGTCACGCACTTATTGGTCTCATCACATAAGAGCAACGATAAGATGTTCTCTAACGAAGAGATCTCTGCACTGCAAACCTTGTTAACTCGTGTACAAAGCACCATTGAAGCCGATAGACGCATTCGCCAAAGTCGCGCGCTTGCTAATTCTATCGCACACGAAATGCGTAACCCGCTGGCTCAAGTGCAGCTGCATTTTGAGGTGTTAAAACAGCACATTGATAACCAAGCCCCAGCTAAACAAATCCTAAAGGATATTGAGAATGGCCAAGCGGCGATTCAACGCGGGCGACAACTGATTGATATCATCCTGCGCGAAGTCAGTGACAGTACGCCTGAACACGGCCCTGTGGCCATGACCTCTATCCACAAAGCCGTAGATCAAGCCGTAAGCCACTATGGTTTTGAGAATGAAAAGATCATTGAACGCATTCGTTTACCACAACACGCTGATTTTGTAGCAAAGCTCAATGAAACCTTATTCAATTTCGTTATTTTCAACCTGATACGTAATGCAATCTATTACTTTGATTCTTATCCAGAAAGCCAAATTGAGATCAGCACCAACACAGGGCCTTACGAGAACGTTCTGATATTCCGAGATACCGGCCCTGGCATTGACGAAGCCATTGCACATAAGATCTTTGATGACTTCTTCTCTTACCAAAAAAGCGGTGGTAGCGGCCTAGGGCTTGGCTATTGCCAACGTGTGATGCGTTCATTTGGCGGCCGAGTTGAGTGCCACTCTAAACTTGGGGAGTTTACTGAGTTCCACCTGTACTTCCCGGTAGTACCCAATGCACCCAAAGCAGACGCACTTCGTACGCCTTACTTCAATGATTGGAAAAGTAATCAAACCACAACTGAAAACAAACCCAACGCAGAAGTTAAGCCAGATAACCAAGCGGAAACGCAAAGTTCAGAGCCAACAAGTACGCTAACCCCAGAGAACCATTTGGCTCCAACCGTGCTTATCGTCGATGATAAAGAAGTGCAACGCACGCTTGTTCAGATGTACCTGAGTCGACTTGGTGTAAATAGCTTGCAAGCCAAAAACGGTGAGAATGCCGTCGAGCTGTTCAAAACACACAAGGTCGATTTGATCTTAATGGACGTACAAATGCCGGTAATGAATGGTTTTGACGCAAGCCAAATCATCAAGGCACGCTCACCTCAAACACCAATCATTGCTTTGTCTGGCGAATCAGGACAACACGAGTTAGATATGATCAGCAAACTGATGGATGGTCGCCTAGAGAAGCCAACCTCTTTGAAAGTGCTGCAACACGTGCTCGATAACTGGCTTGAAAAAGACTGGGCGTCGAATGCTCCCAAAGAAACCGAAGATGAAGAGTAAATTCAGGAAAACACGAATCGCCATTTTTCCAGTTGATTACTGTCTGCCTCACAACTTTCCTTTAATTATTCATCAAAAAGCCAGCCGAACAAGGCTGGCTCTATCAGAACTAAACGCTCTAATTAATCTAAAAGTGAACGAACATAATCAGCGATTTCTTGGTTTTGGCAATGCTCAAAGAAGCATTGTTGGAAACGTTCGCTGCCAACCGCTGTTTTCACTAGATCTTGGTCGATGGCTCTCAGAGAATCAATAAAGTTATCTTTTACCACCGCCGCTTTCACTTCATTCAAAATTGCTGCATTACGTTGCTGTGGTTCTGCACGCTCTAGTGGATACCCATTACCACGCTCGCCTGTGAACGCTTTTTCAAAGATATAACGAATGTTGAGTTCACCTGCCCAGCCAAAGCCTTTAGCAAAAGCGAGAGCGAGAGCATTACCGTTGTTAATTTGGTTAAACAAGAAAGCATCTGATGGCTCTAGGCAGTAACCACAAACCACCCCCGGATGCAGGTTCAGTGACATCAAAGCACCTTGGCCAGTGCCACATCCTGTCACAACAAAGTCAACAGCCTTTGAGTTAATCAGAATGCTCGCCATAATACCTAGATGAATATACGTTAAGTGGTGATCGTTCTCGTCTGTCATTCCTAGGTTGAAGACATCGTGACCAAAACCACCAGCAACTGACTCTAGTTCAGCTGATACCATAGCATTTTTGCCTGCTTGACTGTTTTCCATCATTAAAGCGATTTTCATTTATCTTCTCCTGCAAGATTGCTGCAAACTCAAAATTTAGAATAAAAAACTAATTAGCGTGCTAACCAACCACCGTCAACAGCAATGGTATAGCCATTAATGTAATCCGATGCTGATGATGCTAAGAACACACAAGGACCTGCGATATCTTGCGGTTTACCCCAACGTTCAGCCGGAATACGCTCAAGAATCGCTTGATTACGCTCAGCATCTTCACGCAGAGCTTGAGTATTGTTAGTTTCCATATAACCGGGGGCTATCGCATTCACGTTGATATTATCGCGCGCCCATTCGTTCGCCATCGCACGTGTCACGCCCATCACAGCACTTTTTGAAGCCGTATAGGAAGGAACTCGAATGCCACCTTGGAATGAGAGCATCGATGCAATGTTAATGATCTTTCCGCCAGTACCTTGAGCCTTAAATTGCTTTGCAACAGCCTGAGACATAAAGAACACCGTCTTGGTGTTCACGTTCATTACGTCATCCCAATCTTGCTCTGAGAACTCAATAGCATCTTGGCGGCGAATAATTCCTGCATTGTTCACGAGAATGTCGACTTGGCCAAACTCAGCCAAAGTGCGCTCTATAACCCCTGGAATGCACGCTTGCTCGAGAAGATCAGCACTCACGTTTAGGAACGAATGACCTGCTGCACTCATTTTCTCAATAGTCTCTTCAGGCTCTGTTCGGTTAACACCGACAACCTTACAACCGGCTTCCGCTAGGCCTAATGCAATACCTTGCCCAAGCCCCGTGTTACAGCCCGTCACTATCGCTACTTTACCTTCCAGACTGAATGACTCTAAGATCATGCTCGCTTCCTCAATTACATTGGATTCATTGCGTATCGTTATTACCAATAATTAAATCATACAATAAGATGTAAATACGAGAGCGACGTTGTAGAAGTTCGATCTTGCACCAAAATCAGTCGAACAAGTGAAACGGCACCACAAACTAAATGAATAGGGGAAAGTGATTTGAAGACGAGAAACCTATAACCCACTATGAACAATGAGTTCGAAGATCACCCAAACCAGATATTTTAGGGATTTGGCAACAATTCCATGATTTAAAAGAGTAAAAGGGTTATACATAATAATGTGTTATCTAAATTACTGAAATTATCATGACGCTCAAAGAGATCCTTAAAATTCCCAATGTCCGCTACTTCTTGATGTTTAGAAGCAGCTACTTTGCGCGTTTTTACTACCCTATATTCACACTACTTTATTTAGATTACGGGTTAACCCTGTCTCAATTCGCGATGCTCAATGTAGTTTGGGCGGCCACCATTGTGCTTGCTGAAGTACCGTCGGGTGCATTCGCCGATACCTTAGGCCGTAAGAAACTGGTGGTGCTGTCTTCGATTGTGATGTTTGTTGAGATCGCCATGATAGCGCTCGTACCAACCGGAAACCCAGACTTGGTGTTCATTGTTTTTCTGATTAACCGGATTCTCAGTGGCTTAGCGATGGCACTGGCCAGCGGTGCTGACGAGGCATTGGCTTACGACACCTTAAAAGAACAAGGCAATGAAGAGTTGTGGCCTCGAGTGCTGCAAATCCAGCTTCGTGTCGCCTCAACGGTCGGTATCTTTGTCACACTAATTGGTGCGGCGATGTACGACGTGAATTTTATGACGAACATCTTTCATTTCCTTGGACTAGCCGAACCAGAAAGCACCAAAGATCTGATGCGTATTCCTGTGTTCGCCACCCTATTTGTAGCGATGATCGCTATCTATGCCGCGATTAATATGCGCGAAGAGAAAAAGCTGATGCCAAGCGACCAAACCAAATTGGCAACCACCATCTCAAGTCTTAAATTGACGATCGATGCAGGTAAATGGGTATTCGCTACGCCTTACGTGCTGTTCATCTTGCTCTACTACAGCCTATTCGAACACACCTCACGCATGTTCCTAACCATGAACAGCCAATACTATCTGGCCATTGATATTCCAATTATCTACTTTGGTTTTATTGGTGCGGGTATCAGCTTGCTTAAGATTATATTGGCAGGACAAAGCCGAAGATTAGCAGAGAGTATGGAGGCTAAAACCTTCATTGTGGTTATGGGATTGGCAAGCATGGCGACTTATTACTGGATCAGTTTAGGTTGGTCGATTTACGGAGTCATTCCGGCACTAGTATTAATCTTTATCATCATGACGATGAACATTTTCATCAGCTACCACCTGAATAAAAAAACCGAATCACACAACAGAGCCACCGTTCTTAGTTTCAAAGGTTTGATGTTTAACCTCGGATACGGTCTGATCGGTATCTTGTACGCTTACTACTATAAGTTGGTGTCTCAGGGCTACACCGAACAAGAAATAGAACAGAACCTTGCCTTCTTGGCCTCACTGTCTTCTTTTTTCTATTACTTCACCTTACTGTTCGTTTTGATCAGCGCGCTGTTCTACTTCAAGAACAGAAAAGAAGCGATTTTCTAAACAATCGATTGATGTCGAGTGACAAGTAAATGAAGCCGTTAAGGTTTACAGCGCAAGTTTTAAAGACCGAATATTCTTCAAAACCGAGCGATTCACGCAACTGACTATTGCTTATTAAAAGAACAAGTCGCTTCTTATATTGGTTTTATTTGTTAATATAATCAGCAAATTACATAACACATGGACGCGTCATGTCTTTTAGTTGGATAGCCTTTACTCTCCTTGCTGCCTTTAGCCAATCTTGGCGCAATGCCTTTCAAAGTAAATTAAGTGGCACCATGAGCGTGGCTGGCGTGACGTTGGCGCGTTTTATTTGGGCTGGCCCAATCGCCCTTATTTACCTCTACACCCTCTATCAATGGCAGCCAGTCTCCGCACCGGATTTTTCGGGTGAGTTTGTTTTCTATATTGTTGCTGCCGCCATCATGCAGATCCTCGCGACCGGCTTAATGGTGATGCTGTTCAAGCTCGAAAACTATGCGATAGGCGCAGGCTTAGCCAAGTGTGAAGCCCCCGTATCTGCTGTGCTATCCGTATTGTTTTTTGGTACTGCTTTGACACTAACAGGTTGGGTCGGCGTACTTATTGGTACTTTAGGCGTGCTAATCATGAGTAGCGCTTCTGGCTGGCGAAGCTTGTCCCCGAAAGTGTTCTTATTAGGTATGGCGTGTAGCACCGCCTTTGCTTTAACGTCTCTTTGGGTACGGGAAGCAAGTTTGAGCATAGGGTTGCCCTTCCCTCATAGCGCTGCTTGGGTGCTGTTCCTCGTCATTTCCCTTCAGACAGTGATTATCTGTACGTATCTCTTTTTCAGAGAACGCGACACGCTGCGCCTGATATTCAAGAAGTCGAAACTAGTCATCATGACAAGCTTAGCGAGTGTTATCGGTTCTCTGGGTTGGTTTAGCGCGATGTCGCTTCAAGCCGTGCCGTACGTAAAGACACTCGGGCAAGTCGAAGTGATCTTCATGGTGTTGATATCCTATTTCTGGTTAGGGCAAAGCATCGCGCGCAAAGACATTCTTGCGCTCATCTTGCTTTCTATCGCAGCAGTATTGGTTATGTGGCAGTGACGAGCTCGTTAATATGACTAGGACAAATTGAAGTCATATTGCGACCGTTTGTTTTCGCTTGATATAACGCTTTGTCGGCTCGGCTAATAAACCCATTCCAACTCTCATGCGGGTGAAGCTGAGCAACACCAAAACTCGATGTCAGAAACATCTCATGTTCTTGTACTGCTGATACCTCTGAAATAGACAATCGTAACTTGCAGGCAATAACCTGAGCTTGTTGGAAATCGACATTAGGCAATAAAATCATTATCTCGTCTCCGCCAAAACGAAACGCACTGGCTTTAGGCGATGTTTTTATCGCACTTTGAACCATTTCAGCAAAAGACTTGATCACGAGGTCACCTACAATGTGTCCGTGTTGGTCATTGATCGACTTAAAATTATCAATATCCATCATAATGGCACTAACAGGTGCAGTTTCCGCCTGCTTCATGATAACTGGAACCATCTCATCTAATGCTCTGCGGTTTCCCAGTACCGTTAGAGGATCGCTGTAGGACAGCTCGTGAATAGAACTAAGCAACCTTGCGTTAATCAGCCAAAGCATTGTAAAGCTCATCGACACAATAAGAACGATGCTCACTAAAAAGGCAAGTTGATGAATGAGAGTGGCCGCCATGAAATCCTGGAGCTCAGTTGAAAATAGCGTCACCACAACTCGAAAAAACATAAACCCGCCATATATCGTAAATGACAAGGCCATCATCCGAATACCTAGAGTCAAGTCATCACGCCGGCCCTTTAATACCGCAAAGGCAGTGCAAAGAGTCACAAAAGCCAGATATAAACTAATGAGGATAATTCGAGCCTTTATGGAAGGCTCATAGAACGTGAAGTAAATAAAACATGGCAAAAGAGCCAACATCATTAGACTACTGAGGTAGGTGCATTTGAGAGAGTATTCTCGAAACAGACATAAGCTATACAAGGCGAGATGAAAACCAAGCGCAATGACCATATTGGCACCAATAACTGTGACCCAATCAGGGAACTCCCCTCTTAGGCTCAACATCAACGGCCCAGTTCCGATAACAAATATTGAAATGGAAAAGATTGAAAGCCCTTTAATGGACTGTTGAGTGAATTGAAATAACAACAAGCCAATACAGTAAATGAAAGAGAACAAAATAATAATAAAATTAAGTGTTCTCATATCCAGCGAAAAACCATCCATGATTTTCTATCTTCCATACGCAACCAAATTTCAACATGGTCAATAATCATGCAAACCACAAAAACATTCACCATGTGAATCTTTTTATTTTATAAAAAAAGGGGGTAGATCACATATGCGGAGATTTTTATCGCATGAGTCCATGATATGGATAGGCATGTAACACTCGCCCCCATAGAGTTTTATCGCATCACTGAATCTACAGGCTTCTGCACTCGTTACTTGGTTGAATGACGACTGTCTGGCATTATGCGCCCAAGAAATCTCTAGGGCTGTTGACCTTAGTTATTATACAGCAAAGAATGAACGAAGGTAGTCAGTGGTAGAAAACAGCCAACAATTAAGTGACCGTTACGACGAACATGGTTACTTTGTTATCAGAAATTATTTCAATGAAGCTCAAATTGCATCGCTTAGAAAAGTCGTGCTGAAATTTCATGAATCATGGAAAGCAGACAACGAAGAATTCTATAAAGAAGAAGCATTTAACTCGTCTTTAATTACGGGAAGCGAGTATTTGCTCGCCGACGATAGAAGCGTGCTTTTCGACTTCATCAGCTCGAAACAAGTGATGAACGTGGTTGATGCGGTGATTCCGAACAAACCAGCATTCATGAATACACAGCTGTTCTTCAACCCAGTAAATCCGCAACAAAAAGACTTCTGGCATCGTGACTGTCAATACGATTACGACGTTGATGACCAAATGAAAGTCATCATGGAAACCCAGGTATTGCATCTGCGAGTGCCCATTTTTGATGAGCCAGGTATGGAACTTATCCCTGGCACACACAAGCGTTGGGACAACGAAGAAGAGTACAATGTTCGCCAAGAAGAAAACGGCAAAGTGAGCAGCGATGACATCTCTGGTGGTAAGCAGATACCGTTAGCCGCAGGTGACTTATTGGTGTTTTCAGCGGACATGATCCACCGAGGCCGATATGGCTTGGATCGTTTGGCTTTGGATATTTTGATCTTTGATTCGGCGGCAGACTATGTCGACTACGTTGATGACGATTGTCTGCCAACACCAGCCATGTTGAGCAACATTTCCGACCCAAGATTATTTATGAACACGCTACACTTAAAATCGATGCAGTACTCATAATCCATAAAGGTGCCCAAACTATGACTGACACTAAGCAAAATACCCGAATTAGCCAGTTCCGTTTCGGTCAGCCAAAAGAATCTCTCAAGTTAGAACATGTCGCTTTAGGGGTACTAGACAAAGATAAAGTTCGCGTACAAATTGAAGCGACTAACATCAACCCTAGTGATCTGTTGTCGATTTATGGTGTGGGCCAATACAAACATAGCCATCAGCCGCCGAGAGTACCGGGATTTGAAGCGGTAGGAAGGATTGTAGAATCCAGCAGTGCTGAGTTTATAGTGAATCAACGAGTGCTTGTGGCAACCAGTGGAACATGGCAGAACTATGTCGATGTATCACCAGATGATCTGTTCCAAATTCCTCAACATTTAGACAATGGCTACGCCTGTCAGTTGTACATTAATGCGCTAACCGCATGGGTGCTAACGACAGAAATAGCCAAGCTGACCCAAGAGGATGTGTTGATCATCAACGCGGGCAGTTCAGCCATCGGTAAGATCTTCTCCCAGTTATCAGCATCACTTGGCTTCAACATCATTGTCGTTACATCACAGCAGACACAATACCCTGCCACTTCCTGTTGGGTGATAGATGCGAACGCTGATCTAGTTTCTCAAATTAAGGCATTAGGCTTGCCTATGCCAACCGTTGCCTTTGATGCGATTGGCGGCTCACCCGGAACCGATCTTGTTCACACCCTTGGCAACAACGGGCGCTTTATCAACTATGGGACGCTGTCGTTGGATTTTTACGAGCCACGCTTCTTTGAGTACGCGAAAAACCAACACATCGATTTCAGCACCTTCTTCTTGCGTTATTGGGAGGAAGCAGAAGGTAAAGATGTTCGCCGTGATAAGTTCACGACCATGCTAGATCACTTCATCACAAACGACATTCAGCTCGACGTTGACCGCTATCTACCATTCGATGAAGTGCAAACCGCGATTGATCTCATTGAATCGAAAACCACACGCCTAGAGGGCAAGATCATCTTACTGCCACAGTAAGTGAGAGTTGGACGATATATACCTTGTTTATTTCAACAGGCAAGACGTTCAACAGCTTACAAGCGTGCTTGTTAATACACCATCGCTTAGGAAGTTTGATTAAAGAAATCGAAGATTGAAAAGATAGCGAAGAGTTGTGGTGCATTTCTCCATAACTTAAGTGGTTACGAGATGGTCATGAATCACATTTATTTGAAACATCAATTAGTTATATCATTAGAAATATGATACTGATCACCCATAAGATAACCTCGATTCTATATGGTAGCGTCATACTTAAAACCACGATGTGAACATAATTATGAAAAGACACATACTATCAAGCGCCATCCTACTCTCTCTAGCCTTTCCCACCTTTGCAGCTGATGGCGATATACACGATGTCACGATACTGGGTACTTCAGATATCCACGGTCATTTTATGGCGTGGGATTACGCGGCAGATAAACTCAACACTCGTGGTAGCTTGAGCCAAATCGCGACCAAAGTTGGTGAGATCCGCAAAGAGCAATCTAACATTATCCTTGTCGACGCTGGCGATACCATCCAAGGCAACTTCGTAGAAACCTTCAAAGACGAGCCCGTTGATCCAATGATGCTTGGCTTTAATCACATGAAATACGATGTGTGGGTTTTAGGTAACCACGAATTCGACTTTGGCCTCAAAACCCTCAACAGGGCCGTTACCCAATTTAAAGGGCAGTCTCTCGGTGGCAACATCAAGAACAAAAACGGAAACCCATTCCTGCCTGGTTACACCATCCTAGAACGCGGTAGCATTAAGATCGGCGTGATCGGAATGGATACCCCAATGACGGAGGTCTTTGCGCAAGGTACCAACCGTTTAGAAGGCGTCACTTTCACTAATCCAACCTTGGAAGTGAAGAAAATCGTCAAAGAGATTGATGATAAAGTGGATGCCATCATATTGGTTGCCCATATGGGAATTGAGAACGAGAATGACATTGCCGACACCGGTGTCACCGACATTGCCAATGCAAACCCAGAGCTTGATGCCATCGTCGCTGGCCACATGCACACTCGCATCGATAAAGCCGTTGTAAATGGCGTTATTATTACTGAACCCGACAAATATGGCCGCGCCCTATCTCGTATTGATCTTCAATTTGAAGAGCGCGATGGCACATTCACTCTCGTCAACAAAGACAGCTTCACCTATAAAATTAAAGGTATAGATTCTGATCAGAATATGGACGAGCTATACCAGCCTTATCACAAACAACTCCGAGAAATGGCGAACAGACCTGTCGCTCAGCTTACCGGCGTTGATTTAGTCCCTGAAAATGAAATCCGCGGTATCCCTCAAGTCCACGTTCAAGACACAGGCATCAGTGCGCTATACCAAGAAGCGAGCTTCTTCTATGCACCCAAAGCCAATGTCATTGCACTTCAAATAGACAACGACAATGCAGAGCTCGATGTTGGCCCAATCAAAGCCAAAGACATCGCGTACAACTACCAATACGCAGGTGGCGAAATCACTGTCTACCAGATGACAGGCAAAGAGTTAAGAACCTACATGGAATGGTCTGCGGGCTACTTCAACTCAGTGCAACCCGGTGATGTGACCTACAGCTTTAACCCTGAACGCAGAGCTTCAAAATACTCAACTAATGACTTCTTCGCGGGCGTGACTTATACCATCGACCTCACTCAGCCTGCAGGTACACGCATCACCAACCTCGCGTTTGCAGATGGCACACCGGTTACTGATCAAACAGAGATCCGTATTGGTATGAATAGCTATCGAATGGGTCATCTAACCAAGAAAGGCGGCGTGCTAGAAGGTGAATCATTCCCTGTACTCTTTGATACGGAAGCAGAGTATGGAGAAGAAGCAGGCACGATTCGTAACATGACTATCAAGTATCTTAAAGAAGAAAAGAACGGCCAGTAT
Source organism: Vibrio sp. 10N.247.310.23 (assembly GCF_041467155.1). Taxonomy (NCBI): domain Bacteria; kingdom Pseudomonadati; phylum Pseudomonadota; class Gammaproteobacteria; order Vibrionales; family Vibrionaceae; genus Vibrio; species Vibrio sp. 10N.247.310.23. The sequence continues at coordinate 76,976 of NZ_JBFSTZ010000009.1, read as the reverse complement.
GAGGGTAAGCCTCAACAACGATGGGCACTTTCTGGTTTAGAGAGTCGTTACAATGAACAGCGTGAGATCGTAAAATCATTGATTAATGATAAAACCATATCAATCCCAACCAGTGACGATGGCCGCTACACAAACATCGCTTCTATCAACGTAAAAGAACTGATGTTCAAATCTGACGAAGCCAAACAAGCAGCCATAACCACACGCGAAAAGAAACTGGCGCAGGCGACTGAGCAAGAGAGTAAGCAAATCAAACGCGAAATCACTCTGATTGAAGCGCTCAATTAACCCCTGACCTCAACCAATAACGACTTAACAACGCTTGGAGCGTGGTTAGGTCGTTTTTGTTCCCATTTTCCAACACCACATCTGTACTGAGTAAAACGGTTAATATTGGATGAATGATCTGCAAAGGCCAACTCATAGTTGGACAAAATCTTCTCAGCGAGTTTCCTAAATTAGTGATTTATGAATCACTTCAAGTATTGCAAACCTCCAATCAAGTGGCCAAATTCACTCAGCCACTACAGTACCACTACTCGGTTGCTATAACGCCAACTCGTAAAGGTGATAAACGTCTTCACTGGTCAACGTTCTTGGGTTGCCTCCCATACAAACATCATCCATGGCTTTTTGAACCCAACCATCAATATCCGCATGCTTAACCCCAAGATGAGCCAGCCCAGAAGGGATACCCACTTCACGAGACAACGTGCAAATCAGGTCCACCGCTAATAGGGCTGCATTAGTGTCGTCTAACTGAGACGTATCCCCACCCATCGCTTCAGCTACTTCTCTAAACGCACTTGGAATCGTTTGAGCATTGAATGCGCTCACCACAGGCAGCAAGATAGCATTACAAACGCCATGCGCTAGGTTGTGTGTTGCCGAAGGCTGATGTGACAACGCATGAACCGCGCCTAATCCGGCTGAGTTGAACGACATCCCCGCTAAAAATTGCGCATCAGCAAGTGCCGACCGAGCTTCTATGTTCGCTCCATCCTTTACTGCCATAGGCAGCCATTTGGCAATTAGCTTAACCGCCTCGAGTGCGGTCGGAAGTGTTAAACGATGGGCGCCAGGAGTCACAACCGACTCAATGGCATGGGTCAGCGCATCCATACCCGTTGCAGCGGTAACAGAGGCAGGCAAACCAACCATCAATGATGGGTCGTTAACCGCAACATCTGGAATCTGTTTGGTGTCGACGATCACCATCTTAACGAGATTCTTCTCATCGGTAATCACCGAATTGGACGTCATCTCCGCCGCTGTTCCCGCCGTTGTATTAATAGCAATAAAGAACGCACCGCTATTCTTAACCAGGCCGACCCCATTATAATCGGTGATTTCGCCTTCATTTGATGTGACAATACGAATCGCTTTCGCACAATCAATAGGGCTACCGCCACCAACCGCAATCAAACAATCGCACCCGCTCTGTTGGTAAAACTCAGCACCTTGATTAACCAAACTAACGGTCGGGTTAGGGGTGACCTTATCAAAGGTGACATAATCAAACCCTTTATCATCGAGTGCACAATAAAGAGAATCTAATATCCCCAATTCAATAAGGTTTTTATCTGTCACTATCATTGCTTTTTTTACGGGTCGACAGTCCAACACTGCAACAGATTCTGCCACCGCACCTACGCCGGATAATGATAGTTTTGGTAAATTTAATGCAAACACCATAGTCATTCCTTTACGGTAAGAGCCCGACGGATCGGGCCGATATCAATTACTTCTCAACTCGCAATCCATACGTCTTGAACTTATCGAGTACATGATCCATCTCTTGGTTTGGAAGCACTGGAACGTCTGGCTGAATCGCTGCACACTTGAGATAAAGCTCAGCCAATACCTCGGTTTCATGTGCTAACCACAATGCTTTCTTCAGATTTTCACCAACGGTGATCATGCCATGATGTTGAAGAAGAATAGATTTACTTTGACGAATGCCAGCATCTACATAATCAGCCAACTTAGGAGAGCCAAAGGTAGCATAAGGTACACAAGGTATTTCTGCCGCGCCCGATGCTGCAACCATATAGTGGATCGCCTGGATTGGACGATTGAGTATAGACACTGCTGTCGCGTTAATGGCGTGGTTGTGAACAACGGCATGGCAATCCTCTCTCGCTTGGTAGCAGGTTAGGTGGAAAGCCCATTCGCTTGATGGAATTTTGCCTTCCTCAAATTCTCCGGATTCGCTTACAAAAACGATCTTTTCCGGTGTCAGATTCTCATATTCAATACCCGTTGGAGTGATCAATAAACCACCTTCATAGCGCACCGAGACATTACCTGCGGTGCCTTGGTTTAATCCCAGCTTAGTCATCTCTAAGCATGTATCGATAATGTCTTGTGCTAGTTCATTTCTTGTTATTGTCATCGTATTACTTCCTTAAGCTGGCGTTACGCCTTTCTTTAAAATGATGTTTCCGTATTTAGCGGTTTCGCCCGTCAGTACAACTGCAAAGCATTTTTCGGCGCGGTCGTAAAAATCAAAACGATCCATGTGTTCTAATGCAGGCTTGTCTTTCGTGGTCTTTGTGATTGCCGCCATGTATTTCGATTCAACTGTTGGGTCGAGCTGGTCACCCTCTACTGCTTGCATCATGATCAGCGGGCTTTGGCAGTACACGTCGAGCTCAAATAGCGGTATTGTGCCCTCTAACAGCGTATCGATATTCACGCCATCGGCTCTTAGCACCACATGCGATCCAAACGTCTCAGCAGGAAAATGGGCGTCGGCAAACAGAATTTCATCGCCATGCCCCATTCGACTTAATACGGCAAGCAGTTCTGGGCTTATTGCCGGATGGATTCCTTTAAGCATTGTGTATTTCCTCCAATAACTGGGCGTATTGTTCACGGCTCTCAGACGGGGTGATGACTTGGTAAGCAGGCTTCATATTTTCTTGGGCATGATTGGCATCAATAAATACCCCAGCCCCTGCAAAGGCATACATCGCTGCCCCCGTCACTGTGGCTTCAGGCTGTTCAACCACATGGATAGGGATGCCAACAACGTCAGCTCTTATTTGGTTCCACAGTCTATTTTTAGACCCACCACCCACCACCATTAAACACTCGGTATTTAAGCGACAAGTCGTGGAAAGATAGTGCAGACTGCTCTTGAGTTTGAAGGCCAGTCCTTCTAGAGCGGCGCGGTATATCTCGCCCCTTGTGGCATTAATGGACAGGCCAGTAATCGCACCATTTCCTTTACCGTCACCACCAAGTAAAAAGGATGGATCGAACCTAACGCCATTTGCACCGATAGGGGCCGCTTCCCCTTCCGAAACCATCACCGCGTATTTACTGCTGCTCTCGGCAATATCCGTAAAGTAGGTGTTGGCGACCCATTCCATTACTGCACTAGAGAGCCATTGGATTGCTGGGTTAAACAAATCATTTTTAGCATCAAGCTCTGTTGTCATGCCCTCTTTGAGATAGTCAGGTTTTAACTGAGGACGTGGCGAACGAGCCATCAAGATCTCCCAAGTCCCTGAGCTTAAGAAAGACTGATTCTCTTTGGCACCAGAGCCGAACAAAGCAAACTGAGTGTCGTGACCTGCTGAAATCACTGGAACTCTGTTTGGAATGCCAAGCAGGAAGGCGACATCGTCTTTTAAACAACCCACTATTTCGCCCGCTTCAACCATGGGAGGAAAGTGCGCCTTCGTCAGCTCTAGGTACTGTAATACCCCTTCATTCCAGTCACCGCTGTCTAGGTCCGTCATCATCGACGTGCCAGCCATCGTTCGATCGGTTGTTAATTCGCCCGTCAGCTTTTGTGTCAACATCGACGAAATAAACACCCACTTATCCATATTGCTATAGACTTTTGGTTCGTTGTCTTTCAACCACTTAAGCTTGAATAAGGTATTGAACGAATAATCCCCGATGCCGTTGGTCAAATACAGTTCATCGCGGTCAATATCTTGCGAGATCTGGCTCATCACAGGCGCGGTACGAGCACATTTCCAAGAAATAATGGGATAGATCTGCTTTCCATCTTTATCGAAGGGCGCCCCGTCCACTCCAAAGGTAGTGACAGAAACGGCAACAATATCCGTCGAATTAATTTGAGCCGTTACCTGCTTTGAACACTCAACAAGCTTTTTCCAAATCTGTTGAAAATCCCAAACATGTTTAGTGCCATTCTGTAGCGTTTCATTAGCAATATAGTGCGACGCAACAATTTCACCTTGCTGGTTAATCGCAATAGAGCGGACGTTGGTGGCTCCGCAATCAAGAATAATAGCAATCGACATAACTCACCCCTTTAAGGCCTACCCCAAGTTGGGGCAGGCAAAATTAGTTACCTATTGAATTACTTATAGATAGGGCCGAAGTTCTGACAAGCGCGATAGTCCTGTCCCTCAACATCCTGACCAAATGCAGACCAAGTATGCGGACGAAAGATGTCTTGGCTATCCACGTTATGCATCGATACCGGAATACGCAGCATTGCAGCGAGAGAGATTAAATCGCCGCCAACGTGGCCTGAAGTGATAACACAGTGGTTAGCGCCCCAGTTTGCCATAACGTCATAAACCGATTTAAATGCGCCTTGGCCAGTCAAGCGAGGGACGAACCAGGTCGTTGGCCAAGTCGCGTTAGTGCGCTCATTTAGGGTATTATGAACATCTTCTGGCAGTTCGATAGAGTGCCCCTCAGCAATTTGCAGCACTGGACCAATACCCGAGATAATGTTGATTCGATGCATAGTAAATGGCATACCACCTTCAGTTAGGAACTGAGACGAGAAGCCGCCCCCACGGAAGTATTCTTCAATGGCTGGGCACCATTTCGTTGCATTTAGAGACGCTTCAACGTCGGCTTGTGTCAGTTCCCAGTGCGGTTTCATCGCCGGCTTACCATCAGCTGTTCTCGCTTTACCTGCCCCATCGAGCGCTGCTGAGCCAGAGTTAACCAGGTGCAAGAAACCGGAATCTGGGCGGGTCCCTGTCACACGCTCTACCGCATCTTCAGACCAGTAGGTACGAACATCATGGAAAACCTGAGCCTCACCCGTCAGTAGCTTACCAAACATCATATTTACGCCGTTCAACGCGTCGTTTTCTGTTGCCACACAGATTGGTTCACGAATGCCGTTCCAATCAAATGAGGAGTTCAAGATGGCCTCTGAAAAATCGCCATTGGGCAAATGATCTGTCCAATGACGCTGACCTTGGAAGCCAGCCAGAATAGCATTGTGTCCTAGCGATTCTTCACCAAAGCCTAGCTCTGCAAGTTTTGGGTTGCCTTGCATCAAATCGCGCATGATCATGGTCATCTTAATGACGGTATCCCAATCCTCTGCTTTACGCTCTTCGGTGAAAGGGGTGCCGTTATAATCTTTACCTTCTTTACACCAGTCTCGTACCCAAGCACGTGCCAGTTCAAACTCTTTCTTGTCATAGACTTCTCGATCCAAACGGCGTTTGATTTCTGTCATATCGACATATTCATTACGCATGCCCAGATACTTCTGGAAGAACTCAGGGTTAACCACAGAGCCCGCGATGCCCATAGATACAGAGCCCATCGAGAGATAAGATTTACCGCGCATTGACGCGACGGCTAAACCTGCACGGCAGAAGCGAAGAATCTTGTCCTGTACGTCACTTGGGATTGACTCGTCTCCTGCGTCTTGCACTTCTTTGCCGTAAATTGAGAATGCCGGTAAACCCACTTGTGAGTGGCCTGCCATCGCGGCGGCTAGGTATACTGCACCTGGACGCTCAGTACCATTGAAACCCCAGATGGCTTTTGGTGTATGCGGGTCCATATCAATGGTTTCTGTGCCATAACACCAACACGGTGTTACTGTCAGTACAAGGCCCACATTTTCACGTTTAAATTTGTCAGCCGTCGCAGCAGATTCTGCTACACCACCAATACAAGAGTCGGCAAGGACACACTCCACTTTCTCTCCGCTAGCATGGCGAATATTCTCTTGAATAAAATGAGCTGCGCGCTGAGCCATTCCCATAGTTTGATCTTCAAGAGATTCGCGTACACCCATTTGACGACCGTCGATGGTAGGACGAATACCGATTTTAACTAACTGTGACATCATTGATGTTCCTTATTATTTCTTTAATTCAGGGGGCAGGTTAATGCTGCCCCTGTGGATAATTCTTTACTTAACTTGGTAACCTTTTGCGCCGTAGTACACTAGGTAAACGAAGCCAATGAATGGGATAACAAATGCGGCACCAATGCCTGCTGCATCTGAGATTTGCCCCATGATGGCGGTTAGCAGTGCACCACCCAGGATTGCCATGATTAAGAAGCTTCCACCAAACTTTGAATCAGACCCTAAATCTCTCAGTGATAGCCCAAAAATAGTCGGGAACATCAGAGACATACATGCAGACACACCGACTAGTGCATAAGCTCCTGCTAACCCACCCACTACCATGATTACAGCGACTAAAATCGCAGCGATCGCAGCCAAAGCAGCAAGTAGTTTTTGTGGTTCAATGTGTTTCATCAGCGCGACACAAACCCAGCGCATGACAGAGAAAATCACAATAGATGTCAGTAGGTATGTTGATGCTTCTGCTTCTGTACCGCCGACTTCTTGCATCACGTAACGAATAGTCCATGACCAACAACCAATTTGCGCACCGACATAGAAAAACTGAGCTAACACGCCTTTGGTGAAGTGGCTTCGCTTGACAATACGGCGGTACGCCTGACCAAATGTAGACTCACCGGTAGTACTTGTGTCCTTTGCGGCCGGCATCTTAGTTTTAAGAATCAATAGCCAAATTAAAGCAATAACAACTGCTACGCCCATATAGGGCATCATTACTGCGTACAGTTCGTCAGATTGAATTTTCGCTAGTTCGTCAGCAGCCATGGCCGCACGTTCACTATCCGTTGCAGGGTTTAGTTGCGATAAGATGTAAAATTTGCCAATTAACACCCCAGTGATCGAACCAATAGGGTTACAAGCTTGAGCAATATTTAGACGTCGAGTTGCGGTTTCTTCAGGACCCATCGCTAATATGTATGGGTTGGCACTTGTTTCTAGAATGGAGAGACCGCCAGCTAGAACAAATAATGCCAGCAAGAAAGGTAAATATTCCATTGCTTGCGCGGCGGGATAAAATAGCAGTGCGCCGGTTGCAAACAATCCAAGGCCCAAAAGCACTCCGGCTTTATAACTGTATCGCTGTATGAAAAGCGCAGCGGGAAGAGCCAAACAAAAATAAGCGCCATAGAAAGCCGTTTGTACCAAACCGGATTGCATATCGGTTAAAGTAAATACTTTTCGAAACTGTGCAATAAGTACATCAGTCATGTTATTTGCCAAACCCCACATGGCAAAACAACAACATAGTAGCCAAAAAGCAAATTTAATTTCCTTTGGTATTACCTCTACTTTATTATTCCTCTGTGTTTCAGACGAACTTATATTGAGAGTATCATTCATAAGATATCCTTATTTATTAATTAAATTATTTATTTTTATTTTAAAGTTTATTTTGTTTCACGTTATTACAAATCAGTTATTACTACATCTACCGATTCGTTATCACATATTTTAAGAAGACTTCTTTTTTTGTATTTAGATTTATCGGCAATTAGAATAACTTGATCAGATATATCGATAAAACTTCTTTTTATTTGATAGTTATATTCATTTGAATCCCAAACTCCTGAGTCATAATCAAACCCAACGCAGGAAAAGAAGCAGACGTCCAAAGACATATTAGCCAGTGTCTCCACTGCTAGTGGACCATAGAAACTACTGTACTTATCGGAATAACTGCCACCAGTACAAATTACATTAATATTACTTTTACCTTCAAGGGCAATAACATTCTGAAGAGAATTGGTAATAATAGTGCAACTGATATTTGGAATCTCTCGAGCGAGACACCAACTTGATGAACTTGCGTCTAAACCTATTACCATTTCTTCTTTAATATAATCTAACGCTTTGCTTACCAGTAATTCCTTTTCTTCTATATAGTCCTTAGAACGCGCATGAAAAGAAAGACCTTCATCAATTTCTTGAACACTAATAGCCCCACCATGAACTCTTTTAAGTGCGCCCGATTCATCAAGCTTTTTTAAATCTCGACGAATGGTTTCCACAGAAACATTAAAGGCTTCTGCTATTTCTTCGACGGTTGCACTTCTTTGATCATTTATTAGTTCAACAATTTGTAGGCTTCTCATAATGGTCTCCCGCTTGCTTGATTATTAATTTACCAATGAAAAAATGGCAAAACTGTGACGAAATCGCCATCAAGCCCGTTATTGACCGATTTGTGACTGATATTGTGGACTATTAAACACAAATGCCCGAAACTTATAAAAACAGTCATTCATTAATAAGGAATTATAATTGTTAGAACAGCTTGTAATCACCACTTACATAGATTGAATGATATTGCGAATACTTGCCTATTTAGACCAAAGCGTATAACTCAGGAGAGGGGAGGACACGAAATGTCTGCACAGAGACAGTAATAAGAATCCACCAAGTAAACATGAAACAATGATTAGTTGAACTTGGCTAACTAAAGTGGGTAAAAACAAGAGAATTAATACTCTAAGAAACTTGGGGGCATTAACAAGTTAGAGAAACAGCACTATCCCCCTCCCCCAACACACTTTCATAAAGAAAACCTTTAACACGTTAAACCATGATTTATTGCACTTAAACGTGGTCACGAACCGTCTGACGATAAATTCGAAAGCCTCTGAGGTGACTCTAAGCTCCCACAAACACCTGTATTCCTCCTCACACTGATCTATTTCTCTCTTTTCGCAGTACAAGTTATTAATTATTCGATATAAATCGCTTTCTTTTTCAAATTGTTGTCTACAGTTTTATAGAGCTTGTCGCTTCAGTAATTGCCACAAGTAACGACACCTTTTGATGGTAGGTTTTGTTTATAAGGAAAGGAAATGGAAAGCCCAATTGTCACACTCACACATGCCAGCAAAAGCTTTGTTGATGGTAAAGACACTCATAGCGTGTTGGAAAATGTCGACTTCGCTTTGGCAACAGGGGCAAGCGTGGCTTTGACAGGGGCGAGTGGTAGCGGGAAAAGTACTCTGCTGAACATCATTGCGGGGTTTGAACCTCTATCTGGTGGTGAGTTGTGGCTCGATGGCGAGAACTCATTAGATTGGAAAGATCCACAGTGGAGCCGATTCCGCCATCAAAATTTGGGCGTTGTCTTTCAACAGTTCAACTTGTTAACCCCACTCAACGTAAAACAGAACATCGCCTTCCCTCTCCATTTAAATCAACAAAAATGGGGCGACTGGTGCGATTACTTAGTGGAAGCGTTAGGCATCAGTGAGCTACTCGAAAGACACGTATCTGCACTCTCTGGCGGTCAGCAACAACGAGTCGCTATTGCGCGCGCGCTAGCCCATAAACCTAAGCTACTGCTTGCCGACGAACCCACAGGCAACCTCGACCACAAAGCAGGGTTAGAGGTTATGAAACTGCTGAGTGAAATCACTACACAAGGCAACACTGCCGTGCTTTTGGTTACGCACAGCCCGGAATGTACCAGCTTTATGCAGACAAAATTGGTGTTAGATGATGGTTGTTTAAAGAACGTAGATCGAACCAAAACCAAAGAGCAGCAACTTTGTGAGTAATCCAATGAAGCAAACTGGCTTCGTTCAGAACCAGCTCACCCATACCAAACTGACTCTGAACCTATTCGCGGCACACTATCGTCAATCACCATTGCAAGCCGCAGCGATTCTGATAGGCATTGTGTTAGCGGTCACCTTGTTTGTCGCAGTGCAAGCCATCAACCTCAATGCCAAGCGCAGTTATGCAGAATCGACCGAGCAACTTAGCGCCCAAGCGCAGAACCTTATCATTCCACCAGCAGGGCAAAACTATTTGTCGGAATCGCTCTACTTCAGCTTAAGACAAAGCGGATTAAGCGCAGCACTGCCTGTTATAGAAGGGCGAGTAAGAGACGAGCAAGGTCGACGTTGGTCAGTTCAAGGCAGTGAGTTGATCGCCGCCCTCACTTCAAGATCTCGTCACGCTCGCGTCGACGAACAAAGCAACACTCAAACCAAAGAACCAAACATTTCCCTGTTCGACAACGCCTTACCTTTGCCGCAACTCTTAGCGGGTGAACCCATTGTGATGATGAGCCAATCTCAGCACCAGAGTTTGGACGAAGTAGACACACTCACTTTGGATGAAGTGCTCACCAAAGTCGTGGTATTGCCAGATGAATGGCAGCTCGGTAGCCGAATGTTGATGGATATTGGGTTCGCTCAGCAACTGCTTAACAAGCAAGGGCAACTGAGCTACATCGCTATTTTTGACACTAAGAGCGACACGAACAGCAATACTCAGGATAAATGGCAAAGCCTTATCGGCAAACAGGGGCAATGGATTTCCAACAACCAAAGCACGGATCTCGGTTCAATTACCGATAGCTTTCACCTCAACCTCACCGCCATGAGTTTGTTGGCGTTTTTGGTTGGCCTGTTCATCGCTTACAATGGCGTGAAGTACAGTTTGCTGAAACGTAATCGGCTGTTGGTGCAAATTCAACAAGCCGGGATTGCGCCAAGCATCGTATTTTCAGCTCTGCTAGTCGAGCTGGTTCTTTTAGTCACAATGGGCGCGTCGCTTGGTTCCATTCTCGGCATTCAACTCAGCCATTGGCTACACCCAACCGTCGCGATAACGCTTGAGCAACTTTATGGTGCAACACTGCTTCCCGGCACATGGCAGTGGCAATGGTTAGTGCAGGCACTGCTACTCACGCTGGCCGCAACGCTTGTCGCGTGTTGGCAGCACTTTAAACAGCGAGTGCGACAACCCCTCTCTTCCCATGGCGGTTTCTATCAAGCGCCGGAAACGTCTAACGAAAATCAGCTGTTTGTTATCGGGTCAGTATTAACCATTGTCGCGTTAGCAGGGTTATGGCTGAGCGAACATCATCGCTTCACCATAGCATGGCTCGGAGTGTTAGTGGTGTCGATTCCTTTGTACCTGCCCAAAACGCTAAGCGTGCTAGCGAACTGGAGCGAAAAACGCACCCAATCGGGGTTAATACAATATCTGTTTGCTGAGCTACGTGAACTTATTTCCCCTCTCTCCCTTGCCATGATGGCGTTGCTTCTCGCTGTCACCGCCAATATCGGAATGAATACCTTAGTCGGCAGCTTTGAATCCACGTTAAAGCAATGGCTTGAACAGCGCTTACATGCCGATATTTACGTTAGCCCTGCCCAAAGTGAAATCGCGAATGTGGAACGTGCGTTAGAGCAGTTTGAAAATGTTGAAACCGTTTATAAGCAATATTATGTCGATGATAACTTGCAGGGCTTACCTACTTTGCTCGGCACCAAAGACAAAGACACACTTGAGCAAACCATGGTATTTCAATCCCACCTTGATGATTTCTGGACGCGCTTTTACCAAGGTGAATTCGTGGCGATCAGCGAACCTACGGCAGTGAAGCTCGGCTTGCCGCTTGGAAGCCGACTCAAGCTCGACGCGATCCAAGACAAAGCGCTCATCGTCGGGGCGATTTTCCACGATTACGGCTCACCGAATGGCGAAGTGTTACTTGCACCTAATTTGTGGATCGAAAGCGGATTTACTGACTTACCCACCAGCTTGGGAATCAAAGTCTCTAGCGACCCACAAGTGGTATATGAACAGCTACGCCAACAACTCAATCTGCACCCAGGTCAGCTTTACAATCAAGCACAGATCAAATCGATCGCGTTGGATATATTCTCACAAACTTTTGCCATCACGCGGGCGCTTAATGGTGTCACATTAATGGTGGCGGTGATTGGGTTGTTCTGCGCCTGTTTCATGTTGCTCGATGCACGTAAAGCCGCCATTGCAAGGCTGTATGCACTCGGTGTTAGTCAGAAAAAATTGATGGCAATGGTGGTCGGGCAAATCGTTGTTCTGGTCGCCTTCACTCTGGTTATCGCGTTACCACTCGGCGCTATGGTCGGTTATGTGTTGACGGACATCGTTACCCTACGCGCCTTTGGTTGGAGCTTAAATTACGTATGGAATTGGAGTGATGCACTCAGCATCGCAACCATCACCATTTTAGTGGCTGTGATTGCGACCTTGATCCCACAGTGGCGTTTGGTCAGTAAACCCGTGGTATCCAGCTTGCAAAGTGAGGTGTTGTGATGAATCGATCAATGAGAGTTTTCGTTCTCACACTTGGCATCTTACTCCTTTTAGGGTGTGAGGAGTCCACTCAACCATCAGCTCAAAATATGGGTTCGATACTCGGTACTGAAACACAAACCGAGAATGAAACGGCAATCGATCAAGCGCAATTTTCTCCGGTAGTAAAAGGTATCGACATCACTTTCCCTGCCGACCATCAAGCGCACCCTGATTTTCGTCATGAATGGTGGTATTTAACCGCAAACTTGATTGATGAAAAAGGCAATACGTTAGGCGTGCAATGGACACAGTTTCGCTTTGCGGCTGCACCACAGGAACGTAGCAATAGAACCAAGGAAACTACGTGGCAAAGTCAGCAGATCTACATGGCACACAGCGCTGTCACCACTAAAGACAAACACTACGCCGATGAAAAGTGGTCACGTAACCAAGCAGAACTGGCAGGAGTAAGCGCTTCACCATTTCGTGTCTATCTTGATGACTGGCAATGGACGTCGACGACCGATGACCTGTTCCCAGCTACATTGGTCGCTAACTCGGGTCAATTTGGATACTCGCTTAAGTTAACCAACAACGCGCCTTATCAAAAGCAAGGCGAACAAGGCTACAGCACTAAAAGTAGCGATGGCAAAGTGGCTTCCTATTACTACAGCCAACCATTCATCGATGTATCGGGCGAAGTAACCATTGATGGCATCACGCATCAGGTGTCTGGTAAAGGTTGGATAGACAGAGAGTGGAGCTCTCAGTTTTTACTCGACTCACAACAAGGTTGGGATTGGTTTGCGCTAAGGCTGAGTGATGAAACCAGTTTGGTGGTATTTCAGCTTCGAAACTCAACAACAGGCAAAGCCAGTTATTCCCATGCGAAGTTGATGAATCAAGATGGCTCCGGCATCACGATTAAGCAGCAAGACATCAGCTTAACCGCCATCAAGCAAACTAAAATCGACGTGAGTGACTACCCAACAAAGTGGCAAGTTTCGATTCCAACTCAACAGATCGAACTGACCGTCTCGGCACTCAATCCAAATGCCAAAATGCCGCTGTCGGTTCCTTATTGGGAAGGGCCAATTGAAATCAAAGGTTCTCATTCTGGGTCTGGCTATATGGAGTTGACTGGGTATTAGATTGTGTATTAATACAGGTGGAATCTAACAACAAATACATCGCGATAACCATCAACTAAAACACTTTCAACCAAAACCTCCACCACGGAGGTTTTTTGTTATTCCATATGTTCTATTTACCTTAACGCCTGTTGAAAAATATCTAATTTAACCAAACACTGGGCTCCCCTAAAATACCAATCAAATGGTTAGAGGAGATAGAACATGCTTAGCTCAGTGCACAATGACGAACTCAACAGATACATCGAGAAACTAGACTTAAACCTTACCAAGGATCAGGTTCGTGAACTTGGTTGGCAGCAAAGTAATGAAGAGGTAGGAAAAGAAAAAACAGTATTAGGCTCGTGGTTTTTCTTTTCTTTCTTTGGCTTATGTACGTCTGCATGTCTTGCGCTGCTAATGTATATCTCATGAAGATAAACAAAACAATGACCACGTATAACCAGCATGGAACCTTCAATTGGTTCGAGGTCGACGGAGAAACGTACATACTGTTCAAAGTGGGCAGCAACAGTGCTCTATTGAACCAACACTATGAGGATGTCACCGAACAACAGAGCGAAATATATGGGCTGTTAGGGGCGATTCCATAAGCTCATACTGCACGTATTCACTTATGGTCTATCTATTCACTTGTGGTCTATCTACGCACTAACTAGCGCAAACATCCGTTCTTTTGGCAACAAGACCGAGCTACAACAAACGGTTCTTATACTGCTCTGGCGTTTGGTTCGCGTAACGTTTGAACATGGTGATAAATGGGCTTGCTTGGTTATAACCCAATGTAAGAGCGACCTCTTTAACCGATTGGCCGTTTCTCAACAAGTCCATTGAGTATAGGTAGCGCACTCGCAGTCGCCACTCGGTAAAGCTCATTCCAAGCTCGGTCTGGCAGTGGCGAGAAAGGGTTCTTTCCGTGGTGTGGACACGTTCAGCCCAATCTTTCAGCGTCACTTCATCGGTTGGGTTCTCTTCAACAGAAGCCAATATAGGCGCTAGATACTTATTATCGGTTGAAGGCAAGAAGTGGTGTTCAACCTCACGCTGCGCAAGTTGGTCAAGCAGTACCTGAACGAGCCTTTGGTCTTGCTCGGTTTCCGCAACATTGATCCCACGATCGCGAAAATCATCGATAATAGAAGACACAATCGGCGTGATCTTTATAAGGCTGGTTTTATCTGGCAGGTGTTGCGTGAGTTCTGGGGCGATATTTAGTGAACAGTAGTCCAAAGGCTTACGGTTATAACTGCAATGCATCACCCCGGCCGGTACCCAAATCGCTAGATGTGGTGGCGCTAGAAATCGAGTGCTTTCCGCTTCCATCTCTAATATACCACCACTGATCAATTGAACCTGTCCCCATGAGTGGCTATGAACTCGGGTTTCAGTGTTCGAAAGAAACGCTTCAAAATTCATAAATACGTTGGATGGTGCCTTATCAATTAATAAGGATGGATGAAGGTTTCTGGAGTGTTTTTTCAAACTTGTCTTCCTATCGCGCTTAATGTCTTTATAAAGATACTTGTAAGTATAACGACCTGTCAAACTAGCCGCACCAACTCATTCGCCACGGAATTCACATGCATTACCTATTACCATTTTTTACAGTCTGTATCTGGGGCGCCAATGCAATCGTCAACAAGCTTGCTGCAAGCACCATAGAACCTAGCGCAATGAGTTTTTACCGCTGGTTTTTTGCGATGTTAATTCTCACGCCTTTCTGTATTCGCCCAGTGATGAAACAGTGGGCTGTCATTAAGCCAAACTTATCGAAATTAGCGTTCCTCGGCTTTTTAGGCATGGTATTGAATCAATCTCTAGGTTACTACGCCGGCTTAACCACAACCGCTTCCAACATGGCATTGATCACGTCTTTAGTCCCGTTGATCAGTGTATTTTTAAGCGTCCCTTTGCTGCACAAGTCGATTTCTAGTTTGAGTATTGTGGGTGGTGTATTGTCGCTGTCAGGCTTAGCCCTGATGTTAGGTAAAGGCGATCCGTTATTCTTCATGCATCAAGAATTGACTCAAGGCGATGGCTATATGCTAATTGCAGCCTTTGTTTATGCTTCGTACTGTGTACTACTGAAACGCTGGAAAATGCCAATCAGTAGCTGGGTGGTGATATACATTCAGGGTCTGTTTGCTGTCGCGATGCTTACGCCACTTTGGCTTACCAGCGAACAACTTTTACCACCGCAACAAGCGCTCCCATTGATAGCTTACGCAGCGGTTGCCGCTTCGATTTTAGCGCCTTGGATGTGGGTGAAAGCGATTGACACCATTGGTGCTGACTCAAGCGCGATGTTCATGAACTTGCTTCCGGTTGTAGCGATCGTATTAGCCGCGACATGGCTTGGCGAAGAGATTAACCAGTTCCACATCATTGGTGGTGTGATGGTGATTTCAGGTGTCATCCTTGCTCAAATCAGAAGAAAACCAAGGCTTGAGGCTCCTCTCCCTCAACAAAGCTAAACGCATTACCCAACGCTCACATTAGGGTAAAAATTCAAACTCACGTTTCACACAGCAAATGAGAGTGGCTACTGTAATCCATACTATGATGAGCCCTTACAGCAAGCGAGTAAAACGGAAGATTAGTCTAAACGCTTTACTTTATATCAGCACGATGAGTCGTTACTCAACTATTCTTCAGCAGTTATACCTTTATATCATTACAATCACACACGATTAGTGCGAAATACACTAAAAGGCTTCCCAAACAATAATCCGAAAGGAAATATCTACGCGAAGGATCTATACTTTTTAAAACAGTAAAAGTGAGCTGATAAGAAAACAATAATCACTACCACTTTAGTGGTATCTGAGATACAGCCACTTTAACTAAACCAAATCAACAGCGGTTGGTTGGCTAACACAAAAAAGTACCGACATGAGTACCACACGGCTTAGAAACACCTAGCATTACGCTAGGTGTTTTTTTTGCAATCGACCTATCTAGTGACTTAATCAGTATTTCTATTCTCTTGCTTGATATCACTTCATCCATGTTTGCCATTCGCCTGATACGCCTTTAAGCACCAATATTCATCAACTGATCATCTGTTTGAAAAAAATAGTCTTAACCATGAGATTATCCGCTTTAACTTATGTCATCTTAAGTATATTGTTATTAGCAAGTAACAAGCATGTTACGCAGCAAAATAATAATGAAGGAAGATAGATGAGCAGTAGCAATAGCCGACAAGATGGTAAACGAGACGTTACTCTGCGTTTTTTAGCTGAACCCGGGGATGTGAACTTTGGTGGTAAAGTTCATGGTGGTGCAGCAATGAAGTGGATCGATTTAGCAGCCTACGCTTGTTCCGCAGGTTGGAGCGGTAAATACTGTATAACAGCCTATGCAGGCGGAATTCGATTCGTTGCCCCAATTCATGTAGGCAACCTTGTGGAAGTAAGTGCAAAGGTCATTTACACAGGTTCATCTTCAATGCATATCGCTATCGACGTGCAAGCAAGCGACCCTAAAGAGCTCAATAACCGCCTAACAACTCACTGTATCGTTATTATGGTCGCTGTCGATGAGAATGGTAATCCGACTAAAGTGCCAGAGTGGATACCAGAGACGCCAGAAGACATCGAATTACGAGATTCGGCTATTCGCCTAATGAACATGCGAAAACAGATTGGTGAAGAGATGGAAGCTCACGTGAAGTACCTTAAGTAAGGTCCACCAGCTGCCCTCCCCCTACAAAACCTTATTACAATGCCAAGCGCCTGCTTGGCATTGATCTATTTGATACCTTCGTGCTCTACACAGCCAAATCCGCTGCACACCCAATACAGACGATAAGAGCGTGATACCCAGCCAAAGGTTGAAATGAATCGGCACTTGTTCACTGATTTATTTTGACTGTAATAAAGTCGTCATTTTGCTCTGATTAAATACCGCCAATCATAATAGATGCATTTGAATTTCTTGGAGCCACTCTTGAGCGTCATACGCCCCACTCTTAGCGAGTCTACACTGAACAATTTAAAGGCTGTTGAGTACCAATGGGTTAGAACTTTGTACGTCGAAGGCTACGACAGCAATGAAATCAACCACTATATCCAAACGTGTTTCGGTGGAGATCCGACATTTGCCGATCTATTTCGTCGCGTGGCACTCGATCAAGAAAGTATCTATGTGTTGTTGCAACACTTAGGTTGTGCTCCTTCTAGTAAAGAGTTCTAACTTCTAAGTCCCACCAAAAACCAGAAGCATAAATAAACCTACCTCCATAACCCTCATGAATGTCACTTGAATATTCTGTAACTACCTCTCGCTTACCCATACATTTTCAGTGCAATTTCAGGTTTTGTTGCATACAAATCATTGAAGTATCACGCATTGGAATATTCACAACATATCAATAGTACAACAGCCACTTATACTGAGTGTCTGATTTGTGAGACTAGTTCATTTCTACAAGTAACCAAAATGAAGTGGTCGGTATTTAGGAGAGAAGTAACTCGAAACTTTGGGTTTTAAAGTAGATATGAGCGCGATAGTTAACGAGTAACGCTGACACAAAAAACAAAAAGTAGCAGGCATAAAAAAACCCAAGTAAATACCTGGGTTAGAGTTACAAAAACCACTAATCATTAATAGCGTAAGGAACCTGATTAGTAGCCAGCTATGCGTAACCTGAGGGTTATTTTTATTACTGATCGGCGGCCAAACCAAATGATGTAATAAAAATGCCAATATAGAGCGACCTAACGGTCGCTCTTTTTCTTTCTTATAGAGTACAGCTTATCCTTTTACACCACCTGCCGTCAAACCACCAACTAACCAACGTTGAGCAAGTAAGAACACGATAGTAATCGGAAGTGCTGATAGTACAGCCGCTGCCGCAAAGTCACCCCATAGGTAGTTCTGAGGGTATAGGTACTGCTGCATACCTACTGCTAGCGTGTAAGAGTTCACATCTGTAAGTAGGATAGACGCTACTGGCACCTCACCCACTGTCGCGATGAAAGATAGGATAAACACAACCGCTAGGATTGGTACAGACAGCGGTAGTAGAACCAGTCTGAATGCTTGCCAAGGCGTTGCACCATCAAGGGCTGCTGCCTCTTCCAGAGAGTTATCAATCGTTTCAAAGTAACCCTTAATCGTCCATACGTGCAGTGCAATACCACCAAGGTAAGAGAAGATTAGACCACCGTGTGTGTTCAAGCCTAAGAACGGAATGTATTGACCAAGTTTGTCAAACAGCGCGTAGATTGCTACTAGAGCCAATACTGCTGGGAACATTTGGAAAATCATCATCGCTTTCAGGATTGTGTTCTTACCTTTAAAGCGCATACGAGCGAACGCGTAAGCCGATGTCGTAGACAGTGTCACAATCAGAATCGATGTGATACCTGCAACCTTCACTGAGTTCCATAACCAAGTTAGCACAGGGAACGGAGGTGACGTTACCGAGCCATCTGCGTTCGTTACTGACATACCCAATGCTAACTTCCAGTGTTCCAATGATGGGTTATCTGGAATCAAACTACCGGTTGCGAAGTTACCTTCACGGAACGAGATCGCGATGATCATCAGTAGTGGGAAGATAATCATTGCCAAGAAGCACCACAACACTGCATGCGTTGCCCACACTCGGTATTTAAGGCCTTTACCTTGTACCATAGCCATTGTCGTGCTCCTTAATCTTGAGACAGTTTAGTGAAACGAAGGTTTAGTAACGCTAGTGCACCAACCAATAGGAAGATAAGCGTTGCGATAGCACTTGCTAGACCGAAGTCTTGACCGCCGCCGCCTTCGAATGCAATTCGGTACGTGTAGCTTACAAGCAAGTCTGTGTAACCCGCTGGCTCAGAAGTACCAATCATGTTCGGGCCACCGTTCGTCAATAGTTGAATCATTACGAAGTTGTTGAAGTTAAAGGCAAACGCTGCAATCAATAGCGGTGTAAGCGGTTTAATCATCAATGGGAACGTAATGCGCTTGAAGTTATCAAGGAAGTTCGCACCATCGATTGCTGACGCTTCGTATAAATCATCAGGAATCGCTTTAAGCAGACCCATACATAGAATCATCATGTAAGGGAAACCTAGCCATGTGTTAACCATCAACACCATGGTTTTCGCTAAGATAGGGTCTGAGAACCAGTTCGGGCTTAAGCCGAAGATATTCTCGAGCACCATGTTGATCTCACCAAAGCTTTGGTTGAATAGACCCTTAAAGATAAGAATCGAGATAAACGCGGGTACGGCGTAAGGCAGAATCAGTAGAACACGATAAATAGAACGACCTTTCAACTCTTCCCATTGCACGATGTTAGCCAATACAAGGCCGATAACTAGCGTGAACGCTACGGTACATACCGAGAAGATAACCGTCCAAATAAAGATGCTGATAAACGGTTCTTTAATGCCGTCATCTTTCCATACACGCTCAAAGTTATGCGTACCAATGCTAACCACGAAACCTGGAGAGATGGTATTACCCGTAAACTCACCATTTGCATCAACAGGCTGGTAGAAACCCACATCCATATTTGGCTTGAGAACTTCACCCGTTTCATTGTTGATTAACGTTTCTTCATCGTCTTGTAGCGTGTAAAGCGGAGCAACAGAAGCAAACTTACGTAAGCCACTCATGCGGATGTCACCACCGTCAGGTAGATTGAAATCAACACCACTGATTGCTGCTCGGTTTTGAATGATCGCTTTGATCTTCTCTTTTTCACCTTGCGCAGACTCAATAACAGATAGGTCCATCTCTGTTTCTGTCATATTGTCTAGAGAAAATACGTCAGTCGCTAACAGTTGATCGCCATCTTTTACAACGATCTGGTGACCGTCATCTGTCTTGTACAAAGTAAATGGGTAGCTCTCACCGCTTTGGAAAGAACGGTCTAAAAGAACGGTTTGAGTACGCTCTAGAGAAAGTTGGTTTTTCGCGCTGTAGTTAGTAAACGCAAGCCCTACGGTGTATGCCAATGGGAAAAGAATGAACAAGATCATTCCGGCAATACCTGGGTAAATATAACGGTGGGCGTAAGTTTTTTTACTACCAAAAATGTAAAGTGCCAAAGCCGTTAAGATCACTGTAAGCAGCGCAAAAGCGAGCTCACCGCGAGAATACATTAGAATTGTAGCGTAGCCGTTTATTAAGCCAACGCTACCAAGCAACCCCCATTTAATGAAGACGCTTTTACTGCCTGGAAGGCTTGATGGTGCTGGGATAGCATCTGTACCTTGAACTGACTGCATAGAGGAACCTGCTAGCGATATAGATAAAAAATAGAAAAGTAAGGAGAGGTTACCCTCTCCTTAAAAGGTAGTGCCTGGGTGTTACTTAACCATACGACCTTCAGCAGCTTTTAGTGCTTGGTCTACTGATTGACGGCCGTCAACTACGTTGCCGATCGCTTCTTCCATGCTGTACCAGAATGTTGTGAACTGAGGGATGTTAGGCATGATTTCACCGTTCATCGCGTTGTCCATTGTTGCTGCAATACGAGTATCGCTGTCTAGTTGACGTTGGAAAGAGTTAAGAGCAACAGCGCCTAGTGGCTTGTCGTCGTTCAGGCTCTTCATACCTTCATCTGTTAGTAGGTAGTTTTCCATGAACTCAACAGCTAGGTCGCGGTTTGGAGACGCAGTGCTGATACCACCTGCCCATACACCAACGAAAGGTTTAGACGCTTTACCGTTGAACTTAGGTAAAGTTGTTACGCCGTAATCTACGCCAGCTTTCTTGATGTTTTCCCAACCCCAAGGGCCGTTGATTGTCATTGCAACGTTACCTGCAACGAATTCAGACTCAGCTACTGAGTAATCCATGTCTGCAGAGATAACTTTGTCTTGTACCATCTTCTCGATGAAACCTAGAGACTTCTGAACACCGTCAGTCGCTACGCCCGCATCTTTAATGTCGTAACCTTCTGCAGTCTGTTTGAATGCGTAACCGCCGTCAGCTGCAAGTAAAGGCCATGTGAAGTAAGCGCCGCCACGTAGAGGCCACATGATCGCTTTCTTGCCGTCTTTTTTAAGTTCAGCATCAAGTGCTGGGATTTCTTCCCAAGACTTAGGTGGGTTAGGAACAAGCGCTTTGTTGTAAATTAGCGAAACTGACTCAACAGCAACAGGGTATGCGATTGTTTTACCTTCGTATGAAACAGCGTCCCATGCGAAGTCTACGATACCTTCTTTAGTTTCTTTAGAAGGTTTGATATCAACAAGAAGTCCCGCTTCTGCATAGCCGCCAAAACGGTCATGTGCGTAGAAGATCATGTCTGGGCCATCGCCAGCTGCTGCTACTTGAGGGAATTTTTCTTCTAGCTTGTCAGGGAAAGCGACGGTTACTTTAACACCAGTATCTTCTTCGAAGCGTTTACCTACTTCAGCCATGCCTTCATAAGCTTTGTCACCACCTACCCAGATTGTTAGTTGTCCTTCTTCGATAGCAGCATTTGCACCAAAAGAACCCAGAGCAACTATTGTACCTAGAGCTACAGCGCTTAGAGCGTTTTTCATGTGAATATCCTTTTTATATTTATACGTAGGGCACATCTACCAAGACGAGCCAGTTTTCGGAGGTTATGATCTGAGAAAACAGACCCTAGCTCATCATCCTAGCCACTACGCCCTAGCTATTATGGCTTAAATTCGTGATCGCCATCCGGTCAGATTAGAGACTGCAATCACAAAACGTATACTCATCGTGATCAACATCACCGTTACGCGGTGGATTTATTTGAACTGGATCGCCAATTATTAATAACCCCATTTATCTACTCCTCCCCTCCTACTCCCCCTAGTTAATTTTCCATTAGGAGGATGTACCCTTACGCCAATTCACCGAAACTGCATTCATCCAAGAGTGGATAGTAAGAACCCTTTACCGGCAAGTGTTATGCGTTGACGCATTATTCATTTAGTTGGCTTCACTGCCCGCTGGTGTCTTATATTAGCATCGAGCTAAATCTGTGATTGAATCACGGGGGAGGTTTAGCTGGATGTGGGGGAAATGGGCATCAGTTTGGCTATGACGGGTGGGCTTGGTTAAAGAAGCCAAGTCTCACCCACTTTTTTCTTACTCACTCAATACTTACCAATTCCTACAGTTACTGCTGACCCAAAAATTTCTTATAATGATAAGCAGTAAAACTTAAAATTTGATCGATCGAGGACAAGCTAGATGGCGAGTGTCACGTTAAAAAACGTTTATAAATCATATGGTGATGTACAGATTTCTAAGGACGTAACCTTAGACATCAACGAAGGTGAATTCGTAGTATTCGTTGGACCATCAGGTTGTGGTAAATCGACGCTATTACGTTGTATCGCAGGTCTAGAAGACATTACGTCTGGTGATTTGTACATTGGCGACCAACGCATGAATGACGTTGAACCGTCAAAGCGTGGCGTAGGTATGGTATTCCAGTCTTATGCGCTTTACCCTCACCTTAACCTATACGACAACATGTCTTTCGGTCTTAAGCTAGCAAACGCAAATAAAGCTGAGATCGACAAACGCGTTGAACATGCTGCAGAAATCCTTCAGCTTGGTCACCTTCTTGAGCGCCAACCTAAAGCGCTTTCTGGTGGTCAACGTCAACGTGTTGCGATTGGTCGTACTCTGGTTTCTCAACCAAACGTATTCCTACTTGATGAGCCTTTATCAAACCTAGATGCCGCGCTACGTGTTCAAATGCGTTCGCAAATCACCAAGCTACAGCGTCAACTGGGTTGTACCATGATCTACGTTACCCACGACCAAGTGGAAGCGATGACAATGGCGGATAAGATCGTTGTTCTGGATGGTGGTTATGTATCTCAAGTCGGTAAGCCGCTTGACCTTTACCACTACCCTCAAAACCGTTTCGTTGCTGGCTTTATTGGCTCACCGAAGATGAACTTCATGTCGGTACACATTGAACAAGCTGAAGCAGAACGCGTATTGGTACAACTTTCTAATGGCATGACTTTCTGGATCCCTGTTGACGGGACGACTGTCAATGCTGGCGATCGTATGTCTCTGGGTATTCGCCCTGAACACTTGATGTCTGCTGAATCAGGTGACGCGACGATTGAAGCTGACGTGATGATGGTAGAGAAACTAGGTAACGAAACTCAGGTTTACCTAAACCTTGAAAGTGCCGATGCTGATGTTATCTATCGCCAGCCAGACACGTTGAAAATCGAATCAGGTGACAAGTTGGCGATTGGTATTCCAGCGCACCGTTGTCACCTGTTCCACAGCGATGGCCGCGCATGTCGTCGTTTGTACAAAGAATACGGCACAGACTAATCGCTTAGCCTTTTAGGATATAACTTGCCCATATCGAATCCCTCTTACTCAGTAAGGGGGATTTTTTTATGTGCTGGATATTTTTATGTGTTGGATACGAGTTTCACTTACATTGAATAGTTCATGAGTCAGCCACTCGGTCTTTCGCTAGCGGCAATAAAAAAGGTCTAGCAAGCGCTAGACCTTTATCTGTTAGTTAGGCTATGAACCCAACCGCTAATATCACTTCTTTCAGACATGAAACCTGTCTAAATCAACTTAGTGAATTGGCGTATCATTCTGTTTGTTGAACTGGCCAAAATGCTTCTCTAACACTTCAGGAGTCAGTTTGCCTTCCGCCTCTAGTCGCTTGAACTCAGCAACAATTGCTTTTTGCTCTTCAAGTGATGGCAGTTTCACCTCAGGCTCATCGCCCATCTCTTGAGTCATCTGCTCTAGTTCTTTTTCAAAATCGCTCATGATACTTACCTAAATATTAAACCTAACGAGATTTTACTCATTTACGCCCTATGATGCTAGGGTGATTAAAAGCAAAGCCCGAAACCAGATCAAGCTAAAGGCAGTTAGAGGCAAATTAGCGTACTAATAAAAAGAGCCGGATTAACGATGAAATGACCCCAGCTCTTCGTCTATATCCCTTTCTAAGTCATGTTACAGCTTGAAAGAATTAAAGCTTAAATGAACCAACCATCTTATCTAGACGAGACGATAGATCACGAAGCTCTTGGCTCGCTTCAGCAAGTTGCTCAGCCGTGCCCGTTGTCACTTCGTTGATTGCGTTAATCTCTTCAATGTTCTGGTTGATGGTGTGAACTACGGTTGATTGCTCTTCCGTTGCCGTTGCCACTTGAGTGTTACGGTCTGTGATATCAACGATACGGTCTGAAATGCCACTCAGCACGTCTACCGCTTCATCCGAAGCCGATACACCTTCAAGGGTAATCACCTTACCCGCACTCATTGCCGTTACCGCATCTTTAGCATCGCTTTGCAGTTGGTTGATCATCTTTTGAATCTCTTCCGTTGAATCTGCGGTACGGCTTGCTAGGTTACGTACTTCATCCGCTACAACCGCAAAACCACGACCTTGCTCACCAGCACGGGCGGCTTCAATTGCAGCGTTTAATGCGAGTAAGTTAGTTTGCTCTGAAATATCACGAATAACACCCAGAATAGAACCGATGTCTTGAGTTGTAGAAGCCAGTTGCTCTACTACCTGACCCGTGCTTTCAATATCTTGCGCCAAACGACTGATCGCGTCTTTTGCTTTGTTCACCACAGAGCGGCCTACTTCCGTATTGCCTGAAGCTTGAGTTGCCGTTTCTGCTGCGGTTGCCGCGTTCGATGCAATCTCGCTGATGGTCATACCCATTTGGTTAATTGCAGCCACCACTTGAAGCGTTTGGTCGCGCTGTTCTTGGCTGTTGTCGTGGGTGATGTGAGCTTTATTCGAAACACTCTCTGCAGCCACTTGAAGCGCTTGGCTTGTCGAACACACCTCTTTCATCGACTCGTGAATCTTTTCAATGAATCCGTTGAAGCCTTTTGAAAGCTGTGCAATTTCATCGTTGCCTTTCACTTCGATACGCTGTGCAAGGTCACCGTCGCCTTCACCTAAGTCGCCGAAACGCTTAGCCAAAAGCTTGATCGGTTGAGTAATGCTGTTCGCCAGAACTACGCCCATTAGGATAAACACTAATGCCACAACCGCAGTCATGATCAGCATCTTCTGCGCTGTCGCATCTAACTCTGCAAACACTTCACCAGTCGGAACGACACCAATAACAAACCAGTCCATTGAAGACACATACAAGCTCGCCACGAACAGCTCTTGGCCTTGGCTTTCAGTGGTAATCAGGTTAAAACCCGACTTGTTCAGTAGTTGGCTTGCTTGAGGACCGTAAAGTTGTTGAAGTGAAGAGTCACTGCGAGAACGCTCACGGTGAATTTGAACATCACCTTGGCTATCGGTTAAGAATACGAAGCCTGTATTTTCAATCTTAAAGCCATTGAGTAAGTTAACCATGTCATCCATCGATTTTGATAGACCAGACATCGCCAAACCAGAAGGCTGCTGATAGTTAGCAAACATCTTCACTTCGCCATTCGCTTCTTGGAACATGCTCACCATGGTCGGCTGTCCAGATTGCGTAAAGCCAAAGAACCAACCATCTTGTTGTTGGTTTAGCTGACGTAAGAAACCATCTTGATTCCAGTAGTAAGCTGTTTGACGGTTCGCTACCGAGGCATCGTTCAACTGATATTGGTTGCGAACATTGTTCAGTTGTTTAACCAGCTTATTCTCTAGCGCGGCATCGCGCTCGGTCGATTCGATAGCATCAGAAATAAATTCATTTGAAGCAATTTGCTCCGCCGCTAGTAATAGCTGAGAGACTTCTCGGTCAATTTCACCATTGATTCGCTCTAGCATTCCTGGAAGTTCAATATCGATCAATCGATGACTTAATACATCTCTTGCTTGTTGTTGTGCCATTGCGCCGACAATCACTGTCGATGCAAGAACCGCAAAGGTAATTCCAAGTACAACTTTTTGCTTGATACTCAGAGAGTTAGTTTTAAACATATTTGGACCTTTAAAAAGAATCGCTCGTTATTGGTATACCCTGAACAGGACTTTTTTAGTGCACTCCAACAAGCAATGCACAATCTGAGTGATGTATCGGCCACAACCAATAAAACTAGAGACTTTCTTCTCAAAAAACTGCAAATATGATGTAACAATTAGAAATATTCACCTTGAGCATGAATTAACTAAGCAAATACCGCATTGTCGAGAGTCAATTTTAGTTCTCACCCCCTGAGACCCAACCGAACTCAAACCACTCCCCACCGCCGAGCTTTTGTATATAAAAACCAATTGATATAGTAATAATCACAACCTAACGATTTTTTTAGCTAACCACTTGTAAATATTTCCAATTTTGAAAAAATAAATTACGCAAATGTACTGGAACTTTTTCCTCGAAATCAGTGACCAATACTCAAAATAAAAATCAAATGGATACCCAGAGAGTCCAAAATGCACAAAACAAATTTCGAAGTCCTTCAAAACTATCTAGAGTCTCAAATCATTGGTCAAAAAGAGCTCGTTAAGCAACTGATGATCGCCCTTTTAGCGGATGGTCATATCCTCGTTGAAGGACCTCCCGGCTTAGCAAAAACTCGCGCAGTAAAATCATTGGCTGATTGTGTTGAGGGTCACTTCCACCGCATTCAATTCACTCCCGATCTGTTACCTGCTGATTTGACGGGTACCGACATCTTCCGTCCTGAGACTGGGGAGTTCACTTTCCAATCAGGCCCGATTTTCAACTCGCTGATTCTAGCGGATGAGATCAACCGAGCTCCGGCGAAAGTTCAAGCGGCAATGCTGGAAGCAATGGCAGAGAAACAAGTAACTGCCGGTCGAAAAACCTATGCGCTGCCTGAGTTGTTCTTGGTAATGGCAACACAGAACCCAATTGAACAAGAAGGGACTTACCCGCTACCGGAAGCTCAGTTAGACCGATTCTTGCTTCACCTAGAGGTTGAATACCCAGATATGGAAAGCGAGCTTGAGATCTTACGACTCAACCGTGGTGAGGCTCAAGGTAACGAATCAGCTCAGCCACAACAGATATCTCAGCAAACGATCTTTGAAGCGCGCCAAGAAGTGCTCAACATTCACATGGCAGACACCATTGAGCAGTACATCATCAGACTGGTTATGGCGACTCGCCAACCTAAGCAATACAGTGACCAACTTGATCAATGGTTAGACATGGGTGTCAGCCCGCGTGCAACCATTGCGTTAGACCGTTGTGCCCGCGCTCACGCTTGGCTTGCAGGACGAGATTACGTCACGCCACAAGACGTTCAAGCGATGGCATTCCCTGTGTTACGCCACCGTCTACTGCGCAGCTACCACGCACAAGCTGAAGGTGTCACCGCAAACCAAGTGATCGCACACCTTATTTCATTGGTTGGCAGCGCATAGGGATACGCGCATGAATAATCAACTACCCAACCATAGTGACGGTGTCACGTTAAACCTGGACGAACTTCTGCAATACAAAGCGCAGTCTGTTCGCTGGTTGCCTCCCGCCAAGAGCCTTTGGTCACAGCTTAACGGCCAACACGAGAGCAACCGTAAAGGTCGCGGGATGAATTTCTCTGAAGTTCGTCAATATCAAGCGGGAGATGACATTCGCAGCATTGATTGGCGTGTAACAGCCAGAACGGGCAAAGCGCATACCAAACTTTTCTCTGAAGAACGAGAACAGCCTGTCATTTTATTCTTGGATCTATCAAGCAGTATGATTTTCGGCTCAACCTTGTTGCTGAAATCGGTTCAACTTGCACACTTTGCTAGCCAACTGTGCTGGCTTACTGTGGCTCAAAAAGATCGAATTGGCGCGGTGATCGATACTGGCAAAGAGGTCATTGAGATTAAGCCAAGTGCAAGCAACCATGCTCCACTGCGTATTTTGCAAAAAGTCATAGAAATCAATAATGCAGCGCTGACTCATCACGACAATCATAATGACACAACCTTAGAGCATGGGCTGAAATCTCTGCACCAGCTTTGCCCTAAAGGAAGCGATATTATTATGCTCAGTGACTTTGTGCGTTACCAAGAAAGTGACTACTCACTTATCAGTCAAATTCGCCGACACAACAGAGTACGTCTTGTGCATTTCTACGACCCGCTAGAGCAAGGTGAAACCACCTATAAAGGCTCTAAACAGGTCACCGATGGCAGCAAAACTCAATGGTTTAATTTCTCTTCTAATAAAGAAAAGCAAAAGCTTAACCATGCTTTTTCGCTTAAGAAACAGCAGCTGCAACAGATGGGGTTATCTCTCGCGATACCTTATAGCTCGCTGTCGAGTGCGCAGTCACTCATGAGCCAGATATCAGGAGCTCAGTCATGAAACAGCCCTTAGATTTAAGTCCGGTTATTGCGCCAGATGCACCGACTTGGTGGCCTTTGGCGTGGGGTTGGTGGGCAGTGGTTATCACAGCCATTGCCCTGATTGCTTTGGTGTTTTTCATTCTAAAACGTAGAAAAAACAATCAACAGGCGAAGCAAGAAGCACTGTCTTACTTTAGCAATAGTCAGTCCCAAGATGGTTTGTCTCCGAGCAAAGCACAACGCATCCTTCGTCAAGCAGCACTGAGCTATTTCCCTCGTGAAAAAATTGCAGGTTTGTCTGGTGATGATTGGTTGAAGTTCTTAGATGCGCAATTGGCGAAGCCGTTATTTGTAGCAAAACAATCCCAGTGGCAACAAGCGCTCTATCAAGATGTAGCCCTAATGAACGACGAACAGAAAAAGGCTCAACAGCAATTGGTTAATGATTGCGAAACTTGGCTTCGCAAAGCACTTCCTCCAAAGCGAGGTCGTTATGAGTGATTTTCTAAGCACTATGTTTCTAAGCAGGGACTTGCTAAACATCGAGTTCGTTTGGTGGTGGATGTTCTTCATCGCGCCACTGCCGTTGCTCGTTTACTTGTTCTCACCAAAGTCAGAATCGAGCAATGCCCTAAGGCTTCCATTTCTGCCAGAAGACAGCAATACCAAAACACCGAGCAGTCGCTTACCAAAGGCGTTGTCCGTGATTATCTGGCTTCTGCTGGTTACGGCGAGCGCACGCCCTGTATGGTATGGCGAACCGGTGGAGTTTCAGCCGAAGCATCGTGATTTAATGTTAGTTGTCGACCTCTCCTATTCGATGAGCCAAGAAGACATGCAGTTCAATGGCGAATACATCGACCGCTTGTCGGCGGTGAAACGCGTATTGAGTGACTTTATTGAGCGACGAAAAGGCGACCGAGTCGGATTGGTACTATTTGCTGATCACGCCTACTTGCAGACCCCGCTTACGCTAGATAGAGATACGCTTTCACAACAGCTCAATCAAGCGGTGTTAAAGCTGATTGGTACTCAAACAGCGATTGGTGATGGTATTGGTCTTGCCACCAAAACCTTTGTCGATAGCGATGCGCCCCAACGTGTAATGATTCTACTCAGCGACGGCAGTAATACCGCCGGGGTATTAGACCCATTAGAAGCGGCGGATATTGCAAAGAAATACGACGCAACGATTTACACCGTGGGTGTCGGTGCAGGCGAGATGATGGTCAAAGAGTTCTTCATGACGCGCAAAGTCAATACTGCTCAAGACTTGGATGAACGTACACTAATAGAAATTGCCAAACGCACCGGCGGTCAGTACTTCCGAGCGCGTGACAGCAAAGAGTTAGCGACGATTTACGACACCATTAACCAGTTAGAGCCCGTGACGAACGCCACTAAGATCTGGCGACCGCAACAAGAGTGGTTTGTATGGCCACTGTCGGCGGCAATGTTCTTCGCATTTATGCTGTTAGCCATTAGGAGAAACAATGTCTAACTTTACTTTTATCTACCCATATTGGTTCTTGGCGCTTGTCGTGCTGCCCGCTATTTGGTGGCTGAGCAAGACACAATCTAAGCAAGGATTACTCGCGTCACACATCGCGCGATACTTGGCACCAGAATCGAGTAAGCCATCGAAAAATCGCAGTACTTACTTCGGAATTTGGTGGCTGGTCGGCGTTATTGCATTAGCTGGACCAAGCTTCGAGAAAAACGAACAGCCGAGCTTTGAAAAAACGCAGGCACGAGTTGTGATCATGGATATGTCGATGTCTATGTATGCCACCGACATTAAGCCGAATCGCTTAACTCAAGCGCGATACAAGGCTCTGGATCTGCTTTCATTGTGGAAAGAAGGGCTAACAGGCATGGTGGCGTATGCTGGGGATGCTTACACCATTAGCCCGCTAACGTCAGACATCAACACCATCAAAAACCTAGTGCCTAACCTATCGCCAGATATCATGCCTTATCAAGGTGGTGATGCCGCATCAGCCGTTAAGCTTGCGATTGATATGATGACTCGCGCGAAGATCTATCAAGGTGATTTGGTATTGATTGCTGATGACATCGATGACCAAGAGCAGAAGCAGATCGACTCCCTACTCTCTGGCAACGATTGGACATTGTCGATTCTAGCTGTAGGGAGTGAAAACGGTGCGCCAATCTCGTTACCTACGGGGTCGATGCTGCAAAGCGACTCAGGACAAACCGTGGTGGCAAGAACCAACTTGAAGAACATGCGCGAGCTTACACGCAGCTCTGGTGGCACGTTCACTGAAGTTCAATTTGATAACTCAGATGTTGAACACATCGCGAGCTACCTCGACCGCGTTGCAACAACATCGGAAGTAACCAAGACCAAGAACTCACTCAACACCAGAGTGAACAACGGTTTCTGGTTACTGCCTTTGCTATTACTTCCGGCACTTGGATTATTCAGGAAAGGGGTTATTTGGTGTGCCTTAGCTGGAGTTATCTCTTTTAGCCAACCAAATACTGCGTTTGCGAACCCGTGGAAAACCAATGATCAAGTAGGCTATCAGCTGTATCAGGACGAGGACTTCCAACAAGCTGCTGAACAGTTCACCCAACAAGAGTGGAAAGGCATTGCTCAATACAAAGCCGGTGATTTCGAAGCCGCAGAGCAGACGCTGCAAGAGCTTTCTAGTGAAGATGCTCGCTACAACCTTGCTAACGCTCAAGCCCAACAAGGTAAGTACGACCAAGCGATCCAAGAGTATCAACGTATTCTTGAAAGCAACCCTGAACATGCTTATGCGAAGAAGAACCTAGAGATTGTCGAACAGGCTCAGAAGCAACAGCAACAGCAACAGCAACAGCAACAGCAACAGCAACAGCAACAGCAAGGCGATTCTGACTCCAAAGACCAGAAAGACCAAAATCAGCAAGGTCAGCAAGGTCAGCAAGGTCAGCAAGGTCAGCAAGGTCAGCAAGGTCAGCAAAATGATTCTTCGCAAAGCTCTCAGGATCAACAACAAAGCTCCGCTGACAATGGCAAGTCGCAAGATCAAAGCAGTAACCAAGATCAACGCGGTAGCCAAGACCAAAACTCATCTCAAGGCCAACCTGAAAATCACTCTGACTCTGAAAAGTCTAAACAAGACGACAAGCAAGCCACGCAACAAAGTAACAGTGATCAGCCGAAACAGAGTGACCAAGAAGGCGCTACACCTCAAAGTGCTAGCGCACAACAAGCTTCAAAAGAAGATGGTGAGCAAAGTAGTCAGCAAGCTGTAGCACAAACCTCAGATCAACCTCTGTCGAGCGACCCTGACATGCGAAAACTTGAGCAAGTAGAAAGCGCCCGTGACCCGAGCCAACTGCTTAAAGCGCAAATGATTTTACAAGCACGACAAAAAAGTGCTCCTAACAACCAGAACAAAAAGTGGTAACCATGCGATTTTTAAACAAGCCATTTTTATCCGTACTCCTAACATTGTTGTTGGGAGCTTTCTCGTCCTTCTCAGTATTGGCTGCAAACGCCGTGGCGAGCGTTTCACATAACAGTGTCACCAAAGATGAAGTGTTCCTTCTTAGAGTTGCAACCGATGAAAAGGTCTCCTCTGATGCTCTAGATCTAACAGCGCTCCAGCAGGATTTCTATGTTGGCACACCAAACTTTGGGTCTTCGATGCGAATCGTCAATGGCAGCCGTTCGGTATCAAGTGAATGGAACATTAGCCTTGCTCCACTGCGTTTGGGTAAGTTGCAAATCCCGAGTTTTGATATTGAAGGGGCAAAAACCAAGCCTATCACCATCAATGTTGCAATTAACAAAGCCGCTCCAACTCAACATGATATGGCAGAGTTCCAGCTTAATCTCAGCAAGAACTCGCTGTACCCAGAAGAAGTGGCTGAGCTTGATGTAAAACTCATCATCAAAGCTGACCCAAGAAGGCTGCAAGATCCTAAAATTGCGCCACCGAGCTCGCCGGGCTTAGATGTGGAACCTATTGGTGAATCGAAGCAATTTCAAGATGTTCTCAATGGACAAGAGGTGACGGTAGTTCAACAGTCTTTCCGTATCTCTTCACAAAAGGCCGGACAGTTTAAGCTGAATGGACCGAAGCTGAATGGAGCCGTTGTTTACTCAACCAACAACTCCAGTACAACGCGTCTGTTCCAGCTCGACACGCCCGTTGAAATCTTAGATGTAACTGTGAAGGACGTACCAAAAGGCTACCAAGGTGAGTGGTTACCAACATCAAACTTCAAACTGATTCAACAATGGTCAGATAGCCAAGGCAATCAACTGGGAAATAGTAATGGTTTAGAAGGCGACAACCAAACCATTGAAATGGAAGCGGGTGATTCGTTAACTCGTACCATCACGATGACGGCTAGCAACTTAACGCAACACCAGCTGCCAAAACTGAATATCACCTACCCTATTTCGGTACGTGTTTATGAAGAGAAGCCGCAATTTGGCACAACTCAGTCAGGTGATTCTGTCGTTGTTTACAAGCAAGTCTTGATTCCGAAAGAGGCAGGAAACATCTCGCTTCCTGATGTGTCTCAAGCTTGGTTTAACACCGATTTGCAATCAGAACAAACCAGCAAAGCGCAGGGGCTAGAGTTAGCGGTAAAAGCAAGTGATCGCGCAGCGTCAAGCACTCCACCAGTTACTGCTACGCCCGCCCAACAAGTAAGCCCGACGGTTGTTACTGTGGATAGCCCAGGGATCTGGCCTTATCTCACCGCCCTATTTGCAGCTTTGTGGCTAATCAGCTCAGCATTGGCATTCTACTTCTGGTCACGCCGCGGTGTAACGACAAAACCAACACACACTGTTGAACGTCAATCAGATACCGCAGAAGCGCTTATTGAAGCTCTAAGAACGAAAGATGGCGTGATGACCAGAACCTTATTTGAGCAATGGAAATCCGAAAATACAGATCTAAGTGATGAGACGTTACAAACCGTTGAAGCCGAACTCACCAAGCTAAACCAAAGCCTTTATGGTGAAGCCGGTTCACCAGCCCAAACATGGAGCCCTGAGCTGGCAATCAAAACGGTGAAGAAGCCCAAGAGAGTTGCGAGTAAAAAGCATAATAGTTCGCTAGAAAATCTTTAGTCGACGCTGTTCATCAAGAACAGTAAAACACAAAGGCCGTTGATCATCTTGAGATCAACGGCCTTTATTTTAAGAAAGAGAGGCTGTGACTTTTTTACGTTTTAAGGCAGAAACAATTCGATTTCGCCCCGAGTCTTTGGCTTGATACAAGGCTTTATCTGCCTTGCCATACAACAAATCAAAATCGAACTGATGCTGGTCAGACGTTATCGAGGCATAGCCAACGGATGCCGTTAAATATGGGCTGGTACTACTTTCACAATGCAGGATTTTTGCCTCTTCAATGCATTTTCTAATCGACTCTGCACGTTGCTTTGTCTCTGAGTGATTCGTGCCAATCATCAACAACATAAACTCCTCTCCGCCAATCCGGCAGAAGGTTTCTTTATCATTGTGAACATGGGCATTCAGTATCTCACCTACCGTCCTCAGAGCCGCATCCCCTTCAGTATGACCATAGACACTGTTGTACAAACCAAAGTGGTCGAGGTCGACAAGAATCAAGCCAAATGTAATTTCATTCTGTAAGGCAAAGGCACCTTGATCGTCACCGTTCAAGTCTTCTAGAACCTGCGACAACATACGGCGGTTTCCAAGGCGCGTAAGAGGATCTAGCTTAGAAATGATATCCAATTGCTCATTCGCCAACTCTAGCTCTTGGGTACGCTTACTGACTTCTTGCTCCAATGTTTCATTGAGCTTTTTCAGTTCTTCTTGAGCCATGGTTCTTTGCAGCACCTCAGCAAGGCTCGAAGCAAAGATACGTATTACCTCACGAAGCTGTGAGGTTAAAGGACTGCGAGTTAATAGGTTATCAGCAGCGATAAACGCAATCGGCTCACCCGTATTGGTGGTGAGCATGGTCATTGCCGTCCAACCGACTCCCACAATATTGAAATCGTGATAGATAGGAACTGATTCTTCAAAGGCAACTTGATTAGGGCAAGCACGAGCTGCGGCTACAATGTCACGTTCCACCAGCTCAGAGCGATAATAGGACTCATCGACAATATCGCCTTTGATGTCAGTGCCCCAAGTACCTTGCATGTAACTGCACTTTTTGTCTGTTAGGAAAACAGCCAGTCGATCGATACCTAGATGTTGAATCGCAAAACTAACCGCGGACTTACAGACTTCACTGACGCTATCGCATCGAGACAGCTCAACCATACTCGAGTGCAACATACGTATGTTCTGCTCTTGGCGCTTGCGAATATAGATTTGAGAAAGCAAAGAGCCAAAAGACTCAAGCATCTGCTTTTGATAGTTAGTAATCGGTGAGCGATGAATGTAGTTATCCATGGCGATCCAGCCGACAGGTTTGTCGCCTTCACGCAAGATAAGCATGCCATTCCACCCCTGCCCGACCACCTTACCTTCTGTATACAGGGGCGCATTATCGATGATGACTAGATTAGTATGGTTATCAGACAGCGCTTCAATGTATTCCGCTTCAAGTTGGTGCAAATCGTATTGAGTGTGGTGTTCACTGTTGGTTTTACCCGCTTCGTCAGTGCCATAAGTGCCGCTGAAACAACGCTTTTTCATATCAAGCAACATGAAGATCGCACGATCAAACCCTAACCTGTCTCGCACAGCCTCAACCGATGCTTTATACAAAGCATCGAGTGACTCAGGGTTAGAAAGCTCAAGCGCGACCTGATGAACCAGCTTCATGTTCTCTACAAACAGCTCACGTAACTTTATCTCATCTAAGTATTGAGCTTCACGTGTGTCTCTGTGTTTGATTTCTAGCGCCGCGTTCTTTTCGGCACGAATACATTGCCAACGGGCAGCCGCGAGCTGTAACACATCAAGATCTTGGTCAAAGGTTTGATTAACCTTCTCAGCATTGCAATTTTGAACAATTAAATAAGTTCTGGAGGCAGGTGCGTTGTCGAGCATCATGATAAACGACTCCCCACCAAGCACTTTCATGTGTTCCCACTTGCAGGTGTTGATAGCCATTGGCAAAACCCCGTCTGCGGTATCAAACTGTGAGACCCACGGCCAAAATGTAGAGGGGTAGCTCGCCAATGAGGTTAGGTCGCCATAAGAAAAAAGCGGTAATGCGTCGCTCTCCGGCGTCGGTTCAGCAAATATTCCTATCCCTTTTGGAGTAAGTACCTTAACCAGATAGTCAAAAAGAGACTCAGCCAACAGACGATG
The DNA here is from genome assembly GCF_041467155.1 of Vibrio sp. 10N.247.310.23. Lineage (NCBI taxonomy): Bacteria > Pseudomonadati > Pseudomonadota > Gammaproteobacteria > Vibrionales > Vibrionaceae > Vibrio > Vibrio sp. 10N.247.310.23. The sequence goes on along the minus strand of NZ_JBFSTZ010000009.1, from coordinate 41,187 downwards.
GTCGCGTGTCGCAGATATTTGTTTTGCAAAGGCTTTAACAGGCACAGCTTCCTTCCATTGGCGATTAAGAATAAAGCAAAAATACAGAAGGCTTGATATGCAATCAATGTAAGTAAAAATGAGATGTTAAGCGGGTCACAGTTTCACCTTTAACATTATCACAAGCATGAGAAGGACGACAAAAATGGGATTCTCTGCCCAAAATCACATCGACATTGGGGATTTTTTAGACACATAAAAAAGCCCCACCTATAGTGGGGCAAAACTTCCATCGCTTATAGTTATAGTGATAATTCTGTTGTTCTATTCGATTATCTAACCTGCGTTTCAGTTAGTGTGTAAAGGTATCTAATCGCTTAAATACCACACGTAAATCGTCGATTAACCGAAGTCACCGTTTACGTAACCTTTAGTACGATCATCTTTTGGTTCACTGAAGATAACGCTGGTTTCGTTATGCTCTACAAGCTCTCCCATTAGGAAGAAAGCCGTGCGGTCTGAGATACGACGCGCTTGCTGCATTGAGTGCGTTACGATAACGATAGTGAAGTCTTTCTTCAGATCTTCCATCAATTCTTCAATCTTGTGTGTCGCGATTGGGTCTAGAGCCGATGTTGGTTCATCCATCAGGATTACATCTGGTTCCATTGCAATGGTACGTGCGATACATAGACGCTGTTGTTGACCACCAGACAGACCAAATGCATGCGCTTTAAGACGGTCTTTTACTTCATCCCACAGTGCAGCACTGCGTAGCGAGCGCTCAACCACTTCATCGATGTGTTTTTTGTCTTTGATACCTTGAGCACGTAGGCCGTATGCCACGTTCTCGTAGATGCTCATTGGGAACGGGTTTGGCTTTTGGAATACCATGCCTACGCGGATACGTAGGTCAGCGACATCGATATTACCGTAGATGTCAGTGCCATCCATATCCAGCTTACCCTTAATCGTAACGCCTTCAATTAGGTCATTCATGCGGTTCAAACAACGCAATAGTGTTGATTTACCACAGCCAGACGGGCCAATCAGAGCAGTAACCTGGCGAGTTGGAATTGGCAGGTTGATAGATTTAAGCGCTTGGTTGTCGCCGTAAAACAGATCTAGGTTCTCAATATCAAATTTATTCATGTTCGTAATCTCTAAATTCTTAAATTCGTGTCTAACTTGGTGCTTTCTTTATCACGGGGGCTCGCTTTATTTATGAGCCAGCTAATGAGCTTAGTAAGTTGCCGTGTTGAAGCGTCTCGCAATCAGTTTTGTAACCATGTTGATCAAGAGAACCAGTACGATTAGGACTGTCGCCGTGCCGTAGGCTTGGTTCCATTCATCGATAGTAAATAGCTCTGTTGTCAGCTTATATAGGTGAACCGTTAGTGTACGGCCAGAATCGAATACCGACTCAGGAACACGTGCCACCATACCTGCTGTTAAAAATACAGGTGCTGATTCGCCAATTACACGACCAATACTAAGAATGACCGAAGTTAAGATACCTGGCATTGCGCTTGGTAAGATCAAACGCCAGATAGTGTAGATTTTTGAAGCGCCAAGGCCGTATGAGCCTTCGCGGTAAGTTTGTGGCACTGCCATCAATGCTTCTTCTGTAGTACGAATGATTACAGGAAGAATCAGGATACTTAGCGTTAGTGCACCCGACAGAATCGAGAAGCCAAGACCAAGAATCGAAACAAAGAAGGTCATACCGAACAGACCAAAGATGATCGATGGGATACCAGCTAACGACTCAGTACAGAATCGAATCACTTTCACCAATCGGCTACCTACTTTCGCATATTCAGTTAAGTATATCGCCGTCATGATGCCCAGTGGCGCGGCTACCGCAATCGATGCGATTACCATGTAGATCGTGGCAATGATCATTGGGAAAATACCACGTTCTTCACCAGTACGAGTGTAATCGTCAGTGATGAAGTTCCAATCTACGTATTGCAGACCGTTCGATAGGATGTACCAAATAATCCAGAATAAGAAACCAACGGTTACAGCTGCAGCTGCCCAGATAAAACCTTTTAGGATGTTATCTTTGATTTGACGTGCTTGTTTTAGTTTTACGCGATCCATATTACTTATCCTCGCCTACTTCGCTTTTTCACGGTTAAGATAAAGTAGAGCACCATTTAACATCATGATGAACACTAGAAGTACAACACCTGTTGCGTACAGTGCGTTAGCGTGAACGCCACTTGCGTAAGACATTTCAATTGCAATGTTTGCTGTTAGCGTACGAGCAGAGTCCAAAATGCCTTCTGGCATTGCTGGCGCGTTACCCATAACCATGATGATTGCCATCGTTTCGCCAAGTGCGCGGCCGATACCCAAAATCACACCAGTCATAATGCCTGAACGTGCAGCAGGAACGAGTAGCTTAAAAATCGTGTAGATTTTCGAAGCACCCAGTGCAAGTGAACCTTCTTTGTATGTACGAGGTACCGCACGAATCGAAGTTTCAGAAACCGTGATAACGGTAGGAAGAATCATGATACCCAGAACAATGATACCCGCCAGGATAGTGTTACCCGCTGGTACTTGGAAAACGTTTTGAATCATTGGAACGATAATTACTAGACCGAAGAAGCCGTAAACTACCGACGGGATACCCGCTAGAAGCTCAACTGCTGGTCGAATAATATCTGCAAGACGCTTTGGAGCAATCTCAGCAATAAAAATAGCGGTTAATACACCAACTGGCACACCAACAACTACAGCTCCAAGTGTCGAAACAATCGATGCAACAATCATGGTTGCAACACCGAATAGAGCTGGAGGTAACCAGTCAACACCCAGAACGATGCCAGAAACACCGGCCTCTTGGAATGCAGGGATACTCTCTGCAACGATAAAGTAAGCGATAACGGCTAGTGATACGATGCCGATTACAGCACTCGATAAGAACAAGCCGTGGAAGATTCTTTCTCTCCAGTCGATGCGCTTCTTAGCACGTAGACTTGGCTTGTTGATTTGAGTCGCTTCAGTATTCATAAGCTTTTCACTATTTGCGATGGTCATATATAAAATCTCAAACTTTGTGGCTCAATAAGAGCTCGAAATAAACAAAGTTGAAAGAAAAGGCTCAGCCTAAAGCAGGCTGAGCAATAATTAAGATTGAGTCAGTTAAGATTAGTTAACTGTGATGTAGCCTTTCTTACCAGCGATAGCTTGAGCTTCATCTGCAACCATCCAATCTAGGAATTGTTGAGTTTCAGCTGTTGGAGCGCCTGCTTTGTAAAGAACTAGGAATGGACGAGCAACTTTGTAAGAACCGTTCTTAACGTTGTCTACAGTCGCAGCAGCGCCGTCGATAGTTAGAGCTTGAACAGATTCGTCAACTGTACCTAGAGAGATAAAGCCGATAGCGTATGGGTTGCTTGCTACAGAAACTTTAAGTGCGCCGTTACCGTTTGCAACTTGTGCACGTTGAGAGATAGCCGATACTTTCTTATCGCCAATCTTCTTCTTAAGCTTCATGATGTCTTCGAATGCACCACGTGTACCTGATGCAGTATCACGAGTGATTGCTACGATTGGTTTATCAGCGCCGCCAACATCTTTCCAGTTAGTGATGTCGCCTTTGTAGATTGAAGTGATTTGCTCAGCAGTAAGAGCAGATACTTCGTTGTTCGGGTTAACAACAACTGCGATACCGTCACGAGCGATAACTAGCTCTTTCAGGTCAGCTGTTTTCTCTTCTTCTTTTAGGTCACGAGAAGAGATACCAAGGTCAGCACTTCCATTTTTTGCTGCTTTGATGCCTGCAGAAGAACCTGGTGCTTGAATTTCGATGAACACTGGTTCGCCTTTATTCATGTAGGTTTCTGCAAAAACTTCAACCAGTGGAGAAGCACTGTTAGAGCCAACTACAGAGATAGTTTCTTTAGCTGAAGCTGTATTCACTGTTAGAGCGCCTAGTAGTGCGATTGCACCGATAACTGTCTTTTTCATCACAAATTTCCTTTAGTGGCGTTATTGCCGTAATGTTTTGCTTGAACGAGGCCTACTTTAGAATCCGAATGTGACAGTTGTGTTTCACTTAATTGAAGCCTATATGACAACTACAAATTAATGGCTAATTTCTCTCCTACTCGATGAATTGATAGTCGCGTCCCCATCAGATGCAGTTAGTGAATGCAGGTCTCACCATCGTTTGAGCACCAAAAAGCTAGATTTCCTTCCCTATTTATATCGAATACTAACCAATATATTTCTCTATTTATCAATCAATTAGCCCTAACACGATGGATAAAAAGATCCACCTTTATCGCCATTTAGAACAATAAACAACCATCTATATCAAATACCTATCGCATATAACGAAATCAAAGCCTTTACTGATTGAATTGTCAGTCTCATTAGTTAGAATCGCCAACTAATTCTAATAATAATAATAATTCTCATCTATTTGTTTTATTCAAGAAGGACATTACATGCGCCAACTTCTCAGTGGCTTATCAATCAAAATACAAATTCTTATACCCGTACTATTTTCCGTCGTTTTACTTTTAGCCGGTGTCATTATCGGTAGTGAAAAGCTAGAAAGTGCATTCAAAGATGTATCAGTAGCGACCGACCAATTAATCTTACATAAAGAAGAACTAAGCGAAATCGTCGACAACAGCTATGGCATGCGCATCAAAGCGATTTACAGTCTATTCAATGCTGATGACGTAAAAACACTGGTTGAAACACTAAACCAAAAACGCGACCAAAATACTCGCCTACTGAATTCATTAGACACAGTGCCAGGCATGCAAGATGAAGTGGCCGCGATGAACAAAGCGATGAATCACTATGTCGACTTTTCTCGCACCACCATGCTTCCTCTATTAAGAGCGAAACACGGCGATACATCACTCTCTTCAGATTTTGAAAACCGCTACCAGATCGCAATCGACCAATACCGACACGCGGGTAATGACATGGTGCAAGCGATCAACACGCTTTCTAAAAAGTTGAATCTGCTTGCGACTCAAGAAGTCGACATCAATGGTCAGCAACACACCAGCACACTCGATACCGCAACCATTGCGCTTCTAGTGATCCTATCTGTAGCTCTAATTATCAGTTGGACGCTGGCTGGCATCATTGTTAAGCCGATCAGCAATATTCAAGCAACCATGCGCGAAGTGGCAAAAGGTAACTTGTTAGTTAAAGCAGAAGAGTATGGCGACAACGAAATCTCACGCCTAGCGCAAGACGTAAACCAGTCTGTTGAACAGCTGCGTGACACGGTAAGCTCGCTGTCTCGAATCAGTATCGAAGTGGCTTCTGCGTCGACAGAGCTAGCAGCAGTAATGACACAATCGAGCGTTAATTCAGACCAAGAAAAGCAAGAAGTAGAACAAGTTGCTTCTGCTGTAAACCAATTAGAAAGCACAGCAGCACACGTTAATGAGAACGCAGTACAAGCCGACTCAGCGTCTAAGCAAGCTGACGAAATGGCGACACACAGCATGAGCTTGTTTAATGAAAGCAACAAAGCTAACGAACAGATGGCGATTCAGCTAAGCGAAGCTGCAAATGTTGTGGGCACGCTAAAAGAGCACTCTGAACAGATTGGTAAAGTGATTGAGGTGATTCAAAGTATCTCTGAACAAACTAACCTGCTGGCGCTTAACGCAGCAATCGAAGCCGCTCGTGCAGGTGAAAGCGGTCGTGGTTTCGCAGTGGTTGCTGATGAAGTTCGAATGCTAGCGGCACGTACACAAGATTCAACCAAAGAGATCCAAACCATCATAGAAGGTTTGCAGGTTCAATCCGGTAACGCGAATGAAAGCATGAGCAGCTCATTATCTATGCTGGAACACAACCAAACTCTTGCAGGTGAAGTAAGCGCGGCGCTTTCAGGCATTGCTAACTCGGTAACGGACATGACTGAGATTAACACTCAGGTTGCCTCTGCCGCCGAAGAGCAAAGCCAAGTAACCTCAGACATCAACCGTAACATCTCAAACATCTACAGCCTAGTAAGCCAAAACGTTACCGGCATTACTCAAGCCGCTGCAGCAAGCCACGAGCTTTCTAACCTAGCAGAACAACAGAAGCAGCAGTTGGATTACTTTAAGGTATAGGCTTCAAGGTACGAAGTTCAAGGCAAACAGATTCAGGCTGTATGCTCTTTAGAACTCGCCGATAAACAAAAAGCCAGCCATCATGGCTGGTTTTTCGCTTTTAGACACTACTGACGAGATTCAGCCGCTCGAATTCTTTCAATCGCTTCTACCCTTCTAAGCTGTTCTGGTAGGAAATGTTCAGTCCTAAGTTGCGCAATCTTCTCTTGTTGTTCGGTTTTTGATAGGAATGAATCTTTCAAGACATCATTTCGTTCTGCGAAGTAGACCTCTAACGAGTCTTCAAAGGCCGCTCTTTGTTTATCAAGTGCTTCAAGTCTCTGGGTTGCTTCTTCACCGACAAGTTCGCTTCTCTTTAAGTATTTACCCTGTTCATCGAGACCTTCAGAGCTAGAGAGCTGTTGGAGTAACACCTGATTCTGGTGACTCGACTGAACATAATCAGGTTGCTCAGATAGATAGGATTCGAGTCTTTGTTGGTATTCTTCATCCTCTAATCCCTCCTGTTTCAGAAGTAACTTTTCTAAGGCGATTTCTCTCATTCTGTTGTCGTGCGTAAACAGAATACTTATCTCGCTCTCACTGAAAAACTGAGCTTGGAGGTCAAGGAGCGCTTGATTGAGTGCACGTAGATCATCAGCGGAAATGGATGTGGTACCGAACTGCACGTCCAACGATGTCAGTGCCGACTTATACTCAAGATATTTGGCAAACAGTGCTTCATCAACCACGGTTGTTGATGATTGTTCGTGGTGTTTCGCCACGTTGTCTCGAATACCTTCAAGGGTTAATTCTGTATTACCTGACACGAAATATTCCATCATGTCTTTTGCTGATGCGTTATCGATGTCGGTATCTTGCTGAGAGGTGACTTTCAATGAGGAGACGCGTTGTTCGTCGTCAGTATGTGTATCTTGATTATTTAGATATAAAAAGACCGCCGCTGTGCTCATCAGGGCTATCGTGGTTATCGACAAAATGGCGGTCTTTTTCATCATACTTCCCTTGTTTTCTTATTAAACGGCTTTGCAGACTACAAGCCAGCCAACTTCAATCGATTGGCATGCTGACGATATAGTGTTACAGGATCTGTCTCAAACAAGTGGTGAATTCCCAATAACCCATTAATCTCATCTAGGTGGTTCATTTTGTAATCATCACCAATCACTTTGCCCAAATGCGCGCTGCATGCTCCTACTAAGCCATCATTAGGTTCGTTGAAGGCTAAGCCTAGGATTGTCATCGCTCCGTCGGTAGGATCAAGAAGGTTGGTAAAAGTGGAAGACCCTGTCCATGAATAGTAATAAACGCCGTTACTTGCTTGCCACTCACCATCGCCACACTCAGACGTCGGAACGCCCTCAGGGTAAAACTGGTTGAAGGCTAGCGAGCCTTCTGTGGTCAATGCTTCAAGAGAAGCGAGGCCGTCTTGGTCGAGATCCGTTCCACCAGATAAAAGGTTAATCAGTGTCGTTAATCCACCTGCTAATTTAACCGCGATACCTTCTGTGACAGAGCCTTCAGATACGTTCCCTCGAACGAGATCAGCGACCTTAGAACCTTTATGCACACCGCCAATACTGGTCACTGAAGCAACAAGATCAGGTCGAACTGACGCAACATAACGAGCCGTAGGCCCACCGTGGCTATGACCAACCAGATTCACCTTACTTGCTCCTGTTGCAGCTAACAGCGTTTCAACTTGGCTGAGTAACTGTTCACCACGGACCTCTGAACTGTTGGTTGCAGAGACCTGAGCGACATATACGTTCGCGCCATCTTTGGTTAGGGATTCAGGTACGCCATAGAAATAGTCAACGCCCGCTAATGTATCGAAACCAAACAGACCATGTACCAACATAATGGGGTATTTCGTTTCAGTGTATCCGCTGGCTTCTAATGCTGATGCGCTCGTTCCGGCATATACACCAAAACTGGATAGGCAGGCTATCGTCCAAATTAATATCTTTTTCAATGCTCTTTCCTTAAACAGATTAGACCTCTGATGAGTAAAAGAACCGTAGATGATGATTTTATAAAACAGAAAGTAACGACTTCATATTTGTGATGGCGAACTTGAATTAAACAGGTGCGATGAACATCAGGCAAACAGAATCAGGAGAAAAAAACATAAGCAATTGATTAAATTAACATTTAACTAAGGTTGATGAGATTGTTCTTTCAATATCCCGACTCAAATATCAATTCAACATTCTCAATAAACCAAAATTATTCGACAAATAACCGTTTGGAAACAGGTATTTTTCAACCAAAACTCGTTGATAACTTGATGCTTATTCCATTAACGACACACCACAACCCTGAATGTATTGACGCTAATTATTGATTTTAGATATAGGTCGTACCAGTTATTTACTTATCCACTTATCCACTTATCAAGCAACAGCGTTTCTGTTTGGCTCATCTAAATATAAAAGAGAATACAGTGATGAAAAATACGGCTTTAATACTCACGTTAGCCCTGCCTTTTGGCGCTTATGCCGCTGAAGACTCAATACCAACACCTGAATCGATTACATCTGCACAAGTACTCAGTGCACAAGGCTCAGAGACCTATTCATATGTTAGATGTTGGTATCGAACCGATGCCTCTCATGATTCCCCAGCCACCGACTGGAAGTGGGCAAAGAAAGAGAGTGGTGATTACTACACGATCAACGGATATTGGTGGTCTTCTGTTTCTTTCAAAAACATGTTCTACAGTGATGCGCCTCAATCTGAAATCAAACAGCGTTGCGAACAGACGCTCGACATCCAACATGACGCCGCTGACATCACCTACTTTGCCGCAGATAATCGCTTCTCTTACAACCACTCAATCTGGACCAACGACAACGCTTTTCAAGCCAGTAGCATCAATCGTATTGTCACCTTTGGTGATAGCCTGTCCGACACTGGTAATCTATTTAATGGCTCACAATGGGTTTTTCCGAACGCAGATTCGTGGTTTTTAGGGCACTTTTCGAATGGTTTAGTCTGGACGGAGTATTTAGCAAAAGCGAAAGATGTCCCTCTGTATAACTGGGCTGTGGGTGGCGCCGCAGGTACCAACCAATACGTGGCATTGACTGGTGTTTATGATCAAGTCACCTCTTATCTGACCTACATGAAAGTCGCCAAAAACTATCGTCCGGAAAACTCACTGTTTACTTTAGAGTTTGGCCTCAATGACTTCATGAATTACAACCGAGAAGTCGCCGATGTAAAGGCTGACTTTAGCAGCGCGCTGATCCGCTTAACAGAATCTGGTGCGAACAATATCCTGCTGTTCACCTTACCCGATGCAACCAAAGCCCCTCAATTCAAATACTCTACCGAACAAGAGATAATAAAAGTTCGTGGCAAGATCTTAGAATTCAACCAGTTCATCAAAGCTCAAGCCGAGTATTACCAAGGTATGGGGAAAAACGTGGTGTTGTTCGATGCAAGTGCGTTGTTCGCCAGCATTACCGATAACCCAGAACAACATGGCTTTCGAAACGCGAGTGATGCTTGTCTTAATATCAATCGAAGCTCAGCCGCGGACTACTTGCGAAGCCACAGCTTAACCAATGACTGTGCCACCTATGGTTCAGACAGTTATGTATTTTGGGGCGTGACACACCCAACTACAGCTACTCATAAATACATTGCCGACCACATCTTGGCGTATTCGTTCTCGACGTTCAATTTCTAACTAAATATCGAAAAGTAATGGCTGAGCCAAGGTCGAGATACAAAAAAACCGCCTAATATTGGCGGTTTTTATTTATGTCAGTTTTACTAGCAAACGCTTTAAAACTGGCTGGTGATTACTCGTCGTCCACTTTTGGTGCGACTTTCTTCTTAGGGATAAACACGGTATCACCCACTGCCACATTTTGGTGGAAGCTCTTATCGCGCTTAACTGGTTTCTTCGGCGTTTTCTTCGCTTGAGTGTTGGTCTTCTTCTTAGCAGGACCGCCTTTAGCAAACGCAGGTTTACGAGGTTTAATACCTTTGAACTTACCTTTTAGGCCTTCAAGCACAGAGAAAGTAAGATCTTGTTGAAGGTAAAGCTCAACACGCTTGAAGCTGTCCCAGTCTTTTGGACCAACCAAAGAAATCGCATCGCCTTTGTTACCCGCACGGCCAGTACGACCTACACGGTGCACGTACTCTTCCGTATGCTTAGGCATATCAAAGTTGATAACGTGGCTCACGTTTGGAATATCAATACCACGTGAAGCAACATCGGTAGTTACCAAGATCTTGTAAACCGCACGCTCGAACTGGCTCATAATAGCATTACGTTGCGTTTGGTTTAGGTTACCACTCAGTGCTACCGCTTTAAGCTTCTTCTCGTTCAACTTATCTGTTAAACGGTCAGTATCAGCGCGTGTTGCTGTGAAGATCATTACCTGACGGTATTCAGCTTCTTCCAGTACACGGTCTAAAATCGCTTCTTTGTGATCTAGGTGATCACATAAGTAGAATTTCTGTGTGATATCTAAGTGTTGCTCGTTAGAAACACCAACAGAGATACGCTTAGGTGCGTCTAGCATTTCATTTGCAATGCCATTTACTTCAGCGTGATCTAACGTTGCAGAGAACATCAACGTTTGACGACGACGGTGTTTAGCTGCATTGGCAATGCGACGAAGTTCTGGAGCGAAACCCAGATCAAGCATACGGTCCGCTTCATCAAGGATTAGCGTTTCAACACCATCTAGGAACAATGAACGATGTTCTAGGTGGTCAGCAAGACGGCCTGGAGTCGCAACGATAAAACGAGGGTACTTACGCAGTGCTTTAACTTGGTCGTTAAAGTTCTCACCACCTAAGATAAGCGCCGCTTCATAAGACAGACCACCAAGCATGCTACGCAGTTCGCCGTAAACTTGCTTCGCTAGCTCACGAGTAGGAGCCAAAATTACACCACGAGGATCTTTAGCAGAAAACGCTTTTGTTTTTAATGCTTTATGTATCATTGGCAACACAAACGCCAATGTTTTTCCTGATCCCGTTTTTGATGAAGCCAATAGATCCTTACCAGCAATAGCAACAGGGATCGCTTTTGATTGGATCTCTGTCGCCTTCTTGAAGTCGTAATGTTTTAAGTTCTTCAGTAAGCGGTTATCTAAGCCTAAATCTTTAAAGTGCAAAGGACTCTCCAGTCATGATGGTATTGAATAAAATTAATTTAACGTGACATGATACCGCGAAAGTACTTTATAAGGATAGAGATCACAGTAAATTTATCCCTTTATCTATCTTTAGCTAGAACAACGTATGCATTGCTAGCAAAGGGATAGCTCTCCAAAAACACCTTCAAGTCGTCTCTAAATCCTTCATCTCATAAATGAGACACAACGTGATACTTAGCTAATTAACTCAAAAATTTAGCAATTTCTTTAGTTATTGTTTTTGCAGTTAAAAAATTAGTCGCTACAATCATTAATGAAGCGACTATATGATAAAGAATGTATAGCGCATCTTTTGATGATAAATAAGCAAGGAGTTCTTATGAATAAGACGTTAATCGCAGCTGCAGCATCAGTTTTCATTTTAGCCGGTTGTTCTTCAGAGCCAGAAGAAGCTGCAGTGTCAGAAATGGATCAACTAACTAACCAAGTCGCTCAACTAACAAGCGAAGTTGAAGCACTTAAGAGTGACAAAGCAGCCGCAGAAATGAAGGCTCAAGAAGCAGAAGCAGCCGCAATGGCAGCGAAAGAAGAAGCGGACCGTGCTAACGACCGTATCGACAACATCGCTGAGTCTTACACTAAGTAGTTTGAGATCTAATCGCGATTAAGCTGTAGATTAAATAAGTCGCAAAAAGCAGTATATAGACAGCACCACTTCTTATCGGATGTGGTGCTTTTTTTGGGTGACACTAATGCGAGTAAACAAGATAAAACCGCCCCTTGTTGCAGAAGAGGCAATCGAATTAAAACTCAATCACAGGTGGTGCTATCTCTACAGGTACGCCGTTTTGAGCAAAGATAACCGCTTTCGCCTTTGAATTTGGCAGTTCTGCGTCTTCAAGCCACCATTTTAGTTCCACAGGGATCTGTAATGATTTCTTTGAACCATCACTTCGAGTTAATGGCTCGTGCGCTTCTACAAACACACTTCTATCAGGCTCTAATGACACCTTAATCGGCTCATTGATAATGGTGACCTGTTCACCACGGTTCACTTGCTCAAACAGCCACTCAATGTCTTTAGGTTCCATTCGGATACAACCAGAGCTAACTCGTAAACCTATCCCGAAATCTTTGTTTGTACCATGGATCAAATAGTCGCCAGCGCCATAAGCAAGCCTCAAAGCGTACTCTCCCAATGGATTTTCCGGCCCGGCAGGAACCACTCTCGGTAATTCAATGCCCTTTTCAAGATACTCGTTGCGGATTGAATTTGGTGGCGTCCATGTTGGATTCGGTCTTTTTTGGCTTATCTTGGTGATCATCTCGGGAGTATCACGCCCCACTCGACCGATGCCGACAGGGAAAACATGCACCTGATTTTTCTCAGGCTCAAAGTAATACAACCTTAACTCAGCAAGATTGATGACAATCCCCTTTCTTGGGGTGTCAGGCAAAATCAAGCGGCTTGGAATGCTTAACACATAGCCTTCCGCGGGAAGAAAAGGATCCACCCCTTTGTTGGCTGCCATTAAAGAGAGAAAACCAATATCGTATTGCTTGGCAATGATGGCCAAGGTTTCGCCCGCCGCCACTTCATGCTGCTGGATTCTGCCCACAATGCGGCTTTCCGTTGGTGGCAATTCAAAGGTTGCAGCAGACACCCACGATGAAGCTATCCCGCTGGCAAGCAAAGTAGTTCTTACAACAAGCGACACCGCCCTGTGAAGTCGTGTTTTCATTGACGGCAAAGGCGTCGAGTTAGCGCAATGCGACATACAAATCCTTGGTTTGTCTTTTATCAAAGTTTAGATTATCTCTGATCAAACGTCTCTACAACGTATTGTTGTCTCGAAACTGATAGACAACAAGTTTATGTGTGGGCCTTTTCCTCTCATTCGCTTGCAATTAACCCATACAAAATCGATTGCCTTTACGCTTTCAACAGATTTAGTTATCAATATTAATAAAACTATAATGGCAGACCTGTTTTGTGACTAAAGTCTCATGGATCCACGTTCTAACTCGCTAATATTGCCTCAACAAAACGAATTCAATTCAACAGAATCGGTAATTGATTAAATCCTGTTCCTATAATTACCGTTTAAACTTTGGAGAACGACCATGGCTACACCTCATATTAATGCTCAAGCTGGTGATTTCGCAGAAACAGTACTTATGCCGGGCGACCCGCTTCGCGCAAAATACATTGCAGAAACATTCCTTGATGACGTGAAGCAAGTTTGTGACGTTCGCAACATGTTTGGCTACACAGGCACTTACAAAGGTAAGAAAGTTTCTGTAATGGGCCACGGTATGGGTATCCCATCATGCTGCATCTACGTACACGAGCTAATCGCTGAGTTCGGCGTGAAAAACGTTATTCGTGTAGGTAGCTGTGGCGCGGTACGTGACGACGTTAAACTAATGGACGTTGTTATCGGCATGGGTGCATCTACTGACTCAAAAGTAAACCGCATTCGTTTCAACAACCACGACTTCGCTGCTATCGCTGATTTCGGTCTTCTAGAAGAAGCAGTAAACCAAGCTCGTGCACAAGAAGTTCCAGTTAAAGTTGGTAACGTATTCTCTGCAGACCTTTTCTACACTCCAGAAGCTGACCTTTTCGAAAAAATGGAAAAGCTAGGCATCCTAGGTGTTGATATGGAAGCGGCTGGTATCTACGGCGTTGCTGCAGACCTTGGTGCTAAAGCACTAACTATCCTAACAGTATCTGACCACATCATCCGTGGTGAAAAACTAAGTTCTGAAGAGCGTCAAAAGTCTTTCAACGACATGATGAAAGTTGCTCTAGAGACAGCAATCAACATCTAACGATTTGATAAAAGATACATTGAAAAGCGTTACCCCGCAGCCAGGCTCGCTTGGCTGCTCAAATAATCCCGAGGGGGAGATCGTGTCTAACGACAAGCTGCCAAAAGATGCGGATGGTTTGCAACTCAACTTTTGTAAAACATTGGCGTGTGACAACTTTGGCTTGAGCGATGCAAAACGGTATGTTTTGCAACACGCGAACCCTAAGCGTCCAGCGATGGTTTGTCGTGAATGTGGAGCTTTCCCCCCCTTACTTAACAATCGTGAAGTGTTAAGCGAACTTCATCGCTTAAGACAACTTCACAGCGACGGGCTCCCTGCTTGTCGTAATGATGATTGCGATAACTTCGGCTTATCGGTTCATACCCATAAACATCTTTATCATGCCTTCGGCTACAGTGGCGACAGGCAGCGTTATCGATGCAAAGACTGCCAAACAACCTTCGTTGATAAATGGTCTGGATCCAATAAAAAACTCCAATTTCAAGAGAACCTCATGGGCTTACTGTTCATGGGCTATTCCGTACGTGAAATCTGCCGAAAATTAGAGATCAACCCAAAGACTTTCTATGATCATGTTGACCATATCGCGAGCCGTTGTCGTCGTAAATTAGCGATGATCGATGCACGATGGGTTAACCATGCGAAAGATTACGAGTTCGCATCTCACTACCAGCGTCTGCAACCACAAAGTAACAACGGTGTGGTGTGGATAGCGACGGGCGAGGCGCATTCTGGCTATATACTTTGCCAACACGTTAACTACTCTCAAAATGAAGAACCATCAGGAAACGTCGACCATAACCCTTATGATGATGTGGCACGATTTGTATCCAAAGAGCACTCTTCAGAAGCAAATCTCGAACTGCCTCAGCCCTCTGACAAACTAAAAGAGCGCATTGAACAGCAGTACCAAGTGATTCTTGCGAGAGGTAACGTTGAGGACCCTATGGGTAACCTCACCACATTTAGTTACCCTTCAAAAGGCGCTCTCATTCGACCGCCTTATACCTCTTATGCTCACTTCTTACATGTGTTGGATATGTGTAACGAAGACAAGCATGTCGCCATCTATATGCCACAAGATCCATTACTAAGATCTGCCGCTTTAAGTGTATGTTTGCCGCGCATTCAGAGTCAAAATATTGACCTCATGTATGTCGAAGAAGATTCAGGCTGGCAAGACGACCAAAGTTTTGAAAAGATCGACATCGTTCACATGAGTTGGTGGCGAGATCGCTGGGCTATTGCCAATCAGGGTGATAACCAGAAAGGTATCTGCTACCTAACCGGTAACAATCCAGAACCAAAACAGTGGTTTAACACAGCCTCAATTCAACAAACTAAGTTCTATCAACAGCGCTTTCAGTTGTTATTTGATAGCTTTATTAATGAGCCCAGACGTAAGCTTCGTCCTGGGGGCATTCTTCCATTGCTCGACATATTTAGAGCTTGGCACAATCTGTGCTACCAAGATAAGCAAGGGCTCACGGCAGCACAACGCTTAGGCGTAGCGGAGCTGCCATTAACTCTAAAGCAACTACTTTCATAGCAACAAAGCCTCTAGGTAATTATTCGGGAACTCATTGATTTTAAAGCGACAACATGAGGTAACACCCATAATTAGAAAAGATCGATGTTCCTTTGACGCTCTACGAAAGATAATTGGTGCTTATCTCAAATTACACTCTTATAATGATTGTGTTATCAATATGTTCGATAATCATGGATGTAAGTCTTGGACAAAAATCAGTACCTTCTTGAAACAGAATTAGAAAAACTCAAAACTCGAGTCGACTCTGAGCCATCGGTGATCCTAGAGATTGCCCAACAGTGCCTAGTCCGATCAGAGCAAGTTCTGTTTGAAGAGGGTGCCATCCAGTCATTAATGTTAATGGCAAGATGTAGCTGGAACCTGATGGATTACCAAAAAGGTTTAAAATACATCAAGGAAGCCTACAAGCGCCAAAGCCGATTAGATACCGATCTTTTTCTGCCCGAAATCCTCCATTTACACGCGCTCCAGTTCTGGGGACAAGCCAAGTACTATTCCGCCCAACAGTTCTGGATCAATGCTTTAGAGCAGTCCGCGTTGGTTGATGAAGTCGAAATTCAAATTGAATGCCTCATTGGCCTTGGCAATATTTGGCGGATGACCCACGAATATAAACTTGCACGTTCTACCCACCAGCTTGCCGTTAAAGTTGCTAACAACAGCCGCATTGGTTGGTTAGAGGGTAAAGCCAGAATACTGCTTGCGTGGGATTACTACCTGCTCAACAACTATGTTGAAATGCTGTCGGTATTGGACGGTGCAGAAGAAGCATTAAAAGACCATAAAGATAACACTTGGCATGCAGAGGTATGGGACTTTCGAGGCCTTGCCCTACTTGGTCTTGAACGCTTAGATGACGCGGAGCGCGCCACGGCCAAAGCGCACAATCTGGCAGTTAAACACAACCTAGTTTGGATGAAGGCGCACTCATACATCAGCCGAGCTAGATTGGAGCTCCTGAGAAAAAGACCAGAACAAGCGGCGGAATTACTGAGGCTCGCTGAGCAATCCGCAAACGAGTTCGATAATGGGGAGTTGCTAAGCCAAATCTGTTACCAACAATCTTTGGTAGCGGAAGAAAACCAAGACTTCCAAGCCGCGCTCGTCGCCTTTAAAAAGTACCGTCAATATTCTATCGGCATGCTCAAAGAGCAAACGACACGTGTTGGGTTAGATAAAGCGCGCAGTTCAAAACGCCAGCTTGAACAGAGAGCACGAAAACTGATTAACCGTATTCGCGGCCAGCACGAGTACGATCCTGAAAAGCACCTCTCTTACGTTGTCTCTGAAACCTTTTGGTGGGAAAAGTTGGTGCTGTTCAAGACAGAGCTTAAACGCTCGAACCACAGCATCATTATGTTCCATCATGTCGATACTGATTACTTAGATGTTTGCACCGAGATTGCTCATGCTTTATGTAACCAGAATGACTTCATTGCAAGACTAAGTTCTGAACGTGTGGCCCTTATGCTTTCCGAAAAAGGCGAAGCCGCAGAGCAAACCTTCCAAACTCTCAGCACCATGCTCGATATCTATCCATGGCATAGAAAAGGATTAAAAGGTTCGAAACCAAGCGTCAGCCTCAATGATATTTTGACGTTCCCGTTCACGCTTGAACAACTCGAAGAAGACGATGCTGAGGTAATAGAATAATGGAAACTCTATTAAGCAAGATCACAGACGCCGGTTTAGACCCTTCATCAGTATCAGGTGAAGAAGCGATCATCTTCTGGAACCACATTCGTCAGCACGTTTCGACAACGCAAACAGAGCAAGCGCACTGCTATATCATTAGCTCTGAATACCGTGCCGAGTTACAACAAAATCAAACCAGTATCGAAGAGTTGAGACGAGCACTCGATCTGCTCCACCTTCCTGCCGATATCGAAGATATTCTGACAGTCAAAACCAGTTTAAGTGACCGCTTAGTTGAAACTGGTGATTACACCTCAGCACTCAATGAATTCGTCAGTTCGTCGACTATCGCGGTTGAACACGGTCATATCGATGAGTATGTATTAGCTATTTTAGGCATGGGCAACCTGTGTGATTCCTATGGCGATCACAACAGAGCACTTCGTTACTACCAAAAAATCAGCAGCATAGACCATGCGATAAGCAGTCGCTCACTTCGTCTCAAATTCAAGCTGCATATGGTAGCAAGCCTACTTCTACTCAATCGCATTACAGCAGCCAGCGATTTACTGAATGAGTGCGAAGAACTGAGTATTTTGGTGAGTGACAAGTTGCTCACAGCCCAAATATTGCTTTACCAAGCGAAAGTTCTGCGCGCTAAGAAAAAATACCATGAAGCGCTACGCTGTCTGTCCAAGGTTCAATACCCAGCCAACAGCACTCAAGCAAGCTGGCTCGCGACCATGACTCGTCTAGAGCTCTCACATTGCCTAAGTGCAACCGGCAAGCAAGACTACGCGAGCATGATTTTGTCGAGCACAGACAAACGCGTGAAAGCCTACTCATCGCCAGTACTTGCAAAACGATTCTACGATTCGCTGAGTGATGTGTGTATGAATCAAGGGCGTTTTCAAGAAGCGCTAAGCTATGAGAAAAAAGGCTACCGAATTGAAACCGATCTGATGAAGCAGATCCCGATCAGTGAACTCGGTGCAAGCCAACTACGCCGCCTGTCCCGTTTTGAATTACAACTCAAACTCATTCTCTCTGAACAAGAAAACAAAGAGCTGAAAGAGACAACGGAACAACACAAGAATGCGGTTGCTCAGCTTCAACAAGACGTATTCACCGATCCATTGACAGGGTTACACAACCGTCGCTGGTTAGATGTGAAACTGAAAGACATGCTGCTGCACGATACCTCTTTCGCGCTGATGGTTATTGATATTGACCACTTCAAGTCTATCAATGATGAACTGAGTCACTTAGTGGGCGATAAAGCGATTGTTAGTGTGTCTCAAGAGCTACGTTCATACTTTAAGTTTAGAGGCGCGTCATGTGTCAGATTTGGTGGAGAAGAGTTCCTCGTCATTCTAGAGAACACTGATCTTCCGAAGGCAGAAATGCACTCTGAAAATTATCGAGAGCGCATCTTCCAATTTGGATGGCATGAAATACTTGGGGAGCGCGGTTTGACCGTGAGTATTGGTATCACTTTGCATCGTGACGGAGAGAATACTCAACGCACCTTCTACCGTGCGGATAAAGCGCTATACCGAGCTAAAGCCAACGGCCGTAATCAAGTGTGTACAGAGTAGTGGGATATAGCTCTGTAGCTTAGGCCAACTGCTTATTGATAAAAGAACAGAGAAATACCAGCAAGGGCGGCAAGTGTGCCTATGATACTTTGCTTTGACACCTTCTCCCCTTTCAGCGCATAAATCACCAAAATAAAGACCGGGCTGGTCGCTATCAACGTTTGTGCAATCGCAGGGTTAGCATTCTTCAACGCCACTTGTTGAAGCCATAGAGCGAGAAACGTCCCGACAAAGATTGCTCCTAATAACCACAGTTTATCGAGCTTGGTCATTTCCCATAAATCTCTTTTTATCGATGAATACGGCTTCTTTTCAACGAAAGGGATAATCAGCATCACAGCAAACACGCCAATCGTCAGGCGAATCAAAGCACCTAACAATGGTGGAATATCACCCGCCACTAACGCGTAATGAGAAATCACCACACCAGATGCCTGACAGACACTCGCCACAAGCCCATAACCAATGCCACCCCACTGCGCTTTGTTATTCGATTCACCGCTCGCCGATTTTGATGGCTGGAAGACAACGAAGGTCACCGCTAGTGTTGTAATCACGACACCGAGCCAACTTTGCACTGTCAATACAGCGCCCAGGAACATTAATGCCAGCACACCAGAAAGAGGCGGGGCTAAAGATTCCAGTAACAGCGTCTTATTGGCACCGATTCTTTTCAACGCCGCAAAATAGGCGCTATCTCCAATCGCAATGCCAATCACACCTGAAATTGCCAATATCAGAAAATGGTTGGTACTCAGTTCAAACTCCGGCATCGGAATAAGAGGCATCACCAGCAACATCATCCCTGACGCCACTACACCCTTAACAATGTTCAATTGCATCGCAGAGAAGCGATGTCCAAATTGCCCATAGATCCATGTCGCACATGCCCACACAATTGCAGCGCCAATGGCCGCCAATTCACCTATATACATCCGTATTTATCCCTTGTGGTTATGCACGTCATTTAGAATCGTAGCTGTCATCATTTCAGCTGAAATACCAACCAGAAAGCCGAAATAGCCTCTTCAAACGCGATGAGATTTTATAAGATTCATCAATGCTTTTATTCGCATTAGAAGCGACAACACATTATTTTCAACTCGGTAAATCATTTTTATAACAATTACTTGGATGATAGCGTAGTATATTTATAACTAATATCTAACATTACAAGGATCTGTTATGTTTTTAGACTACTTTGCGCTCGGCTTACTTATTTTCGTAGCATTAGTAATCTTTTACGGCATCATCGTTATTCACGATATTCCCTATGAAATTGCGAAAGAACGCAATCACCCTCATCAAGATGCTATTCACGTCTCAGGCTGGGTTAGCCTATTCACTTTACATACTATTTGGCCATTTCTTTGGATTTGGGCAACATTATGGCGCAAAGATCGTGGTTGGGGCTTCGCTAAATTAGAAGAAGAACAACACGATATTCATCATCGCGTCGATATTCTCATCGATCAAGTGAGTACTCTTCAGGAAGAAATCGCACAGCTCAAGCAAGCAGGTGCTGAACAAAGCAGTCCAGAGAAAGAGACAAACAACGTTCAAGATCAGGAGGCTAAGTAATGGATTTACTGCTGATAATGACCTATGCGGCACTTTGTATCACCATTTTCAAGGTGTTCAATATACCGCTAAATAAATGGACAGTACCTACTGCCGTACTTGGAGGTGTGATCATAGTAGGTACCCTAATTCTACTAATGAACTACAACCATCCATTTACACAAATCGGTAACCAAGTTTACTCAACAACGCCAGTCGTTTCAGGCGTTAGGGGTAAAGTTATCGAAGTGCCTGTAGAAGCAAACAAACCACTGAAGCAAGGGGATATTCTTTTCAAAATCGACCCAGTTCCATTCGAAGCTGAAGTCGCAAGGTTAGAAGCTAAGGTAAAAGAAGCAAGCCAAGGTGCGCTTGGAATGGAATCTGAAGTGGTTGAAGCAGAGGCTGCAAAAATCAAAGCCATCGCGGAAAGAGATAAAGCTCAACGTGAGTTTTCTCGTTACAAGCGCGGTTACGACAGTGGCGCTTTTACCGAGCAGCAATTGGATACTCGCAGACAAGCTTACAAGGCATCAGAAGCCGCCGTGAAAGTGGCAGATGCTAATCTAGAACAGGCAAAAATCGCCTTAGACTCTGAAATTGGTGGCGAGAATACAGCCGTTTTAAGCTTACTGGCTGAATTGCGTAAAGCTCAGTTTGATTTAGAGCAAACCGTGGTTCGAGCTCCCACTGACGGATACGTTACGCAGCTAGCATTGCGCCCAGGTGTAATGGCAGTACCACTTCCTTTAGCTCCCGTGATGACGTTTGTTCACACTGAAGCTCAGTTCTATACCGCTGCATTTAGACAGAACTCCTTACAACGCCTACAACCGGGTTACGAAGCTGAGTTCCTGTTTAGAGCATTGCCAGGAAAAATATTTAAAGGACGTATGGATGAAGTGATTCCAGCTATTGGTGAGAGCCAATTCCAAGCTAGAGGCGCGCTTCTAGGTACTGATGCGTTGCGTACTAGTGGTCGTGTGTTTGTTAAATTGAGCATCACTGATGACCTGTCTGACTACCATTTACCTATGGGTACCGCGGTTGAAGTTGCCGTTTATTCTGACAGCTTCACCCACGTTTCAATCATGCGCAAGGTCCTTATTCGCATGAAGAGTTGGCAAAACTATCTATATCTAGACCACTAACTATACCTAGACCACTAAACGGTCGTAGATATGTGACGAACCCGCTTAACACATTGTTAAGACGAATGAAAAAGTCAGACTCGCTCTGGCTTTTTTGTTGCTGGATTAACCGTAAAATTACGCTTTTTACACGATATTTAGGTGTTCAGATGGAATTTTAGACATCTAGACACTTACCTTCCCTTATGGAAGGGTTCTACTGTATAATGCGCGCCTTATTTTTTATATTTGCCCAAAAAACGTTCTCATTGAGACGCATATTAATAATGGCGAATATTTATTCTTTATTTTGCTTTATTTTTCAGAATTCGAGGTTATCTATGAACTTTTCAGCTAAAACAGTGGTCGTTATCGCCATTGGCGCGGCACTGTACGGCATTGGTGGTTTACCTATGTTTGGTGTCCCAGTGTTTGCTAACACGACATTGAAACCAGCAATGGCAGTTCTAGCACTGTTTTCTGTTTTGTTCGGCCCTATTGTTGGCTTCTTAGTTGGCTTTATCGGTCACTGGGTAACGGATCTGTTCGCAGGCTGGGGTGTGTGGTTAACTTGGGTTTTAGGCTCAGGTATCGTAGGCATGGTTATCGGCTTATTCCCGATGTTGACCAAGAACCGCCTTCAGCAAGGTGAGTTGCCTATGAAGGACTTCGCGCTGTTTGTGGTACTTGCCCTTGCCGGTAATGTGGTTGGTTACGGCTGCTCTGCATTCCTAGATACCATCCTTTATGCAGAACCGTTTACTAAAGTCTTCACTCAACTCTCTATCATTGCTGCGGGTAACACCGTTCTGATCGCTGTTGTTGGCTTACTGATCCTAAAATCAGTCGCTAAACGCAACAAACAAAGCCGTAACCTGACTGAGGCATAAGCGATAATGACTATAGCATTTTCGAACTTCTCTTTTAGATATGAGTCGCTGGATAAACCGACGCTAAAAAATATCAATCTAAGGATAGAGAAAGGAGAGAAAATCGTCATTATTGGACCAAGCGGTAGTGGTAAATCTACCCTAGGTCAATGCCTTAACGGTCTGATTCCTCATGCTATCAAAGGTGAGGTGACTGGCTCTCTAGAGATCAACGGTAAGAACATTTCTGATTTTTCTATGCACGACTATACCGAGCAGGTTGGCACAGTATTACAAGATACTGATAGCCAATTTGTCGGTTTGAGTATTGGCGAAGACATCGCATTCGCACTGGAAAATCAGTTAGTGTCGAACATTGATATGTACCCTCTGGTTAAGTCGACAGCAAAAATGGTCGACTTAGCAGATATGCTTGATCGCTCGCCACATGATTTATCCGGCGGCCAGAAACAACGCGTGTCATTAGCGGGCATCTTAGTTGATGACGTTGACATCCTGTTGTTTGATGAACCTTTGGCTAGCCTTGACCCGAAAACGGGTAAAGCGACTATCGAAATCATCGACCAACTTCATAAAGAAACCAACAAGACTATAGTCATCATCGAGCATCGCCTTGAAGATGTACTACATCGCGATATCGATCGAGTGATCTTGATGGAGAGCGGTGAAATTGTCGCGGACATGACACCCGATGAAATCTTAGCTTCTGAACTGCTTGAAACACACGGTATTCGTGAACCACTTTATTTATCTGCTCTGAAGGCAGCGAAAGCACCTTTGACCAGTGAAGATAAGCTATCAAACCTCAAAGCTCTCGATTACAAAAGATTCCGCCCTGCGGTTCAGGCTTGGTTTGCAGAGCGCCCGACTCCAGTTGCTGAGAAGCAGTACCAACCTTTGCTTGAGGTCCACGGCCTGACTTACTCTTACGATGGTGAAAAGAACGCTCTCGAAGATGTCAGCTTTAAGATTGGTAAGGGTGAGTTCGTTTCAATCTTAGGCAAAAACGGTTCAGGCAAATCTACCATCACTAAACTCATCATGGGTGTGATCGATGCCGATTCAGGCTCTTCCTATCTAAATGGTGAAGACCTATCTGAGCTTTCTATCTTTGAAAGAAGCCAGAAAGTCGGTGTCGTGATGCAGAACCCAAATCATATGATCTCTCATCATATGATTTTTGATGAAGTTGCATTCGGTCTGCGTAATCGTGGGGTTGCAGAGCAGGAAATCAAAGAGAAGGTGGAAAACGTTCTTGAGCTGTGTGGCTTGAGCAAGTTCCGCCACTGGCCAATCGAAGCGCTAAGCTACGGTCAGAAAAAACGCGTAACGATCGCTTCTATCTTAGTATTGGAGCCAGAGCTTCTGATCTTGGATGAACCAACAGCGGGTCAAGATTACCGCAACTACACCTCAATGCTGGCGTTTATCCAAAAGCTTAACCGCGAGTTAGGTATCACCGTCGTGATCATTTCACACGACATGCACCTTGTTCTAGAGTACACCACACGCTCAATTGTCATTGCTGACAGCAAGCTGATTGCCAATGCCGCGATGACGGAAGTATTCAGTCAGCCATCGCTGTTAGAACGCGCAAATCTTTGTACCACCAGCATTTATGAACTCGCGACTATGATGAAAATCGACGACACCAATGCGTTTATGCAGTACTTCATCGACTACGAGAGAAGCGCTCAATGAACGTATCAAAAGTAAAATTCGGCATCAATTACATTGATACAAAATCACCGCTTCATGCACTTAACGGCATCACCAAATTTGCGCTCTTCTTAGCTTGGGTAACCGTGGTCTTAACTACGTTCGACCTAAGATTGATTGCACTGCTTATTGTGACTGGTTTATACCTGCTAAAGCTGACCAATGTGCCTGTACGCGTATATAAGCCTCTGTTATTGGGTACGGCGAGTGTATTGAGCCTAAATGCTTTGTTCATGTATCTGCTGGCTCCACAGCAAGGTACTGAGCTCATCGGCAGCAAAACCTTATTGCTGACATTGCCGGGTAACTACTCGTTGAGCCAAGAGACTCTGTTTTACTTGGTTACTGTGACGCTCAAATACATGAGCATGTTCCCGATAGCGTTGATTTTTGTCTTCACAACGCATCCGACTGAGTTTGCAGCTAGCCTCAACCGTATCGGTGTTCCTTACAAGATCGCCTATGCGGTCAGCTTAACACTGCGTTACTTGCCAGAAGTTAAGAAAGACTTCATCAATATCATGCATGCTCAACAGGCTCGTGGTGTAGAGCTCTCAAAGAAAGCGCCTCTAATTACTCGAATCAAAAATGTGGCTAAGGTTCTAGGCCCGCTCATTTTCTCTAGCTTGGACCGAGCAGACGAGATCTCTAACGCAATGACGTTACGAGGTTTTGGCCGACACAAAGCTCGCATTTGGTATAGCTATGCACCTTTGAAACGTATCGACTTTGTTTGTTTAGGTGTCATCGCTTTTATCGTGGTGTTAGCCATTGCGAAACGCATTCTAGAGCCGCAGTTATTTTGGTATCCGTTCTAGTCATCTGAATTAGCATTGATAAACAAAGACTTTAAATAACACACCGCTCAATAGGGCGGTGTTTTTGTTTATGCCAAAATCTAATTGATAATTGAACCAATGACACAATACTGACTATATTTAACGATAAATTGACCAGTTATTTACCCTTGGAGTTTGAGATTTAATTCATAGGCTCTTAATATACTCGTTTACAGAATGTTACAATCAGTAGAGATTTGTAATGGCTCGAATTACTCAAGTACAAAAACTAGAAAATCAAAAAAACTACGATGAGATCGTACTAAACCTTTTTCTGGCTGAAGGACATGAAGCACTAACTTATGCAAGGATTGCTCAAGAGATTGGCATTAGTTTAACGACGCTTCAGGGCTATTATCCGTCGACCCGCGCTATTCGTTCAGTACTTCACGAACACATGCTATCGATCGTTATAGACGGTCTAGACTTTTCATCGGAAGCGCTTTTTATCCAATCTTGGCAAGCCGCTCTAGATAATGAGCAGTTTCGATACGTGATTAAATTGATGTTTTTCCATGCTTCGCAAATAAAGAACCCTGAGCAATTTAACCTCAGCTCGAACGGCGAATTTCGTGAAAAGATGTTGGACAGTTTAGGCAACGACTCAGTTCGAATCCTTGAAATGGTAGTCGGACGCTCAATGTTCTATCTCACCAACTTCAAGTAACGCTAACCAGCTTACTGAAATAGAAAAAGGGAACCCTAGGGTTCCCTTTTTTAGACTTTCAGAAAAGTGAGCAGCGATGACCTGCTCAACTTATAGACCTAATTTAGCTTGTAAAAAACGGTCGATAACGGCGGCAAACGCAGCTCAATCGATGTGTCTAGCCCTTCGCTCTCTACAGATTCAATCTCAGCAGTCTGCTTCACTTCAAAACCGCTGCCTGCATAGTCGACAGAGTCTGTATTCAACAACAATGCGTATTCACCTTTTGCAGGAACACCTAAGCGGAAATGCTCGTGAGGCACTGGCGTAAAGTTAGACACTATCAATACTCGCTCACCAGATTCACTGATGCGCTCGTGCGCAAGAATGCTCGCTTCAGCAGAGTCCTGTAGACGCCATTCAAAGCCTTTCGGATCAAAATCAAGATCGTGCATTGCAGCTTCAGAGCGGTACAGATTGTTCAGGTCTTTCGTTAAACGCTGAACACCTTGATGACGCTCGTAATCCAGCAAAAACCATTGCAGCTGGTCGTCATGGTTCCATTCAGCCGTCTGACCAAATTCTGCACCCATGAAGTTCAGCTTCTTACCTGGTTGCGCATACATGTAACCCATATAAGCACGTAGGTTTGCCGTTTGCTGCCATTCATCACCAGGCATCTTGTTGTGGATAGAACCTTTACCGTAAACCACCTCATCGTGAGACAGAGACAATACATAATTCTCACTGTGTGCGTAAACCAGTGGGAAGGTAATCGTATCGTGGTGATATTTACGGTTGATTGGGTCTTCTTGAATGTAAGACAAGCTGTCGTGCATCCAACCCATGTTCCACTTAAAGCCAAAGCCTAAGCCGCCCATAAAAGTCGGTGCTGAAACACCAGGGAAAGCCGTTGATTCTTCAGCAATCGTCATCGCATTCGGAAAGTGTTTATACACTTCTTCGTTCATCCACTTAAGGGTTGCGATAGCGTCGTAGTTTTCGTTGCCGCCATCCGCATTCGGGATCCATTGGTCATGGCTACGCGAATAGTCGAGGTACAACATCGAAGCAACCGCATCAACACGGATGCCATCAATGTGGAATTGCTCGAACCAGTACAGTGCATTAGAAACTAAGAAACGACGAACATGCTCTTTGCCTAAATCGTAAATGTACGAGTTCCAATCTTGATGCCAACCACGACGTGGATCTGGATCATGGAATAATGGCGTACCATCGAAGTTTGCTAGGCCGTGATCATCACTTGGGAAGTGAGCAGGAACCCAGTCCAGAACAACGCCAAGACCCGCTTGGTGACATTGATCGACGAAGTATTTGAAATCATCTGGAGAGCCAAAACGGCTAGTCGGTGCAAATAGACCTACAGGCTGATAGCCCCAAGAACCGTAGAATGGATGTTCTGAAACTGGCATTAGTTCAACGTGCGTGTAGCCAAGATCCGTTAGATATGGGATCAGCTCTGCCGCAAGCTCGCGATAATTTAAGAATTCACCTTCAGCGTTACGCTTCCAAGAACCTGCATGCAATTCATAGAACGAAAGCGCTTCTTTGCGCTTTTGCGTTACCGGGCGATTTTGCCATTGAGTATCTTGCCACTGGTAACGAGCGTGATCGTAAGTTACAGATGAGAACGATGGGTATTGCTCAGAGTAGAAACCCCATGGGTCAGATTTGTGTGGTAAGCCTTCGCCATTTGGTCCTTTTAATTCAAACTTGTATTGAGCGCCTTCTTCCAGTTCAGGAATGAATAAGCCCCACATACCGTAATCTAGGCGTTGCATTGGGTGGCGGCGACCATCCCAAGCGTTGAAGTTACCCACCAAGCTTACCGCAGTTGCATGCGGTGCGTACACCAAGAAACGCGTACCTGAAATCGTCTGTCCATCACGCTCTAGCGTAATAAACTGAGCCCCCATGTGATGATACATATCTTTCGGTGTATGAAGATCTTCATAACTCGCGTACAGATCGTGGTACTGGTAAGGATCATCGATGATCTGTTCTACGCCAGCCCAATCAACCGCAAGCTTATAGTGAGTAAAACGTAAGTCTCTCTCTTGCTTAAGAATGAAACCACTTTCACCCTCTCGCGCTAACTCAATACGAGGTTCCTTTCCAACAATCAACTCGACTTTATCTGCCCCAGGAATCCACACACGTAATGCACCTTGCTCAGAAGGTAGGTATGGCCCTAAAAACGCGAATGGGTCTGTGAAACAAGCCTGTGATAGTTGGGTATATATTTGTTTTTGCTTTGAAATCGAACTTAGTTCCAAAACGTTTCTCCCTAACCAAACATCCAAAAAACATAATACAAAAATGCCCGCTATTAGTGCGGGCAATATAACGACGGTTTATTCTACCAGATGAGCATTCATTATTGAGTGACCGAGGTTGTAGTTTCGTACGGCGTAAGCAAAAAACCACCTAATTTCAAGTCACTCACGTCATTACTTACCGGCTTTTTCTCGAACGTCAGTCAGCTTAGAAGCGATACGATTAACGCCTTCGTGAGCAAATATTTCGTCCAAGTTCATTGATAGTTTACGACGCCAGTTAGGGTATTCATCAACCGTGCCAGGAATGTTTACTGGCTTGTCCATCTCTAGCCAATCTTCTAGCTGAACGCTCAGTAGTGTTGAACCACCAGCCGCTACGTGCAGTTGAAGTGCCTCAGCAAGGTAAGAGTCCATCGGTACTTGGCTCGCATCGCGGCCCACACCTTCTGGTAGGAAACCATGCCATGCTACTGAATCTAAGATACCTTGCTTGCACTCTAGGCGGTCATCGAACAAGGTTTCTAATTGTTCTGCATCTGGGTATAAGCCAATCTCTTGGCCCATTTTCAGGTCATCACAGTGCCAGAAGCCACGAAGCGTTGGCATATCGTGAGTACACAGTGCCGCCATCGATTGTGATGCGTAGTGTTTTGGTGAGATGAAACCACCGTCATCTTCTGATGTTTCGAAGAAGAACACTTTGTAAGAGTGCACGCCAGCATCTGCAAGGATGTCGACAATCTCATCCGGTACCGTTCCTAAATCTTCACCGATAACGCTACATTGGTAACGGTGAGATTCAAGCGCCAGAATAGACAGCATATCTTGTACTGGGTAGTAGATGTACGCGCCCTTAGTTGCGTTCTCACCCTTTGGAATCCACCACAAGCGCAGTAGACCTAAAACGTGGTCGATACGCAGTGCACCACAGTGCTTCATGTTCGCACGAAGTAGCTTGATGTAAGCGTCGTAGCTTGTTTCTTGAAGCACTTCTGGGTTTAACGGAGGTAGACCCCAGTTCTGACCCAAAGGACCAAGAATATCAGGTGGAGCACCAATGCTCGCATCCATCACTAGGTTGCCTTCGTCAGCCCAAGTCTCGCTGCCTGAATCTGCAACACCTACCGCTAAGTCACGGTACAGGCCAACAGCCATGCCCTTCTCTTCTGCAAGAGACTGTGCATCGTTGATCTGGCAATCTGCTAGCCATTGCAGGTACATGTACAGATGAACGTTTTCTAAGTTCTCTTTGATGTATTTCTGTGTCGCTGGGCTGTCGAATGTACGGTACTTCTCAGGGAATACCGGCCATCCCCACATGCCAGAATCTTCTGCATGCAGTTCACCATGTAGAGCATCAAACGCCGCTTGATGCATCAGGCTATCGCCACCCTCTTCTACGAAGGCTAAGAACGCTTGTGCACGGTCGCTGTTTTTGTCTAGATGACGAGTCTTAAATTCTGCGAATAGCAGAGGCAAGATGCTCATCTTAAGCTCAGACACTTCGGTGTAGTTTACCCAGTGTGCTTCACGCGCTTTTTGTAGACGCTGTTGGAACTCTGCGCTGCCGACTGTTTGTTGTGCTTCTGCACTTAGTGCAAATTCAGGAACTGAACTCACATCAATGTATAAGATGTTCAACCAGCGACGAGAAGATGGGCTATATGGGCTCGCACCTTCAGGGTTCGCAGGGAACAATGAGTGAATTGGGTTTAGACCAACGAAGTCACCACCACGAGAAGCGATATCCGCAACAAGCTGTTTTAGGTCTCCGAAATCACCAATACCCCAGTTATGCTGAGTTCTTAGGGTATAAAGTTGAACACTGGGTCCCCAAAGCTTTTTGCCTTGCTCGATTGGTGACTGCTTGAAACACGCTTTTGGCGTAATAATCAGTGTCATCTCGTAAGGCTTCTTACGGCGCTTACGGCTCACAATGAGCTTGTGATAACCCCATGCCAAATCACTTGGCAATGCAAACACTAAAGGGCCACCCTCGGCACGCTCGTCACGAATGACTTGAGATTGAAGATAGCCTTCAAGTACCTCTCCTTGCTCGGTTTCTAAGCGCCAGCTGAACTCACTTTCACGAGCACTTACACCTAGATTAAGCGCCACTTCTACTGGCTCACCGTCACGCAAGACAAGAACTGGGTCTAGTACATCTTTTTTGTGTTTTCTTTCTGCTGACTTAAGCAGTGCATCATCGCTGCTTGTATCGTAGCCCAACGAAGCCAATAGAGACGTGATCGTCTCGTCTGATACTTGTGCTTCATCGCCCCACGCACTAACGTAACTGTCGGCAATGTTTGCCATTTCTGCGACTTGTTTTAATACGGTCTGTTCTTTCATCGCTCTCTCCGAAAACGTTCTGACGCTTTCTATTTTGTAGGGTTGTTAATTTAATTTTTACTAATCAATTAGCTTGTGACAATCGGTTTGTAAGCAGCTTGTTTATAAACGAAACCTTTAAGCCTTTCGTTTGCTCACAAGCTAATTGAGCCAAGGCAGAAACTGCCTTGGCTACTTTGGAAGTATTAACGGTTAACCGCTTCAAGTTTCCAGATGTTGTTCACGTAGTCGCGGATAGAGCGGTCTGATGTGAACTTACCAACCAATGCTGTGTTAAGAATTGCTTTCTTAGCCCAACCTGCTTGGTCTTTGTATTGCGTGCCCATGTCTTCGTGCGCTTTCACGTAAGATGCGAAGTCAGCAAGACATAGGTAAGGGTCACCACCGTCTAGCAGGCTATCAAACGTTGCACGTAGAAGGCCTGGTTGACCTGGAGTGAACTCATCGCCAGTCAGTAGGTCTAGAGATGCTTTCAGTAGTGGGTCTGCATTGTAGTAGTCGTATGGGTTGTAGCCTTGAGCTTTCAGAGCTTGAACACCATCAACGTCTAGGCCGAAGATGTAGATGTTTTCATCACCCACTTCTTCACGAATCTCAACGTTTGCACCATCCATCGTACCGATAGTTAGCGCGCCGTTTAGAGCCATCTTCATGTTGCCCGTACCAGATGCTTCTTTACCCGCTAGTGAGATTTGCTGAGAAACGTCTGCTGCAGGGATGATGATTTCAGCCATGCTTACACGGTAGTCAGGAATGAATACCACTTTCAGTTTGTTACCGATGCGAGGGTCGTTGTTGATCTTCTCTGCAATCTTGTTAACCGCGAAGATGATCTCTTTCGCTAGGTGGTAACCCGGTGCTGCTTTCGCTGCGAAGAAACATACGCGTGGCTCACACTCGAAACCAGGTTCGTTAAGAATACGGTGGTACAGAGATAGAATGTGTAGCAAATCTAGGTGCTGACGTTTGTATTCGTGAAGACGTTTGATTTGAACGTCAAAGATAGCGTTAGTATCTAGCTCGATACCCATGTTCTCTTGAACCCAATCAGCTAGGCGCTGTTTGTTTTCTTTCTTAACAGCCATGAATTCTTTTTGGAATTTCGCGTCTGTTGCAAACTTAGCGATGCCTTCTAGCTGCTCAAGTTTTGCTGGCCATTCAGTGCCGATCTTACCCGTGATTAGCGCAGATAGACCTGGGTTACAGAACTTCAACCAACGACGTGGCGTGATGCCGTTCGTTACGTTAGTCAGTTTACCTGGGAAGATTTCGTTGAATTCAGGGAACAAGTCTTTCTTAACCAGTTGAGAGTGAAGCGCAGCTACACCGTTTACTTTGTAAGAACCAATCACACATAGGTTTGCCATGCGAACCATACGGTGGAAACCTTCTTGGATGATAGAAAGCTTCGCTTGCTTCTCACCATCACCAGGCCACATCTTGCGAACTTCTTGCATGAAGCGGTGGTTGATTTCAAAGATGATTTCCATGTGACGTGGAAGAAGACGATTGATTAAAGATTCAGACCAAGTCTCTAGCGCTTCTGGAAGTAGTGTGTGGTTCGTGTAAGCGAACGTGTGAGCACTGATTTCCCATGCTTGATCCCAAGATAGACCTTTCTCGTCAATCAGGATGCGCATTAGCTCAGGAATCGCGATCGTTGGGTGTGTATCGTTCAGCTGAATCGTTTCTTGCTTAGGCAGATCTTCTAGAGAGAAACCTGCTGCTTCGTGGCGACGTAGAATATCGCGAACCGATGCTGCTGAATGGAAGTACTGCTGCATTAGACGCAGAGTCTTACCTTTCTCGTGGTTGTCGTTCGGGTAAAGAACTTTAGTGATGTTACCTGCATCGATTAGCGAGTGTTGCGCTTCGAAGTAATCACCGTTGTTAAAGCTTGCTAGCGAGAATGGTGCGATTGCCTGACATTCCCAAAGACGCAGCGGGTAAACCGTGTTTGATTCGTAACCTACGATAGGTAGATCCCAAGGCATTGCTTTTACTTCCATACCTGGAACCCAAGTACGAACTTCTTTACCGTCAACGAATTCAACGTCTACATGACCGTAAAAACCAATGTGTTGTGCTAGTTCTGGACGAGCTACTTCCCATGGGTAACCTTCAACACCACGCCATGCGTCAGGTGCTTCTTGTTGACGACCGTCTTGGAAAGATTGTTTGAATAGACCGTACTCGTAGTGAAGACCGTAGCCTACTGTTGGGTATTCTTGAGCGGCACAAGAATCCATGAAACAAGCAGCTAGACGACCAAGACCACCATTACCTAGTGATGGGTCGCGTTCTTCTTCTAGAAGGTCAGTTAGGTTTTGACCTAGCTCTTCCATTGCATGAGTGATCTGTTCGTAAAGACCCATGCTGATCAGGTTGTTACCTGTTAGACGACCAATCAAAAACTCTAGTGATAGGTAGTTAACGCTCTTAGCGTTCTTAATTTTTTCATCATTTTCAGTTTCTAGCAGGTCAAAAGTCGTTAGCTCTGCAAGAGCACGACCCATTGCTAGATACCATGAACGGCTGTCTGCTGTTTCAACGGTTGTTGCGTAGGTTGCAGATAAATGTTTCTTAACACTCTCTTGGAATGACACTTTATCGAAAGTTTTTTGCTGAGTTGGTTTCATTTCAGAAATCTCGCTTTTAATAGTTCTAATTCATCTGTGACATATCGTGCATGGTCACCATAAACTAAACATCCTCCCGCTAATGCAACTGACTAGGAGTAGATGGGAGGGCGTAGGGGGCGTACCGACTTAGGGTTAGTGATCTGACTCTCATGTTCTGACTGAGAACAAAAACTTGGAGTGACTAAGATCACAAGCTCCCGTTCGATAACTTAACTTCAATTGATGTGACTTTTATTTAACCAGATTAAAGTCATTGTCAAATCTGATATTCAGATCACGAAAATAATTTCCAACTCTCATCTTTTGCATAGATTCCCGTGTAGGGATGAACGAAGTCACATTCACAAACCAACCCGCAACGTGAGCAAAGTCTCAAATAAAGGGCGTAGACACCCAAAAACATGCAGGAGTGCAAGGTTTCTGAGGAGGATCGTAGTCGGTAACGTTTGGCTTCACGTAATATGAGTAAAGACTTAAGTAATTAGGCTGATGTCATTGGAGTGCACTCAACGATAGATTGGGATATTCCAGAACATAGCCACGGAATAGGTGTAAAACTTCGATATGTGGATCCCTTCGAAACTGACTCGTCCCGGCCGCTTACATAATGCAATCCTACGACCTAGGGTTCTCGATCTGCTTCACAATGCAGATTGCTATAAGCTTGTGTTGTTCCGCTCTCCAGCGGGCTACGGCAAAACCACCATGGCTGCACAATGGTTGGTAGATAAACCCAATGTGGGTTGGTACAGCATTGATGATAGCGACAACGATGCCTTCCGCTTTATCAACTACCTACTTCAATCACTTAATAAAGCGACTCAAAATGCCTGTCCGAATGCCCAAAAGCTGGCAGAAAAACGACAGTTTTCATCGCTGCATTCTTTATTAAGTGAAGTATTTGCCGAGATGTCGGAATTCCATCACGAGTGTTTTCTGGTGTTGGATGACTATCACTTGGTCAACAATGACGACATCCACGAAGCCATGCGCTTCTTCCTCAAACACATGCCCGATAACCTAACGTTGGTTGTCACCAGTCGTGGTACGCCACCACTTGGTACAGCAAACCTGCGCGTTCGTGACTTAATGATCGAATTAGGTAATGACTCGTTGGCGTTTGATACCGAAGAAACCACACGCTTTTTCAACCAACGCGTAGCCGACGGCATTGATGACACGACGGCAGATAGCATTTGTAGTTATGTAGAAGGTTGGCCTTCTGCACTACAACTTATCGCGCTACAAGCACAACACCAAAAACGCACTCTTGCACAGTCCGCAGAGTCATTCTCTCACTTTAACCACGCCCATCTTTGGGACTACTTGGTTGAAGAAGTATTCGACCTGCTAGACAAAGAAACCCGACAGTTCTTGATGCAATGTTCTGTGCTTGATCACTTCAACGATGAGCTTGTGTGTGCACTTACACAGCGTGAAGATGCGTTAGGTATGATCGAATCACTCAACCGATTTGGCTTATTCATCTACCCGCTTGAAGGCGAGAAGAACTGGTACCGATTCCACAATCTATTCGGCGAATTTCTTGCCCACGAGCGCCAAGCTCGAATTCCACAGCAAGAAGCCGAGTTGCACCGAAGTGCCGCGAAAGCGTGGATCAAACAGAAAACGCCTCATCAAGCACTGCGACATGCACAACGTGCTGAAGATCCAGAGCTGATCATTCAAATTTTGACGGAGCACGGTTGGCCGATGTTCAACCAAGGCGAACTTTCATCTCTAGAGATGGCGATCAAGCAACTGACTACGGATCAACTATACAGTGAGCCGAAGCTATCAATGCTGCGCGCTTGGCTGGCACAAAGTCAGCACCGGTATGATCAAGTGGGGACTTTGTTGGAAGAGGCTGAGACTCAATATCAAGCTCGAAACATTGAACTTGATACTCAGCAGCAAGGCCAATACAACGCCTTGCGCGCCCAAGTTGCCATTAACAGCAATGAGCCTGAGAAAGCATTGGAATTGGCTGAGCTTTCGTTAAGCCAGCTGAACACCACCGTTTATCGTAGCCGCATTGTCGCAACCTCTGTTGTAGGTGAAGTGAATCACGTGATGGGCAACCTGAGCCGTGCGCTACCTATGATGCAGCAAACAGAGAAGCTTGCTCGCCAGTATCAAGTTTACCATCAGGCGCTGTGGGCGATTCTGCAACAAAGCGAAATCTTGATTGCTCAAGGTTATGTTCAAGCTGCGTTTGAGCTACAAGACAGCGCATTCAAATTAATTGAAGAGCACCAGCTGCAATACGTGCCTCTACATGAATTTTTGCTGCGTGTTCGCGCTCAGATCTTCTGGTGCTGGAACCGACTAGATGAAGCGGAAGAGTGTTGCTACAAGGGCTTAGATATCCTTGGTCACCACTCACCAAGTAAACACCTACACAGTTACTCAATGCTGGCTCGTATTTCATTGAGCCGCGGCGAGATTGATAAAGCGTCGAAGTTTATCGACCAAATTCAACACCTGCTACGTCAATCAACTTACCACGTGGATTGGACGGCAAATGCTTCTTTGTCTTTGATTCTTTTTTGGCAAGTAAAAGGCAATAAAGAGGCAATCCGTGATTGGCTAAGCGTGGCGGTTCGACCTGAATCGGCGAGTAACCACTTCTGTCAGCTTCAATGGAGAAACATCGTACGTTCTCACATCATCCTTGAGCAGTATGAAGATGCGGAAGAAGCACTGACTTTCCTTAAGAGTGAAGCGCAGCGTTCACATCTGATTACAGACACCAACCGAAACTTGATCGTTGAAGCGGTGTTGCGTACACAAATTAACGATGAAGACAGCGCGCGCGTGCTACTTGAAGAAGCGCTTCATATGACCAACCAAACCGGTATGGTTGGTAACTTCTTGGTCGACGGTGGAACTATCGGGCATATCTTGGATAAATTGAGCAACAAGCCAGGCTTAGGTGACTTAGAACGCCATCGCGCTCAACAGATCATGAAAGATATCTCAACCACTCAACGCAGCCGCTCGGTTCACTTCGATGAAGACTTTGTTGAGAACTTGGTTAATCACCCGAATATTCCTGAGCTTGTGCGCACTAGCCCACTCACCCAGCGTGAATGGCAGGTACTTGGTCTTATCTATTCAGGGTTCAGTAATGAGCAGATAGCTCAAGAGCTCGATGTAGCGGGGACCACGATCAAAACTCACATCCGTAACCTTTATCAAAAGCTGAACATTGCTAACCGCAAAGAAGCAATCAGCACAGCAGAGAACTTGCTGCAGTTGATGGGTTACTAAAACGGATTCGAGATTGATTCGAGAAAAGCTTAAGCTAGTCACCAATGGTGGCTGGCTTTTTTTTCATCTGAAGTTTAGAGCTTAAAAATGTAGGAACTGGAAAAGAAAAAAGACAATCACCAAACGACAGGCAAAAAAATAGCCAACCGCAATAATCGCGATTGGCTCTATATATTTGTGAACAAATCATAAGTTCACTAACAACGTCAGTTGGCTAGGTGACCCTCGGCTTAAGAAGGGTCAATGTATATAATGCAGTTAGCGTGCCAACTTTAATTCGGCGTTTTATAAGCCCTGCATCGCATAAAAACCATGAATTTGTCATGCGAATTG
Source organism: Vibrio sp. 10N.247.310.23 (assembly GCF_041467155.1). Taxonomy (NCBI): domain Bacteria; kingdom Pseudomonadati; phylum Pseudomonadota; class Gammaproteobacteria; order Vibrionales; family Vibrionaceae; genus Vibrio; species Vibrio sp. 10N.247.310.23. The sequence goes on along the minus strand of NZ_JBFSTZ010000009.1, from coordinate 4,662 downwards.
CAAAGTGCATTTGCATAATGCAACCAAGATGCAATATTGATAAGAGATCAGTTTCATCTCTGTTCTTAATGACAAATTACTAAGTGGTTGTATTTTAAATGTAAGGCAAATGTTCACTTCAACTTATTGCCTTACAATTAAGAGAGCAATAAAAGCCCCTCCCCAATGGCATATTCATACTTTTTTTACACTAAAGTTTGTATACTGCACAAAATCACCCTCAACTCTATGAAGCAATGAACTACTTAAGTACTTTTTTCAAAGGCATGGCAATGGGCGCAGCAGACGTTGTTCCTGGCGTGTCGGGCGGAACCATCGCATTCATCACTGGTATCTACGATACGCTGCTAGAAAGCATTCGCAGGATTAACCCTAGCGTACTTGGCTTATGGAAACGCGAAGGCTTCAAAGCCGCGTTTAACCACATCAATGGTTTCTTCCTGATTTCACTGTTCGCAGGCGTATTCACAAGTATTGCGACATTTGCAAAACTGATTTCTTGGTTATTAGTCACCCACCCCGTTCCACTGTGGTCTTTCTTCTTTGGCCTGATCTTAGTATCGGTTTTCCATATTCTTAAGCAAGTAGAGAAGCGCGATATGATTCGATTCGTGTTTTTGCTGCTTGGCGTTGCTTTCGCTTATAGCATTACCGTGCTTAAACCGCTGCAAATGGAACCAACCAGCATCAACGTATTGATTGCGGGTGCGATTGCTATCTGCGCGATGATTTTACCCGGTATTTCAGGCAGCTTTATTCTGCTCCTGATTGGCATGTATGGCCCCGTGCTTGGCGCCGTTAAATCATTTCAAGTCGATGTACTTGCGCTATTCCTTGCGGGCTGTGTGATCGGACTGCTGACTTTCTCACATGTACTGTCTTGGCTATTGCGTTCATTCCGCGACTTCACATTGGTATTCTTAACCGGTTTGATGATCGGTACGCTGCCTAAGATCTGGCCTTGGAAAGAGACCATCAGCTGGCGCACAAACTCAAAAGGTGAACAAGTTCCTCTGATTCAAGAAAACCTATCACCGTTTGATTTTGAAGCGGTAACCTCTCAGCCTTCTCAGTTGGTCATGGCGATTGTGATGATGTTTGCTGCGATTGCATTGGTTTTAGGCCTGGAGAAGTTCGCAGAGCGTAACGCTGACTAATCATTCAACGTATTTCTGGAACATGTTCAGAATGGATAGAACTTAGAAATACTAAGCTCACATATCTATTAAACAGACAAAAGCGAAGCCAATGGCTTCGCTTTTTTAGTTCTACCATACGCACAAAATTGCTTTTTGATACAAGCACGTATTGAGTGGTGTGATACCATCGCCGTTCTTATAAAATCAAATGAGAACACGACATGCACCCAGCATTAAAGGTTGCTGCGCTCGGTATTGCGCTGGTCGCTGGCTTTTATGGACCACAGGCAGTCGAGCAATTTAAATCGGTAGTAGAGAGCCACTCTCCTGACGTCAACTTAGATGACTACTGCATGCTTTCAACAACATGGTGTGAGCAAGACAGCGTTGCTATGACCCTTGAGCATGAAACAGCTCAACCTCTAGTCCCAACAAAAATCAAAGTGGTGTGGGAAGGCGCGGCCTCTGAAACCTTGATGCTATCGCTGACCGGTTTAGAGATGGAAATGGGCTCAGCACGTTTCCAATTAAAAAATACTGGTAACAACATCTATGAAGGTGATGTCATTTTACCCGTGTGTACCATGGATCACATGACTTGGCTTGGTGAGCTCACCGATGGTGTTGAAACCGTAAAACCTGCAATAAGGATGGCAAGATGAGTAGAAATTGGTCGTTAGCATTGGTTGTCGCTTTTGTACTTGGCTTTGGTGTCAAAAGCTATCTTGATGGGCAAAACGAAGTTCAAGAACAACACGCTGCAAAACAAGAGTTCTCCGCAACGACTCTTTTCGGCAAAGACAACCAACCAACGGAAATCTTTGACCAAACCGATGACAGAATTCGTATCGTTTACTTCGGTTTCACACGCTGCCCAGATGTGTGCCCCACTTCTTTGGCTATGTTGGCCGGAGCACTTAACCAAGTCTCTGATGAAGCAAAAGCCAAGATTCGCCCGATGTTTGTCTCTCTCGACCCTGAGCGTGATGCAGCAGAGGCCTCATACGAATACGCACAATACTTCCACCCAATGATGGAAGGATTAAGTGGTCCTTTGGATGTGACAACCACGCTTGCACACAACTACGGTGTTATTTTCAGAAAGACCAAGCTGGAAGGTTCAGAGTTGGAATACACCCTTGACCACAGCTCATATTTTTATTTTTTAAAGCCCGACGGTACCTTGATTACCAAAGTGCCGCATACGTTAACGCCAGCGCCGATTGTTGAGGCCATCAACCAATTGACGCAGTAAAACGTAAAAATAAAGAACTTAACCAATAAAGTTCGAACAAAAAAGTCAGGTCCCAGACCAAAACATAAAAATTAAGGACAACAACATGAAGTTAAAAGCACTTGCTCTAGCAGGCTTATTGCTCACTCCCCTTGCTCACGCTAATAGCGACATTATGGTTCATGACGCGTACGCTCGTGCAACACCGCCTTCAGCAGTGAACAGCGCGGTATTCACGACTCTGATGAACCACAGCGATAAAGATCGCGCTATTGTTTCTGCGACAACGCCAGCAGCAGGAAAGGTAGAACTTCATGATGTTATCGTTGACGGCGACGTAATGAAGATGCGCCAAGCTCAACAAATCACAATCCCTGCAAATGGTGAAGCGGTACTAAAGCCAGGTAGCCTACACATCATGTTGTTCGACCTAAAAGATGGTCTAAAAGAAGGTGAGCAGATCGAAATGACTCTGACTTTCGCTAACGGTGAAACGCAAACCTTTGACGCGCCGGTTAAGAAAGTAATGAGCGGCATGAAAAAGATGAATCACGATCATCACTAATCGGATTCATAATCAATGAAATAAATTAAGCCACGATGACTTCTCGCCATCGTGGCTTTTTGTTAAACTGAGCGCGCTTTTTATTCAAAGCCTGAACACATCAATAAACCAAGGAGAATAGAAGATGATTGTAATGAACACACTAAAACTGGCAGTAAAAGTAACGCGTTAATTTGTTTGGTTAATCAAACTTAAACACCGATCTACCAACTTATCGTCATCCATTGACGACCGCACACTTTTACCCGGTTTACTGTTGATCATAAGTGATCAATACCTGCATGCCCAACAACGCATGACTAAATCCGGGGTCCTATCTATTTGAATTCGACCCAAGCACAAAACATTTTTGACGTCTCGACGCTTTTTGATATGACTAACGCTTTTCGATCTCATCAACAACCTGAGATCTTACAAGACGTTAATGCTCTCATAAGAAAAGAAAGCTCGCACGTCTGGGTAAATAGACATGAATTCACAAAACGCATTTTCTCATCCAATGTCACTTCAACAACTTGGATGGCAACCTGTATTCCAACAACAACTGACACTCGAAGACTATGACCACTCCGTCATTGCTCGTATCGTCGCACATCACCGTAGTGGCTATACATTAGCGTCAGAGCAAGGTGAAATTGTTCTACCCATCCACCAAAACCAACCGGCAATGACCGTTGGCGACTGGGTGATTTTGAACTCTGATCTGCAATTCGACCGCTTACTAGACCGTCAATCGCTCTTCCGCCGTAAAGCTGCTGGCAGTCGCGTAGCTGAACAATATATTTCAGCCAATATCGACACGGTTTTTATCGTGGTGTCGTTAAATAACGACTTTAACCTAAGCCGCATCGAGCGTTATCTCGCTCTCGCTAATGAAGCGCAAGTTGAAGCCGTTATCGTACTCACCAAGAAAGACTTGTGTGACGACTACCAAGACAAAGTACAGCAAGTACAAAGCCTAGACCCAATGCTGATGATCGAAGCGGTCAACAGCCTAGCTCAAGACTCAACCCAAGTACTTTCACCTTGGTGTAAAATCGGCAAGACCGTCGCGCTAATGGGCTCTTCTGGTGTGGGTAAGTCGACTTTGGTTAACTCATTGCTAGGTGAAGCATCGCAGGCAACTGGTGGTATTCGTGAAGACGACAGTAAAGGTCGTCATACAACCACATCACGATCACTCCACTTGCTCGCATCAGGTGGCTTGCTTCTCGACACTCCAGGAATGCGAGAGCTACAACTTGCAGACTGCGCTGAAGGCGTGAGTGAAACTTTTTCAGACGTCGAAGAGTTAGCAATGCACTGCCGCTTCTCTGATTGTCATCATGAATCAGAGCCGGGATGCAAGATAAGGGCTGCCATTGAGAGTGGTGAACTGTCTGAAAGACGATTTACTAACTATCAAAAGCTACTGAGAGAGCAAGCAAGAAACGGCGCTTCTCTTGCAGAGCAACGCGCTAACAATAAGCAGCTTTCCAAAATGTACCGAAACGTACAGTCAGAAAGCCGCAATATTAAGAAAGGCTCAGCTTAAGCAGTTGGATATTGACGGTAATCTGAGTTAATCGCTCAACGCTGAGCTGAAACACCGAGCCCCACGTGTCAATCGCGTGGGGCTTTATCGGCTTTGTTTCCTAAATCAGGGAACTAATGCTTAAAGCTACGATCAGATCAGATCATCTAAGTTCACTCACATACTTAGAGCAATGCCAAAGCCTCGCTAC
>NZ_JBFSTZ010000008.1:0-187759 GCF_041467155.1 Vibrio sp. 10N.247.310.23 | reverse complement strand
AAGCCTCTCCCACGCTTACCATGATGAGTTTTGCATCGCCATGCATCTACGGCTGAATCATCTATCCAGAATGTAACCGAACCACGTTTACAAAGAGCCTTATTGTACTCCGTCCAGTTAGTTATCTTCTTGTTTGCTTTACCCATATCACCACCATTCCAATCGTTTCAAATGATCAGATCACAGGACTTGGAAAAGGTTCAACTAATTTAGGCAACAACGCCTACTTCAACTGTAAAGGTATTGAAGAGTTCATTCAAAAACGCTGACCCCTCGTGCACTCTCACCTCCCCCCGGTCACAGAGTAACCAACAATCAAATTGACTCTCATTCAGTCTCCGTAACCTTTAAAGATCTTGAATCGCTTCGATGAGCTTTTTGACTGGAGTATGGTCTGACTCTATCCTATTGTCCATACTATCTAAATATGCTGACTACCTAGAGTGAAGAAAGAAAATGTGTCGGGCCTTTTCCTAACCATTAGTTTATGTATTGTAAAAATAGATTGCCGATGTAGTTCACTCATCGAAGTGAACACACAATGGGGCATAAATGAGCTATAGCTTCCCCTAAATTAACAATTCAGAGATAACTAAACGTATGGAAAGTCGCTTAACGTAGCATCCAGTATTGACGGTGCAGATCAGTTTAAAACTAGCTCATTTATCGCCAGTGAGCATACCGAAGAAGATCTGTCTCGACTCTGGCGTGTTGTCTCTATGAGTTTCGTATTTTACATGCGCGTTTGCATCAACTGCTTTTGATAGCTTGATGCTCCATAGTGCTTTCATTTGATTTGGTACAATTGAATATCGGACATCGATAATACGCAGCTCGTCTGTTGGGTCCTGAGCGATATAACCATTTGAAAACCAGCGGAAACGTTCTATGTCTTTGGCTTGTTGAGAGTCCGGGTCAAGCCAAGGTAAATCCCTGCTAACATTCAGCTTCGCAATCGACTCTCCGGGATACGTGCTTACCGATGTGCCAACCCGCACTGCGTCTACATGGTAATGAGCCTCTGTTTCGTACACCACTTTCCAAACCAAGATATTCGCAAAGCTTGGTTTTGCCTCTAATCGAATCGGTGTGTGTTGCCTTTCTTGCGCTAATTGCCACCCAATCGCCTCTGCCCTGTCTCGCTGAATCATCCCTAATGTTGGATAAATTAGCGCCCAAGTAAACGCAACACGCGCTAGCCAAGGCGCTCGTTTTAACGTCGTAAACACAAGCAACACTAGAATGGGAAGCGTATAAACAGGATCGATGATTGATATGGTATTCCAAGAAAAACGCGCGTTGGTGAAAGGCCAAAGTAACTGTGTGCCATAGGTGGTACAAGCGTCTAACAGTGCATGAGTGCCATAACCCAGAGCACAAAACAGCCAACTTTGTTTGAAAGAAAGCCCACGTTTTTTTGCAATCAGGTGATGCAGAACCAAAGCGCAGATCAAACTGCCAATGGGAATAAAGAAGAGTGAATGGGTAAATTGTCGATGAAATTCCAAAGCCAACAAAGGGTCACTTTGAGACTTAATCAGTGCATCCAAATCTGGTGCTAACCCGGAGAGCAGCCCTAATACCCCAGCAACAACCAAATGTTGTTTTTTGCTGGCAGATTGTGACAAAGAAACGCCTAACACGCCCTGCGTTAAAGGATCCATAAATCACTCATTGATAGCATTCCGTTGAATCAAACAAAATACATTTAGCTATAGCGGTGAACTGTTCATAACTAAACGGTTTTATCAATATACTCATGTACATAGTTGTATAAGCATAGACCGATAAACAAAAAAAGAGCAGTTATGAAACTGCCCTTTTCTAATTATTGGTGGTTGATCAATTTATTCGTTTTTGTTCTGTATATTCACACTTGAACGATCTTTAATTAACGCGCCACCATGCTTGCCGCGATAACCACTAGCAGTACTGAGAAGATTTTCTTAATCGTTGGAACCGGTAAATGATTGGTGGCTTTTGCGCCTAAAGGAGCCGTAAACCAAGACGTGCACACAATACCCAGCAGCGCAGGCAGATAAACAAAGCCAGCAAAGCCGTCTGATAGAGCAAAGTGGCTGCTGCCTGAGCTGATGTAACCTATCGAGCCAAACAACGCGATCACAATGCCACAAGCTGAGGCACAACCTATGGCCTTTTTCATATCGACAGAGAAGAACGTTAATAGCGGAACCAGCAATGCACCGCCACCAATGCCTATCATGGCAGACAAGCCACCCGTAATGGTTGTCAGCACCGTTAGCACGCCCTTGTTTGGCAGTTTTCGTTCCTTAGGGGCATCATTTTTACTGCTTAAGAACATCTTGATCGCAATAAGAACCACACTTACAGCGAACACAATACGAACGACTTTTTCCGGCAACAGAGCCGCCATAAAGCCACTAACCAGTGCACCCAGAGCAACACCGAGCATGATCCAAGGCGCCAGATCCCAAGGCACGTTGCCATTCTTGTGGTGAGCAAGTGCAGAAGAAGTTGAGGTGAACAGTATCGATGCCAACGAAGTAGCGATGGCCGCAACAACCACTTGATCCGCAGGTAGAATCTCTAAGTGAAGTAAAATGCTGCTTAGCACCGGAACAATGATCAGCCCTCCGCCAATCCCCAAAAGCCCGGCAAGAAAACCAACACCACTGCCTAATAATGCACAGTATAAAATCAACAACAGCAATTCACTCATTTCATCCATCTCTTAATTAAATTAATCGTCTTAAATAACATACTATTAATGTGGTTATATTTCCATCAAGCTAATTAATATAACTGACACCGGCTTAAATATTCAAACAGAATAGATCATGAATATTCCTCATGTTGAATGTGAAGTAATACCATTGTTAATGGTGAACCTATCAACGTATAAAAACCTTAAGCGATTAACTTTATACGACATTAATTCTGCTAAGCATTAATGTCAGACAGCATAGCCTTCGATTCTTGATCCGGTCACAAGCAAAAAATAAAAGCCGTTTTAATACTAAAGACCGAGAGAATCAGAAAACAAATTGGGATACCAAATCAGCATGAATAAAGAATTTAATTTTACGATTAAGAGCATTAGCCTCGACGAAAACTACCAGCCTGCAGACAGCACGCGTATCACTACCAACTTTGCTAACCTGGCTCGCGGTGACAACCGTCAAGCGAACTTACGCAATGCACTACAAATGATCGATAACAGTTTCAACGCGTTAGCGCACTGGGATAACCCTAAGGGCGACCGCTACTCTGTTGAGCTTGAAATCATTTCTGTTGATATGGATATTGAAAGCAACGGCGAAGCATTCCCTTCAATTGAAGTGCTGAAAACCAATATTGTAGACCGTAAAACTAACGAGCGTATTGAAGGCATTATCGGAAATAACTTCTCTTCTTATGTTCGAGATTATGACTTTAGCGTACGTCTATTGGATCATAATAAAGGCCAAGATAAATTCAGCATTCCAGAAGATTTTGGTGACTTACACGGTAAGCTTTTTAAATATTTCGTTAACTCTGACGCTTACAAAAAGAACTTTAATAAACGACCTGTTATTTGCTTAAGCGTGTCAGATAATAAAACCTATTACCGCACTGAAAACCAACACCCAGTATTAGGTTTTGAATACCAACCGAATGAGTCTTCTTTAACTGAACAATATTTCAAAAAGATGGGCTTACAGGTTCGTTATTTCATGCCGCCTAACAGTGTTGCACCTTTGGCCTTCTATTTCTTTGGTGATCTGCTGAACGATTACTCTAACCTAGAGCTTATCAGCACCATCAGTACCATGGGTACGTTCCAGAAAATCTACCGACCTGAGATTTACAACGCGAACGCGGTTGCGGGTAACTGTTACCAACCAAACTTGAAAAACTTGGATCACTCGCTGACTCAAATCGTGTACGACCGTGAAGAACGAAGCCAGCTAGCTGTTGAACAAGGTAAATTCGCAGAAGAGAAGTTCATTAAGCCATACCAATCAGTTCTAGAGAACTGGTCGGCAAATTACGCACTTTAATCGTCTATTGCGCTCTCAAACCACCCAAGGATAGGCAGTATTATTATGAAAACACTATTACCGACTTCAACAGCGGGCAGCTTGCCGAAACCGTCTTGGCTTGCACAACCAGAGACGCTTTGGTCGCCATGGAAACTTCAAGGTGACGAACTCACAGACGGCAAACAAGATGCGCTGCGTGTCTCTCTGCACGAGCAACAGCAAGCAGGCATTGATATTGTGAGTGACGGCGAACAAACACGTCAGCACTTTGTAACGACCTTCATTGAACACTTGAATGGTGTTGATTTTGAAAAGCGTGAAACCGTTAAAATTCGCGACCGTTACGATGCCAGTGTGCCTACAGTGGTTGGCCCTGTTTCTCGCCAGAAATCCGTGTTTGTTGAAGATGCGAAGTTCTTACGTCAGCAAACCGACCAACCGATCAAATGGGCTCTGCCGGGGCCTATGACGATGATAGATACGCTTTACGATGCGCATTACCAAAGCCGTGAAAAACTGGCGTGGGAATTTGCGAAGATCCTCAACGAAGAAGCGAAAGAGTTAGAAGCTGCAGGCGTTGATATTATTCAGTTCGATGAACCTGCGTTTAACGTGTTTTTTGATGAAGTGAACGATTGGGGCATTGCTTGTTTGGAAAGAGCCATTGAAGGGCTTAAATGCGAAACAGCAGTGCATATTTGTTATGGCTACGGCATCAAAGCGAATACGGATTGGAAAAAGACACTAGGCACCGAGTGGCGTCAATACGAAGAAGTCTTCCCTAAGCTGCAGCAATCGAATATCGATATTATCTCTTTAGAGTGTCACAACTCTCATGTACCCCTTGAGCTACTTGAACTGGTGCGAGGCAAGAAAGTGATGGTTGGTGCGATTGATGTAGCTACCGATTCGATTGAAACACCGGAAGAAGTGGCTAGCACTCTTAGAGAAACACTTAAGTACGTTGATGCCGATAAGCTCTACCCTTGCACCAACTGTGGCATGGCTCCCCTGCCTCGCGAGATAGCCTCAGCGAAGCTTAATGCGCTCAGTGCTGGCGCAGAGATCGTTCGTAAAGAGCTTTCAGCGTAACGCTTTCCTAAAGAACAAAAACTATGCCTTTAAGCCTAAGTATCATATTGATGCTTAGGCTTTTTGTTATGTGAGTTAATGAGCTTTACGCGCTGCTTACCAGGTTTTATCTAGGTCTTGAGCATATAAAGAGATCGCTCGTTGGTACTCTTTAATCGCATCGCTATTCGTCGTGGAAACTAAAAGCTCAAGTAACAGCGATGTCGCTTCTTTATGGCGACCTAGTTCGACACGCTAACATACGGCTCCATTCTTCTTTGCTCATTGCGCCTTTAGAAAGGTAAATATTGTGTTTCTGCATTGCACCTTTCGTGTATGAAAGCTTGATGAATGAGCCAATTTCAAACGGAAGAAAGCTACGCTGTAAAGTCACATCACAAGCAACGCCATTTAAACGTACATGACCGTTCGTGATTTCAAACGAGCTATCGCGAAGCTTCCACCACAACATTAGAATTTTTATTAATGGAGGAACATAAATTATCAGCCCTATGGTTAGCAGCGATGAACGATCACCGTCTGATATCCAATAGACAAGACCTAGTGCAATAACAATAAACAGTAACTCTGAAAATAAGTACTTAACAAAATTTAGTCGGATACGGTTATCCATGACACCCTCTCAATGATGGGCCTAAAAGCAGCTCCATTTCAACGAGCCCTTTCACTTCAGACAACTGAGTAAAACCTTTCGATTGATAAAGCTTAATCGCGGGGTTCTCACTGAACACGCGCAACATTAACTGAGCCGATGCTTGATTGTTCGCATGATCAATAGCTAAATCGAGACACTTAGAGCCAAAACCTCGACCTTGATAGTCAGCTAATATCTGCAAGTCCCTAAGAAACGTTGTACCACCGGCGTAACTGGAGCGGATAACACCAATACGGCTATCTCCCACATAAATTTCATAGTTATCCAGCTCATCCCAGCTGCGTAAAAACTGACTATGACCCCAAGCGATTCCACGAGCTTGGTAGTAACTCGCCATATTCGTTTTAGTGATCGATTCAGCGAACATAGGATCTGAACCTTTGACCAACCTTACTTCCATATTGTGTCCTTTGTTTTCAAATCACATCTGAATACGGCATAGAAAAGTGCCACATATATTGAATCATTTTTAGGTACATTCTGGTTTCACTTCCTCCCATTGTGTATCCCATTCTTCGCCTAACAAATTAGAAAGTTTTTCACAGTCGTATAGATAGCGAAGACTATCTTTACAGTACGAAGTAAGTATTTCAGTTAGCTGAGCAGACGCTTTCTCGTTGTCTTTGAGTTTTCCGTACATCATCAAACCAGTCCTAAAGGTGTCTTGATCGAGGTCAGACGCTTGCTTCGATAACATCCCAAAGGAAATAGCGTTAATAGACAGGGTTAATGCAATCGCATCGCCTTCATCTCCCTCTAATTCACAAGCACTATAACGAGCTAACAAGTTCGATGTTTTAATTAATGGGGCAAGGTCTTTTGTATTGGCATGTTTATAGGTTTCAAAACCTTGCCGCACCGCAGCTTTATGACTGTCTTTAATGCTCACAACATAGTCGGTCAAAACATGTAAGCTCGCATATGCGCCTAGCCCGAAAGCCACAATGAACACGGCGATTAATCTGATCACTTATCTCTCCTAAAAGAACCTTGTGCTGGTTAATTTTAAACGGCGTCTTGTAGTAACAACCCTACTTGCCATCGACCTTTTCTATAAACCAACTCCCTTGGCTCGGGCCATTGGTTAAGTGCCATCGGCCGTCAAATCTACTGCTACTGCCATTTGCGGAAAAACGATAATCCCATTGGCGATGTTTAGCATATAAACGTAAGTCGCCGCTTTCCGTCACCCAGCCCTCTAACGGTGTTCCATTGTAGGTAAGCCTTAGGGTAACTTTACCCTCACGAATAGTTCCGTTGATGGTTGTGCGTTCACACATATTATTGCCAGTGGTGTTAATGCGACGGCCTAGCCACTCACCGTCGAAATCGGTAGAAGGAACAAATTGGGGAATATCAGGAAGTTTAGGAAACGACTCGGAATTACTGGACCCGAACCAACGAAGCTCACGACCAACAAGGAAGAAGACAACAAAGCCGATTGATATCGCTATCACAAATCCCTTTTTCATTAGCCTCTTCCTAATCCGCTGACCTTAAGAAAAGAACCCTAACATAATGAAAAGTAATAACTTACCATCAGTTTAATTAACTTTGATATATTCCACAAATTGCATTCAAATGTTGAATATAGAGAAAGCGGCATCGTACAAAATACCGCGCATTGAGAATCAATTATGAGCAGTGCCGGAAGCTCTGCACAGAAAAACCCTAACCTTCCAAGGCATTGCGCCAATACTGAACGGTTTTATCCGACACCAACCCTGTCTCGGTCGCCGCTGATACTAAAAAGTCACATAACCGAGCCGCAACCTCTTCATTACCCAACAAGTACAAACTGCGAATGGCTCGCGTTAACCTTAGCTGGTTATGGTCATGATTCTTTAACCATACGTGATTAGCCGGGCTAAGTGGTAACGATGAAGATATTTCACTCCCGTTTCGCTGCATACCCCAAAACTCAAGCATCAGGTCAAGCACTTGTAGATGAGCTGTGCGGAGCGCTTCTGAATTAGCAAAAAGCACCTTATCTTCTTGAGTAACCAACGGGGCATGTTGATTAAACTTAGTCCCCTCATCTATTGGGAAGAACACTTGAATGTACTTATGGTCATGCTCCAACCAAAAATGATTGTAAGCCAATAACTGTTCTATATTTCGACCAAATTTGTCCGGCGCTTCACCAGATATAAAGCGAGCAATCTCACTCATTTTAAAATCCTACTGACTATAAACCCCCACTTGTGGGCGAATGCATTATTACGCAGTAAGCCGTGAAAAGCCTAGTCCTTTACGTTGTAAGTACCGATTTGGCTTAGAACTCCACGTCCCACGCGTTAGGAATCACTTTTGAATAATTTCGACTTACTTTTCTAACAAACGACACGGGAACTCTGCGACACATTTTAGTTCTGCTGCATGTTCAGGGAATAGTTCGTGAAGAAAGCACAATGCATCCGCTGGCGTTACCTGGAGGCAGGCGCGGCACTAATGTGGTGTATAAAGACTATGTATTAACTTCAATTTTGGTTGGCGTAGCGTATGAGTTTTAGACTTAAGCCAGCAACCAGTGTGTTAATAACTGAGTACTAAACCTGAATTACTAAAAGAGATAGGTAAAATATGCACCGAAAGATTACGTCTTTCACAGACAAGATCCTTCAGAAAGCGTCCTTCGGTGCATATGATTTCAAACAACTGACATAGATGACTAGCGTAAGTCGCTAACATAAGAGACTAACGTAAGCGTCTCAACACAACCTGCTGGTCGAGCTCATTCTGATAGTCCGTGTAATCAAGCCCTTGATCAAATATGTACTCAGTGACAAGAGTGCGAATGCATTCAACTAATGTGCTTGCTTGCCAAGGCTTTTCAAAGTAACGGTCGATGCCTGCTGCATTAATCGCATTGATGGTATCAGTATGAGTGGCCTGCCCCGTAAGAAGAATTTTCTTTGTATTCGGAAAGCGGCTGTCATGGAACACTTCAGTGAGTAACTCCACACCCGTTTTCCCTGGCATCACATGATCAGACACGATGACGGTAATGTGTTCGCCTTCTGCGTCAAGTTCATCAATGAGATCAAGCACTTCTTGCGCTGATTCACAATCTTCAATATTCAGCCAACTCGCCAGCGGCTCTAAATCTTGTACCACTGCGCTCAGTACTTCTCTCTGGTCATCGACACAGATTAAATTAAGCTTATCCATGTTCACCCTCTACTGGTAACTTGATTCTAAATACAGTTTTAGAAGCATCACTTTTCACAATGATACTTCCGCCATAACCCGCCACAATCCGCTTAACGATTGATAAACCCAAGCCCAATCCAAACGATAAACCACCTTTTTTAGTGGTGAAGTTGGGCTGAAATACCTTTCTACGAGTCACCTCGTCTATCTCAGGGCCGTTATTCGTGATCGTAACTAATATTCTTTTCTTACTTAATCTGGTTTGAATTTCTATTGCGGCATCGTCTGAATTCGACATTGCATCACAAGCATTCTTTACAATGTTGACCCAAATCTGAACGAGCTCTGTTTTCGAGCCTTTAAAAGTCGGCAAATCTGCTGGGCTCAATCGCACAGACACTCTACGTAACTCACTTTGTAACAACGATAAGGCATGGTTAATGGAGTCGTTAATATCAACCGCTTCTTCGGTGTCAATATCAACTCTGCCAAGTTGTTTAACCGATTTTACGATGCCGACGGTGTGTCTAGATGCCAAACGTAAATCATGTAAATCACAACCCATCTGCCAAAAGCGAATCGCTTCTTCTGGGTTTTTCAGCCAATGTTTTGAAATAACGTCTGTTGCATATGAAGCGTCAATTGGAATCGCCTTTGCAAGAGAGCGAGCAATGTTCTTGTCTAAACCATATTTTCTTTCAAATTGTCGCCCACGTGTTCGCGCTTCTGACGACGACGTTTTCTGACCATGCATTAACCCAAAATCGAAAAATTGACTGGCTTCTGGATGCACTTCTTCAAGCAGATCCATGATGACCGTTTCAAGTCGACCAGATTTACTATTTACTACACCAATAGCGTTGTTAAGTTCATGAGCAATCCCTGCAGCTAATTGACCCAAGGTCGTCATTTGCTCAGCAGTATGTAATTTCTCTAGCGCTTTTTGTTTCGCTATCGCTTCTTGTGTTGCGCGGCGTTGACGACGCGACAACTCATTGACAATCACAGGTGTGAACTGTGCGGTAAGAGGGCCAAATTTACGTTCATCTTCTGCCGGCGTGTCTTTATCGATCCACGCTAACTCAACATCGGTTTTAGCAACAACCGTTGAAGATGCTGTCCAATTACCTGAAAAGAAGCTATGAACGCCTATAAAAGCCCCACTACCCGCGCTAAATACTCGCACTTGCGGTGTATTCGCATCGGTATAAAACCCTTCCAGTTCTCCACTAAACACATAATATAAACGAGTGTTTAACGCTGATTGTTCAATAATGGTGTTACCGGCACAGCACGTCACCCGACGTTCTGTTTGGTTAAAATAGCGCTCGATCAGTGCTTCTAGCTTTTGTTGATACACGTATCGTTATCCTATGTGACCAATTGAATGTAGCACCCACACCATAACAAAACTCAGTAGCACACCAACCACACCCAAAATAATACCGATTCTGGCCATTTGATTACTTTGCACATGACCAGTGGCATGAGCCAACGCATTCGGTGGCGTACTGATTGGCAGCGACATACCTAATGAAGCGGCAAAAGTCACAACCAAAATTAACGTTAGCTCACCGCCTAGTGGCGTGAGTGAAGCCATAGACGAACCTAATGCCGCCATAATTGGCATTAACAAGTTAGCCGTTGCGGTATGAGACATAAAGTTTGCCATTACCAAACACAAGAACGCCGCTCCGAACAACACCACATAGGGTGAGTAGCTATCAAACGGAATACTGTGTACCACGAGCTTTGCTAAGCCAGTTTTATCGAGCGCTAAACCAAGCGCAATACCACCTGATACAAGCCACAATACGTCCCAAGAAATTTTCTTCAGGTCTTCTTTATTGATGATCCCTGTGAGTGAGAACACAGCGACAGGAATCAGAGCGACGGTGTAAGAGTTCATGCCATGGCTTGAACCCATTAACCAAAGAATGATGGTCAGCGCAAAAGTGACGTACACCGCAATGGCTTTAGGCGTTTTAAGGAATTTACCTTTGATGCTTAGCTCGATTTTCTTTTGGTCAGCTTTGTACATAAAGCCTATTAAAAACCACGCTAACGCCATCATAATCACAACAAACGGCACACCAAATGCCATCCATTCACCGAACGTAATGAGGTTATCGCCAACTAAATATTTAAGTGCGATAGCGTTCGGAGGGGTACCGATCGGAGTACCAATGCCACCGATGTTAGCGGCAACCGGGATACAAAGCGCAAACGCTACACGACCGGGGTCTTTCGGACCAAACACAGCCAGTACCGGCGTTAAAATAGAGAGCATCATTGCCGTTGTTGCCGTGTTAGACATAAACATCGAAAAGATACCAGTGATCAACATTAAGCCGAGCATCACAAACTTTGGGTCTTGTCCAAATGGCTTCAACAACACGCGAGCTAAGTTTACGTCTAATCGATATTTAGTGGCGGCCATTGCTAAGAAGAAACCACCCAAAAACAGCATGATGATTGGGCTAGCGAATGTCGCCATGATATCGCTGTATTTTAACAGCTCACCAAAATGTTCTTCCCCATGCTCAAACCTTAAAAAGATCAGCCCTTTATCCGACAACATCAATAATTGCAGAACGATAATAACAACAGACGTCGCGTAAATAGGGATAGGCTCGAACACCCAGCACAATGCCGCTAACAAAAAGATCGCAATAACGCGTTGTTGAATAATCGTAAGGCCTTCAAATGGAAACGCTGATAGCGGCATTACAAGGATAATGAAAGGAATTAAAATAGGGATAATGTATTTAATATAGGGGCGCATAGCACAAAAACTCTTCCTGAGATAACAACTACTTAGAAATTAGATTTAAAGTTCTAATTTAGTCCGACAACGAATTATCGACCTCTTATCACTATCTCACTATCGGCTAGATCAATGATTATGTGATCACGATATCCCCTTTTTCGATTCTGTGCGCTACCTCTACGTTTGTATGTGATTTACTGTTGCAATTAAATTCCGAGAAACAAAAGGCAAACGTTCGCCTTTGCGTGGGAGACCCGTAATATGTGAGCCATATTTGACACCGGACTGGTTTTCAGAAGTAAAGAGCACAGCTGCATTATCGAGTAGCTCTTTTTTTCAATTTGAGATCTGATTCGCGTGTAAGTTGTACTTCTGCGCTAACTAGACTGATAACGTTGCATAAGTTAAATGCAACGTCCTAATTAAACTCACTTTTCTAACAGACGACACTGATACTCGGCAATGTGCTTTAGCTCCGATGTATGTGCAGGAAATCGTTCGTGAAGAAAGCACAATGCATCCGCTAGCGTTATCTGGTGTAGATTCGACGTATACCCAAAAACCAATCGGTGGACATTGTCATAGAGCTCATCTGAATTACCTGAGCTTTGACACTGCGCCAAGATAGCTTGATCAATCTCATCGTCAGGATCTTCCAAGGGGCTATTGGCCTGTCGATAGAGATTAAAAAGCATTGCGTCATATTGCTCTTTCGACAGCTCTTCCTTGCAACGCATTATCCATGTAAGCGTAATTAGGTTGTGCCCAAAGAAACCAAACTGCTTTAAGCATGCTTGTAATACGCTATTGAGCTCTACGACTTCACTTGTGGCAGGGCTTCGGTCGCCGTCAGAACGGGTCGATGTGACAAATTCAGTGAAGCGGTTAAGGAAAACTGGAACTCGAGACGGCTCTAGCTCACGATAAAGACGGTTCAGCGCCAATAAGATAGTCACATTGTGGGAAAGATATTCACTGGTTTGAGAAGCCTGCGAAACGTAATGCGAGAAGATATCTTGAAAGCCCTTATTCTCATGCCACTGCATCAAAGCAGCATACGACGCTGGGTATACCCCATTATCCAATATCCTTTGAATACGAAAATCCGTAAACTTCGGCGCTTGTAGCGTTGCAGAGTACTCACCTAAAACTTCAACCTCAGTTTGGTCTATCAACTCACTCGTTTTAAGCCAAACATTGTCGGTTGTGCCGAAATAATCATTAAGGTGATTCGAAGCCAAATAGGCTTTTAAAGAATGAGGTTGATGGATGCTGGCACTGCTATAAAGTGCCTTTTCCAATAGTTGGTCGCTTGTCATGTTTCCTCCTTGAAACGTGCCCTTTGACTCTATGATGAGAAATGGAGCCAAGTGCGATGAAAACACAGCCCAAAATCAGTCATTGACGCCATAGTCGTTTGTTAGCTCTTAAGTGCAAAGGCTCTATCACCCATTATATGTACTTTGGTGCGTTTTATTTTAACAGGCGCATCTAGAACAGACTGTAAAGTACTTATTTGCGTTATATCAGACAAGTCACCAACATGAAGCTCTAATGCTCCCCTTTTGTTGAGTGCCTTATCTTCAGCACCAATCGCTAACCTATATTCTGTTTGCCAATCAAAACGATGATCTTTGCTGTAAACACCTAAAGGACCTGAGTAACCATAAAGTGGTTTGTAAGTAACTCTCCCCAAGCCTTTGTGCAGAAACTCAGGTTTAAATATACCTTTCCGACTTCTTAAGGCTTTAACGTAGCGTTTAGCAAATTCAACAGGGTTTGTAATTATCAGTATATGATCACCAAACTCTTTAAACCGCTCATCAAAAACAATCCCCTCGTCCGTTTCGCCTGTCACCTTTCCATTTTCATTGTCTGCAACACACCCCATAGAAAAAATAAATACGTTCTTAGTGTTGTCATATTTAATACTAGCGACTGCTTTTTTGCCTAAATCAAACTGTTTTCCATCAATCTCAAGGACGAGTTTATTTTTTTGGATAGCTCTAGCCATACCATGAACATTCTCATGCGGATCAGCCCGAGTATCCATACCACTACTCTCATCCTTAAGTGAAGCAAAATAATCAAGACTATTCATATAGATTAGTCCTTTTTGCATCTGTTTCAGCCGCTCTTTGGAAGACACTTTAAACAGTGTCCATATTTTTTGAGAAGGAGCATCGTCATCAAGAAGATTACTAAACATATTCCACCTCACTTTGGATGTCGTAAGAGCGAACGCCCTGTTAAGATGTGAGCAACGCAATGCCGAAGCTCCCGCATACCACCTTAAACAATAAACTCAACGCATAGCAAAAATGCCAAGCGTTGCGAATCACTCTTAAACAGATTGTTATGCGTATGATCGACTTTTCGATCTAACTTTAGATAGGTATTGCGAGAACTCACTTACACCTTCGAAGCCATGTCGATGATAAAATGGTTCAACTGATAAATGTAGTCGGTCTTCTACTAGCAACACACACAAACCATTAAACACAGAAATAACGCCCCTTCGTGCTCGACGTGTATTTAACCCACCACTTTCCATAACCACAATAGTGTCTCGAATAGAGTTATGAAGTTTAGCTATAAAGATAGAGGTGTCAAAATCCCAATAATTATCAATTAACCTAAGTTCACCTACTAATAACTCCAACCGTTTAGCTGAAACTAATATATTTTCGTCCAGCTTTAAGTAACTCGTAGAGAATATTGGATGCAGTTCATCAATGTAAAGCTCGTCTAAATGGAACTCTAGTGGAGAACCTTCGCCATTAAACAAGCCAAGTTCATGGTATAACCTTTCAAGATGTAGATACAAAGGTCGAATCAAGGTTAGCGCAATCGCTTCGCTCTTTTTACTGGCG
Organism: Vibrio sp. 10N.247.310.23; assembly: GCF_041467155.1. Taxonomy (NCBI): domain Bacteria; kingdom Pseudomonadati; phylum Pseudomonadota; class Gammaproteobacteria; order Vibrionales; family Vibrionaceae; genus Vibrio; species Vibrio sp. 10N.247.310.23. The sequence goes on along the minus strand of NZ_JBFSTZ010000008.1, from coordinate 173,212 downwards.
AGATAACCAGGAAGGTAAGAATCAAACAACCAAACAAAACAACCTGCAAACAAACCTGTCGCTATGGACATAGTTATTTCAGAGTAACCAACACTTTTAAGGAATAACGATGCAATAAACGTGTTAGATAACCCAGAAGCTAGGGGAAAGCTAGACTCTTTAACCATCAATAACATCGCCACAACGACAACTAGCCCCATGAACCTTGGTAAGTTCGTCGTAAGCACATTAAGCAAGTCGCGATAGGAATTAATTATTCTGGCATTGATTCTTTTCCGTATAGGCACTCCATAACGTATACGTGTACTACCATCTTTTAGGGTTTTCACTGAAACCTCTTCACGCCAAGGTTTCAACCGTCTTCTTATAGTCATATATCTCCATTGTGATAATACGCATAACGCTAAGCTGTGAGTGAAAGTGTGCCAAAATTAGAGCGAAGCGAAAATGGCACGCGTTTATGAATCAGACTTAAGCGCCTTGTTAGCAGTATGATTATTTGGAAATCAATTTTTTCTTTTCAATATATGCTAAGAAATCTTGCCCTTTTCTTGTCATTGAAAAACGTCGCCATCTTACACTAGCAACTTTTTCATTTTGAACAAGTCCATGGATTTGAAGTTTAGGACAAACATTTTGATATAAAAACCGCCTAGATTCATCTTGACCAGTTTGGTTGGTTATACCTGTAACCATTACCTCCTGAAGCGACGTAAACAGATTATATAGGTCATTAGTTGCATCATCTTTGCCATCCGCTAAATTGGGTGGAATTTTTATTTCTGTATTCTGTAATAACTCCGTAAGTTCATTGAACTCTTCAGCAGATGATACCTTAGGGTTATTAGTTAATTTTTTATTCAAGCTAGAATTTTCTTTAGTAAGCTCGACGATTTCAGCATTAAGTTTAGCTATTTCATCAACTAACCCTTTGGTATCTGGTACTTCATTACCACTAACCCAACCAGAAAGTTCTCGCGTGGCAGCTATCTCAGGAAGGCTCTCCATTACACATAATCTAATATCCTTCAGGTCTTCAAAAAACGCTGACATATTATCTAGAACTTTTTGTTTAAATAACTTAAGTTCAGCTGGGCGCTCTGTTTCAAGTACAGATGTACCGTACTCTTTGACTTTAAGCTCTAATGCATCCTCGTTAATTACGACAGCAAATAATGGTTTTCCTATTTCTAGAGCATAATTGTATTCTAGCTCCGTATAACTGACCCCTGATTCAGCTTCAACACTACCGTACCTTCCACCCAAAATGAGCATATATACATCTGATTCATCAATCCATCGCTTAATAATATCCCATTGGCTCTTATCGCCAGCGGTAAACAGTTCCATACCTGCGGGTATATGTCCTGATTTCAGAATGGCACTAACTGCCGCTTGCCTTTCTTGAATTAAATCAACATATGTTGATGAAACAAACACTTGTAATCTTTTCTTCATTATTTTTCCAACCTGACGAATCTACTAAATACTGCTAACAGCTATTAGACAGAGAAATTCTGTACTTAAATACAGAATTTTTCTGTCTAGTTTCTTATGTAGCCTATCTTAATCGACTGACTCTTTTCACAACAATGACTTGTGCTTACTAATTTGTGATTGAACAAGAAAATTTAGAAATTTTCTACCTAACAGGACTAAATGTAGAAAAGTTGAGAACTGTGCTTAGTAGTATTGTTAAAACAAGTTTGCTATTGATAATAAAGACAATATTTCCACTTCAAAAAATCCAGTTATTTACTCATTTGTAATTAAGATAAAAACTGAAAAATATCGAAATTAACTTAGAGAAATTCATTCTATAAATTAAAACAAAGCGGGTTTTAATAACTCTCGCCCCTTCATACGTTTACGATAAATAATAAAATCAAATTTTATAAAAACAATTTGATCAATAGGGATTTTTGTAAACTTTGAATTACATACTCTAAAATTTAATCTCTAATAAAAACTTGTCATAAGCCGAAATGCTCTTCCAATCTTGATTCGCAACACATGGCATTAGCGTGTTGCATATAGACTTCCTATAAAGCCGTTGGGAAGAAGGAGTTTATATTAAAATCAGGAACGAATAATGAACCAACAACGTCAACTAAGCTGGAAAATAGCAGCTATTCTAGGTACCTCTTTTGGCTTTAATGCACACGCTGCAGAAATGGTCAGAGTCGATAATGATGCATTACTACAACAAAGCCTCGTCGCGCAGTCGAAGAGTGTTGTCCCACTAGAATTAGGTTTTTCTGAGGTAAAACGGGTGGTACTGCCCAATGGAAAAACGAAAGTCCGCTATCAACAAACTCACTTAGGTTTACCCGTCTTTGATACTTCGGTTGTCGCTACCCTTTCCAAAAACCAACCCACTCAAGTGTTTGGCTCGATGGCACAAGGCATCAGTGGAGACTTATCCAGCATCGCGCCAAAGCTGAATCAGGAACAAGCGATTGAAGCCGCACTGTCTGCTCATCGCACGTTTACCGTCGGCAAAAAGTCGATTGAAAATAAAAATGCGAAACTGATGGTGAGACTGGACGAGAACCAAGTCGCCCAAGTGGTGTATCTGGTCGATTTCTTTATCGCGTCCTCAATGCCAGAGCGCCCTTTCTACTTTATTGATGCCACAACTGGCGATGTGCTCCAAAAATGGAATGGACTAAACCACGCTAAAGCATTAGGTACTGGCCCAGGTGGCAACCTCAAAACCACTCGATATGAATATGGCAGTGACTTCCCCAGCTTTCCCATCGACAAAACAGGCACAACTTGTACGTTAGAAAATGAATCAGTTAAGACAGTCGATTTGAGAAACGGAACATCAGGCAGCGCAGCCTACAGCTATAACTGCGCCGACGGAACCAACTACACCGACCATAAGTACATTAACGGGGCTTACTCGCCTCTTAACGATGCACACTACTTTGGTAATGTCGTATTTGATATGTACAAAGAGTGGATGAACACCTCGCCTTTAACTTTCCAGCTGACCATGCGTGTTCACTACAGCTCGAATTACGAGAATGCGTTTTGGAATGGTTCATCAATGACCTTTGGCGATGGTGGCAGCACCTTCTATCCATTGGTCGATATTAACGTGAGTGCTCACGAAGTCAGCCACGGCTTCACAGAGCAGAACTCGGGGCTTGTTTACAGAAATATGTCGGGCGGTATGAATGAAGCCTTCTCCGATATTGCGGGCGAAGCGGCTGAATACTACTTGCGTGGCAATGTGGATTGGGTGGTCGGTAGCGATATATTCAAGTCTGAAGGTGGCTTGCGTTACTTTGATCAACCTTCAAAAGATGGCCGCTCGATTGATCATGCCTCTCAATACTACGATGGTTTGAACGTTCACTTATCTAGCGGTGTTTATAACCGCGCCTTTTATCTTTTAGCGAACAAATCGGGTTGGAATGTACGTAAGGGCTTTGAAATATTCACGGTTGCCAACCAGTTGTATTGGACGGCAAACAGTACCTTTGACGCAGGAGCTTGTGGCGTAGCGAAAGCCGCAGCAGACATGGGCTATGTGGTTGCCGATGTTGAAGATGCTTTCAATACCGTAGGCGTTAATGCAAGTTGTGGTGTCACGCCTCCAACTGGCAATGTATTAACGAAAGGCACACCGATTTCGAACCTAAGCGGAAACCAATCATCAGAGAGCTTCTACACGTTCACCGTGGATTCGGCATCAAACGTGACGGTTTCAATGTCTGGCGGTTCAGGCGATGCGGACCTTTACGTGAAGTCCGGCAGTAAGCCAACGACATCGAGTTACGATTGTCGCCCTTATCGTGCTGGAAACAACGAGCAGTGCAGTGTGAGCGTGCAACCGGGTGTCACCTATCATGTGTTACTGCGCGGATACTCGAACTACTCAGGTCTAACATTGCGTTTAGATTGAGTTAGAGCAAGCCTCTCAAACAAGTTGTAAAATCGAGAACTAGCGGTTAACCGCGAAATAAAAACCTACTCACTTTGAGTAGGTTTTTTTATGACACACCGTAGTAGCTAATAATATTGTAAGTTATTTACTGATAAGTTTATTAATTTATAAATATCAAGGTTACTTAGGCATTGTTTTATAAAAACAGTTTGAATTGAGATCCTGTGCTGCACAACGAAACAAAAATAACTGACTAACTTTTGAACACATTCACGTTACTGATAGGTTAATCCTTATAGGGCAAATGCTCTATTAATGATAAAAACTAAAATAAGGATTATTTATGAGACCATCTTTTCCTATCAGTATGGTGCTTGCAACGACAGTGGTTGGCTTCCAGTCTTATGCGCAAAATATTGAGACAACGGATTCATTAGGTATTGCAGAAAGTAGCGCAGCGCAAAAGCAATCTCTGGCGTTGCAAATCAGCGAGCGTTACTCCGATCTTGAGCTTTCATTGAAGGCTCAGATCTCAGAAAAGAACTTATCCGCGCCTGTAGATAAATTGAGCTCTACTCAGCCCTACTCTGCATTTTCAAGCAGGATGCAGAAAGCGGATCTTGGTTATCGCAAGATGAAAGGGATCAACGACTTCAGCGACTCTGTGTTAGAGGTTCGCATGGCTGATGAAGCGATGATCGAAGCTTGGAAGAATGGTGAAAACCCGCTGTTTGCATTTGAACCATCAGGCGATGATTCGAATTGGCAATATATTGAAGCGTATGACGTGTACGGACAGGTTCATGAACTAGATGTGTACCAAATGCCAGACGTCCCAGTGTTTGTGGTTGATAGTAACGGTGCTGAAGAGCTCAAAGCAGGCTTAATGGCAATGCAGGCAGAGATGCAAAAGCTGGGTACTACAACGCAAATCAATGCCGTTAGCGATACCAATGCCGACGAGAGTAAACCTCAAAAATCGTCTTTGATGAACAGGGCTCGTCGCTCGATGGCCTTGTCGGAACCTGAGCCGTTGAATACAACACAATTAACCAAAATCCGTTTAGCCGTCGACCAAGAACCTTGGATCTCTGGTAAAGCGGAAATCTACGCTATCGTGACGGGTGTCGATTCAAGTCGTTTAGAGCCCCAGATCGACCTCGTTGAGATGCCTTATCTGGACTACGACAAACAAACGTACTACCCGAACCAGACCGTCATCTTCTGGCCTCGCTACCGTTGGGGCGCTGCAGACATGATCTTAATGGAACATGATGATGGCACAGACTACAAAGCACTAGCAAAACTCTTAGTTCAAGCCGCAGAAGAGATACTGAAGATGATTCCTGATCCAGAAGTTCAAGGTTATGCGATCATCCCTCAGATCACAGGCAAGATTATCGACGTGATTCCTGATGGCGTATTAGTGAATGATGATGACTTCGTGGATGTGTACTACACCTTAATGCAGAACACGCCTTATGTAGACCGTCCGGGCGCAGGCGGAAATGCTGTCGCATCGTTTGCACCAGTCACGATTTCACCAACAGAGTAAGTCGTTTCTTATTTAGTTAGGGCTTAAACGCTAGGCCCTAACTCTTCATTATCGAAGGTAAGTCAAACACAACAGACCTACTCAGAACCTAATTACAGGGAGTAATCAAACACAATGATGTCTTCTAAAAGCGGACGAAACACATCTTTCAGCGCATTATGCTCAGGGTGCGGAAGGTAATTCTGGCGGCCTTCTTCATCGGCGAATGTCATTAACACCGAGTGGGTATAACCTTGATTCTTGTTTTCAGGGCTGTCATTTAATCCCCATTCTACTGAAGTGACCCCTTCAACCTTGTTTGGCATCACTTCAAACAGCATCTTTAGTTTTTGAACCTCTGAAGCCTCAGCGCTTTCTTTAAACTTAATCAGTAGAATATGACGAATCATTCCCGTTTCTTTTTGAGTCATTCCTTGTCCTTTCGAATCGTTCGCTTACTGGTTTGTAATGCTTAACCAACACCCAATAGCGATCTAAATTAGAGAACAACAAAATGCCACACGTTACACAACATGCCAAGGCTAGAACGCTAGAGTTTATAAAATACTCCACAACCCAATAACGAAAAATGCTGCACCCAAGGGCGCAGCATTTCTCATGACAATGGTAAGCACATCTTTAACGTTAATCACGACGACCTGTAAGCTGGATCGTTTGGTCTTGATCTACGTTCTTTTGGAATTGGATTCCGCCGTTAGACGCTTCATTTCTTCCTTCCAGTGTTAAGTCAGATTCAACACGCTCAGCCTTTACTTGATTACCTTCGCTTCTTGTCATGTCGATAGTCCCTGTATACGTACCGTCGGCAGCAAAAGCCGTGTTCATTGAAAGAGCCATTAAGCCTAGTGCGATTAACTTTTTCATACATCACCTCGTTGTATTTCTAATTCTTTGTTCGTTTGGTATCTGTGTTTTTGTTGGAGTAACTTTAACAATCGAACATGAACCATAGATGTGAGCTATGTGATGAGCTGCCGCCGCTCGCAAAAAGACGCACCTTTGAATCAGTGGTTATTCCAAATGTTGAAGTCTACCCTGAAAAACAAACAAGCGTAGTTCAACATCTAAAGGCCTAAATGATTACCGGGTTAACTGCTTAAAGGCTTAACCGCTTAGCTGCTTAACGACATAACTCCCCTACCATCCAAAAAAAGAAAAGGCTCCCGAGGGAGCCTTTGATTAGGGTTCTAGTGACTATTCGCTTATGTTTTTATTTTAAAATGCTTCTTCGAGCGTTTGTTCGTTCTTTTTTTCTGTTTGTTTCTCGCTGGTCTCTACCTCTTTCAAGCGCGCAGTGAAGTGTCTTAACACCGGCGGCTCGTAGGTAAAATCGAGCCCTTTCACTTGTCCTGCATTCTCTTTCACTTTTTCGAATGCTTCGATAATGAAGTCCATGTGTGTTTGTGTGTAGGTCGCGCGAGGAATGGTAAGGCGCAACAACTCAGCAGGACATGGGTGTTGTTCACCTGTTGCTGGGTCGCGTCCTTGCAGCAAAGACCCAATCTCAACCGCTCTGATACCCGCGACTTTATAGAGTTCGCACGCCAAAGCATGTGCGGGAAACTGACCAGCCGGGATATGAGGCAGCAATTTACCCGCATCGACAAACGCAGCATGACCGCCTGCTTGCTGGCACACGATGCCCATCGCTTCTAAGCCATCAACAAGGTATTGAACCTGGCCAATACGGTACTCCAACCAGTCTTGGCGCATACCGTCATACAGACCAACCGCAAGACGCTCCATTGCGCCGCCTTCTAAGCCACCATAGGTTGGGAAGCCTTCTTGCACCACACATAAGGTTCGACACTCTGTGTACACATCCATGAAAGAGTCGTCTTTAAAGCACAACAAGCCGCCCATTTGTACCATGGCATCTTTCTTGGCAGACATGGCTAAGCCATCCGCGTATTTGTAGGATTCACGCGTGATCTGTTCGATTGTCCAATCTTGATAACCCACTTCTCGTTGTTGAATGAAGTAGGCATTTTCAGCGTAGCGTGCCGAGTCCATGATCACAGGAATATCGTACTTCTGAGCGATTTCATACACGGCTTTTAGATTGGCGATAGACACTGGCTGTCCACCAGCAGAGTTACAAGTAATGGTGCTCACAATGTAGGGAACATTGGCTGCGCCCGCTTCTAAGATCGCTTCTTCCAGCTTCACCACATCGAAGTTGCCTTTGAAATCCGCGTTCACTGAGGTATCGAACGCTTCTTTGGTATAAACGTTCTTCGCCACACAGCAATTCACTTGGGTGTGGCCTTGTGTTGTATCGAAGAAGTAGTTCGACAAGGCGACCATTTTGCTGCGATCGAGCCCTTTCTCCATTTCACGCTTCTTAATAAGAACCGGAATGTAGATCTGCTCTGCACCGCGTCCTTGGTGTGTTGGAATCGTCAACTCGTAACCGAAGATATCCTTAACCGCATTCGACAATGCGTAGTAACTGCGGCTACCACTGTAAGCTTCATCACCCATTAACATCGCGGCTTGCATACGCTGAGTGATAGATCCTGTTCCGCTGTCTGTCAGTAAGTCGATAAACACATCATCACTGTCGAGCAAAAATGGGTTCATGCCCGCGTCGACAATGGCTTGTTCACGATAGGCGCGAGTTGTTCTTTTTACTGGCTCTACAACACGAATACGAAACGGTTCTGGTAGATGTTTGAAGTTTTCCATAATAATACCTTTCAATACATTCCGATCAGGTCGAAATGTATTTTCTTTAGATGTCACGAGTCCTCACTATTAAATTAATAGTTCCGCATAAAGATACACAGAAAATTAACAGTGAAAATAAACAAATTAAATAATGACTTATTAATCAAACCTAAACAGAGGCTAAGATAATTAGCGAGAACGACAAAAAACGAATACCCTACACGGAATAATAAGTGCGACATTCATGCGTTCAAAGGTTATCAAAGCACGCTGCTTTGCTGGCGCGTGACGCCTAGAGGGTACTACTCTGAAGAAAGGCGGAACGAGAGCTGGTGATCTAAGGTATACCAAGCTAACAAGGTTAGCCATGTTGTTGATTGCCATTTCAGATACATGTTCACAATATATCCCTACGTTGAAATCAAGATGATCCGAAATTTAAATATAGTGCAATTGTTTTATAAATACAGCTTAGAAAAGTATAAATGTGATCAACATTTAGAATGATAATTAAATACGATAGCATGTTATATAAACTGTGAATCACAGCCGTTTATATACTATTAAACTAGTTCAGCGAGTTACTTAATAATATCGGATCTCTTTTAAACTCAATACATCTCTAATAAGGGGCGAAGATGGCTGTTTTCTAAAAAGCTGTCTTCTAGAGAGCTACTGAGCTTAAAAAGCCAAACTCTAAAACTCGCCGATCTAAAAAAGATAAGCTCTGATGAGGCTCAAACCTCACCAGAACTGTATTCGCAGTGAATGACTTACTTCTTCTTCACGGCTTGCTTGATGGCCATTTCAGCCAGTTTTGGTGTCGCCGCTTTCAATGCGCTGGGTGCCACCTTCTTACCCACTTTGACTGCTTTATTCAGTTGGCCTTTAACCGACGAGCCTCTTTTCATGGCTTCTAAACGTTGGCGGTTTCTCTGAACGTTATTTGCGTCAGCGATACGCTCTATCAACGTCTGCCTTAAAGTATCTAAACCAAACTGTACCTTTTCTGGCGCAATCGCCAGCGGTAACACGATATCGGTTTGCAGCAATATATGATTGTATTCGAGCGCTTGAGCAATGATCTTCGCTTTGGTCGATGTTGGATTCTCTAAGTCATACGGTGGCTGCCAATCGTCTACAGGCTTTAATCTGTCTACCTGATTCACAACCGACACCACAATCGGTTTCTTGCGTGAGATGTTCTTAGGATCGTCATAGAAAGCATCAAATCTATCTTTCAATTGCTTATCCAAATCACGTGCAGACTGATTGGCTTTAAGCACCCATAGCACCACATCCGCTTGGGTCATCTCTTTCAGCATTAAGGCTTCGGTTTTAGGATTGCCATCAAGCCCCTGAAGATCAACAACGCGAACATCATTGTCGTCGACAAACGCGTTATACACCGTTGAAGTGTCGGTTGATGGCAGCACATCCACTTCTGCAACCAACTCTTGCTTGAGTGCATTGATAAGTGAAGATTTACCCGAACTGGTTTGTCCCACCAGCACGATTCGCACAGGCTCTAGCTCTGGAGCAAAGCGTTGTTCGTCGAGTTCAGAAACATCAGACACTTTAAGTGCCTCATCTTCAATGCTGAAACGTCCGCTGTAGAGGTCAATCGCCACCGCCGCAACTTCATCTAACAAGGCTTGTTTGGCGGCGTATTGCATGTCATCAACCACACCTCTTGTCATTGAAGATGTCGCTTGCTCTCTCCCTAAATCAGAAACAACTTTTAACGGGTTCAAATAGAGGTTTTTGAGGTGATTCCCCAAAATAGCGGCCTTAACGATCTTCTGCCCTAGCTCACCGTATTTATCGTAGGCTTCGTAGCCCGCCTTAATGTAAGAAACCTTGAGATACTCAATGCCCGGTATATGCTCTCGCACTACCAGTTTGTAGCGTCGGCTTACCTCTTCGAACAGCTTTAGCCCTTCAGGAATCGAGAAATCGAGCGATTTCTTATCAAACTTTTTCGCAACAAATTCAAGTACCTCTAAACCGGTTTGGTCTAGGTTACCCCACTCTATGTCGACCATTAATTGTTGGCGTACATGGTGTTTTGAATCATTCCAGATCGACAGTTCTTTTTGAGACCAATCAGCCGAAGCCTTAACCAATGCATCGTTGATATCAGCTTTTTTATGCTGTGATTCAGCTTCAGCAGTATCCTCGCTAAGGCCGCCACTCTCTTTATTCGAGAAAGACTCTTTATTTGAAGAGCGGCTTGAAGAACGGCTAGAAATGAATAAAGGAATGGTGAACACCAAGGTACTCACGGCAATGGCAATCGACATTTCGAGTAGATAACCGTATTTGATCGCCAAGAAGACACCAAAACCCATCATGATAATGCTTGGGAAGATCGCCGAAATCAGGGCAATGCCCCAGCGTCCGCTCGATAGCACCGCCAGTAATCGAAATAGGTTTCTAATTTTCTTCATAACCCGACGCCGCCTTTCCTTTTTTTAGAGATTCTTTGTAGATCTTCTGCATCTCTTGTTCAGACACTTCTTCACCTTTGTTCTTATGATAGAAGTAAAAACAAGCCGCGCGACCTAAACCATAAGAGGTGCCGAAACTCATTGCCGCTGCAGCCACCGCACCTACCGTTTGACCATAAACTGGAATCAGCTTTATCAACTGTCGAGTGCCCAGCTTCATTCCGTATTGCAAAGCAAAGCTGCTTCCCAGAGTGCCTATCAACTCACTAAAGACTCTCTTATTCCATTCGACCCCATATTGATTGGCCAAACTGTGAAGCATTTTGGCTTGAATCGCAGGTACCGACACCAAACCAACACCCGGAATCAGGTCACTCGCTGCGGCACTTCCTGCATACCAAAGCACTTCGTTTTCTACTTGATCAAAGTTGGCTTCTTCTTGCGTGGAATGTTCTTTGTCTTGCACCATCATTCCTATCACCGGAAGAATACTGCTCAGCTTTTCTAACAGGATGTCATAGTTGTAAACCGCTTCGCTGTTAGACATAGCGTTGTCATCCGTTTCGAAATCGACCGCTACCGATTCAAACTCTTTACCCCAAGCCTTCTCTACTTGGTTGGTGTTGAACTGAATTTGCCTTGCTCGATCTGGTTCACTGGAAGACAACACCGCCGTATGAAGCAGCAACAAGTGTTTAATCTTCTTCTGTTTCTTAATCTGTTTTAGAGCCGTAAGCACAGCGGATTGTTCAGGTTCGTCGGCTTTCATTACAACGACTAACGCATTACCTGCCTGACCAATCTCTTCCAAATCCTCTTTCGCATCGTAATTCGCTTCGCTGAGTCCTCTGGTATCAAGAAACCTCATCACGGGTTTGTCTTGCGGAAACTCATACGACATCGCCGTCATGGTACAAGGCGCAAAACCATTGCCCACTTCTACAGAAGAGTCGCCCGTGACCGCTTGAATAAACGATGACTTGCCCGCCCCCGTTTTGCCCAACAGCCACAATGTAGGAAGATGCTTGCGCTGATATTCATGAGCCTGAGTCAAGTCTGGGTTCTTGCTCGGATTAATGAAGTCTTTTATTTGATCAAACATGTTTAGAGTAACGCTCACTTGATGTTGAGATTCGAGTTGATGACAAAGCAATACTGACTTATATAATCACAAATCATATTAAACTTATGTTTGTTCAGTCGCACCGGTTTACAATGCCTAAACGCTTGTTTTTATTTGCGCGCTCATTTTTATAGACGCTTTTTTATACGTACGGGTATCATCGTATTGATTCGGGTACCTAACGAACATCAACAAACACAGAGAGCTCAAAGAGAAGTATGGAACAAATTTATTTAGCTGGCGGCTGCTTGTGGGGTGTACAAGAATTTATTAAGTACGTTCCTGGTGTTATCAGCACAGAAGCAGGCCGTGCTAATGGAAGCGCCCAGCCAACAGAGAACAAAACGACACAAAGCGACGGCACACAAAGCGATTACAATGGCTACGCGGAGTGCGTACAAATTGAATTTGATCCAAACATCACGTCAGTCACGATTTTGATGGAACACTTGTTTGAGATTATCGACCCTTACAGCTTGAATAAACAAGGTGTCGATGTCGGAGAGAAATACCGCACAGGTGTATACAGCACTAATGCAGAACACTTAACCGAAGCTAAGCACTATATTTCTTCAAGAGATGATGCCGACCGTATCGCTGTTGAGGTGTTGCCGTTGACCAATTATGTTGCCAGCGACGACATCCACCAGCATCACTTAAGTCACTTCCCTGAAGATCACCACTTATGTCATATCCCTTGGGATCTACTGCATAAGTATAAATCACAGTAGTCTCGACGTAAGATTGAGATGATCACGACCTAAGATCGATAAAGCCTCAACAGACATTATCTGTTGAGGCTTTTTAAGTGTTATGGTCAGGACAGCTATCGTGAATTGATTTGGTAGCTCAAGCCATTAACCTTTAGCCATTAGCCATTAGCCATTAACTAATAAATTACTTAGTCGTATTCTCAAGCACGTAGTCTGGACCCGCTGTTTCAGCTGTCACAACCGCAAGTTTAGACACGTCTGCGCCTTCACCTTGGTAAGCGTTAATGCCATTTTCTACAACGACTTTTGGTAGCTCAACCGAGTAGCCTTCGATCAGTTCAGAATCCGTTACTTGACCTACGTAAGTTTCGTCTGTGTAGGTTGCGCCAACTAATGGGAAGTCTTGCGTTGCACGTACACTTACAAACTCAGGTGACTGCGAGTTATCAACCACGTTGTGTTTGAACGCCACATCAACGCCCGCATAAATGCCTTCCACTTCTGCGTTGTCAAACAAACTTACACGGTGGCTTTGGTTGCCGTAAACAATACCCCACTCAGTATCAACTAGCGAGTTGTTCTCGATCGTGATGTTTTTCGGTGTCCACTGCTTATTAAGCTCTTTGCCTTTCACCGATTGATCTAGCTGCTCACCATTCGCTACGTCGATGATGCCCGTGTTAATAACAATGCCGCCACGTAGATCAGCGTTGCCTTCAATCACACCATCACGACCACGAGTGTTGGCAATGTAGTTATTGCGAATCACATGATCTTCATCGTAGATACGAATGCCGCCCGTTAGGCGCTTTCCATTGCCAAGAATCATGTTGTTCTCAACTGTGTTGCCTTTACCGTGGCGCAGTGAAATAAGAGCTGCACTTTGGAAGATCGTGTTGCCTGAGATCGTGTTGTCGCCCGACTTAATCGAGATAAGCTCACGCTCACCATCCATATCGATCATTAGGTTGTTCACGAACTTAGAACTTGAATCCCACTGTGAAGATTTAGAATCACCAATACGGATCGCTTCCCAGCTGTTGCCGTTGTAACGAATCGCTTCTTTAATGTCGAATTCGTTGAACTGGTTAGGCTTTTGGTCCATGAAGATGTTGTTTGCGATCAGGTGGTTGTCTGCTGTGTCATCTTTTTGCACACCAATCAAAGTGCCGCGTTTTTGCTTACCTTCGAAACGGTTGTTGATGACTTTGCCGTCTTTACCCCATAGAGAAACCCAAAGATACTTTGGATACTCAGAACGACGCTCGTCTGGCTCGTACGTGTAATCGTGGTTGAAGTAGTAGAATGTTGAGTTTTGAAGCGTATTGCCATTACCCATCATACGAACTGCGCCAAAGCGTTCGTTAGGACCGCCCTCAGTAAATACCAAGCCATCAAGCGTGATGTCATCACCTTTCAGTTCAAACTGAATCAAACCAGTGATCCACGCAGAACCTGCTTGCTCGGCCTTGATAGTGATGTCATTCGCCGTGATCGTCACTTGACCTAAGTTCGCGTATTTACCGGCAGGGATCACCAGTTCGTCGCCATCTTTTAGGTTTTCAAATTGTGCTTTAAGCGCAGCCACTTGCTCTTCCGAAGCAACGGCTAAAGTGTCGCCATCTACCTCTGTTAAGCGGTCACTGCTCAATAGGTAACTACGGTCAATTTCGCTAACAGCAGGCGTAGCTTGTTCAGCGACACTGACTACGGGTGCTGTTTTTTCTTGTGTTGTACAGCCTGTTGCAAAAGCGAGTGCGAACGCGCTAATAATGCTTACCGATAATAGTTTTTTGTTCATCGTACATCTCACATTAAAGTTTGGATTATAAAAATGACGACCACCCGTTCAGGTGGCCGTGATGTTATTTAGGATGCGTATTAAATTAGCCTTCGGCTGGAGTCACTTCGTCTTGTTGCTCGACTTTGTCATCGACTGCTTTAACAAGTAACAGACCAACAGAGAACACAATCAAGCCACACAGAACGAATACCATGCGTCCCCACATTGGGTTTGGCAGTACGAACATAGTCATTACGCCCACACCCGCTACCGCGATAAGTGAACCCAACATACGACGTTGCTTGTTATCCAGTTTCTTCTGTTCATTACTTTCAGCAACTAGTGGCGTCGCTAGGTTGTTGAAGAACTTGTCTACGTCTTTCTCACGGTGCTCAGCAAGAGGCTTGTAGAACAGTGTTGAAAGAACAAAGAAGCCAGCAGTAAATATGATGTGACCGATAAGGCCGATAGCCACTTTCAGGTCAGCCCACTCACGGCCAGTTAGTTCATTTAGACCGAACCAGTTTTGAATCATGTCCGCAGTGATAACGAAACCAACGAAGTAAGAAACCACACCACCTACAACTAGCGTGCCCCAACCTGCCCAATCCGGTGTTTTACGGATGAAGAAGCCACAGAATGCTGGAATTGTCATTGGGAAGCCGATCAATGCGCCCACGTACATCATGGTGTCGAAAAGGCTCAGACCTTTAAGAGAGTTGATGAACAGAGCAACCAAGATGATCGCGATACCGAAGAAGGTAGACGTTAGTTTAGAAACAACCATTAGCTCTTTCTCTGTCGCTTTAGGACGAAGAATCGGCTCGTAGAAGTTCTTAACGAAGATACCTGAGTTACGGTTTAGACCTGAGTCCATTGAAGACATTGTTGCTGCGAACATAGCGGCAATCAGAAGGCCAACCATACCTGCAGGCATGTATTCTTGAACGAAGTAAAGGTAAGCGAAGTCAGCGGCTTTGCTGCCAGCTTCTGGGTAAGCTGCTGCTAAATCAACACCTTGACCTGCCATGAACCAAGAAGGCATGAACCAGATGATTGGACCAAGCGTCATTAGTACACAAGCAAGTAGAGCTGCTTTACGTGCGTTATTTGAATCTTTCGCAGCAAGGTAGCGGTAAGAGTTAAGCATGTTGTTGGTGATGCTGAACTGCTTTAAGAAGATGAACACAGCCCAGATGCTGAAGATGCTCATGTAGTTCAGGTTATCACCCGTAATGAATGAATCTGTTGGGAAGTCGTTAACGATCTGCGTAACGCCGCCACCGTGGTAAATCGCAACCACAGCACACGTCACCGTTACCGCCATGATGATAACCATCTGCATAAAGTCAGATGCGATTACCGCCCAAGAGCCGCCTGTTACTGACATTACTAGTACAACCAGACCCGTTAGGACAATCGTCGTTGTCATATCAAAGCCGAAGATACCCGATGCGATGATTGCTAGACCATTCAACCAAATACCTGCAGAGATAACGCTGTTTGGCATACCAGACCAAGTAAATACTTGCTCATTCACCTTACCAAAACGCATACGAATCGCTTCAATTACCGTCACAACACGCAGTTGACGGAACTTCGGAGCGAAGTAAAGGTAGTTCATTAGGTAACCGAATGCGTTCGCGATGAAGATAATCGCTACGGCAAAGCCATCGGTAAAGGCTTTACCTGCTGCACCAGTAAATGTCCAAGCACTGAACTGGGTCATAAATGCGGTTGCACCTACCATCCACCACAGCATATTACCTCCCCCACGGAAGTAATCACTTGTCGTACTTGTAAACGTTCGAAACATCCACCCTATCGCAATTAAGAATAGGAAGTAGATGCCAACTATCAGGGTATTGAGTTCCATCGTTAGACCTTTTATTTATGTTTTTTTGTTGAGGTCACTATAAATAAATGGCAAGTATATTTGTACTACAATAATCCAAATGCGTGACAATGATCTTACAGTCTGACACCCAATTAATCATACAAGTGATCGAGTTCAAAGTTGCACCACCTAGGAGCGCAATTCCTCAAGTCAGTGCAGTTATCCGCACTAAATTTCGACCAAAACCCCGAAAAATATGAACAAAGTCTCTAAAAATCGAAGATTAATCGTTAAAAACTATTATTCTTGACGATCAAAGCTTAAAGAAGAGCAGCAAAAATATCGTTAGATATAATTTATAAAAATGAATTAAACCAATATATTTGTAGTACAAATAAGATCGATAATTTGCTTTTAAAAGTTCCCTATATTAGGCAGCCAATAATGAAAACTTGAAAACCACTATTAGATACTGACAGGGATACACGGAAGTGAAATGCTTTTAACACACCCGTTACACTTTCCCCGTCCAATAAAAAGGTGTCATTATGAAGAAATACGTTCCAATCTTAATTGCTCTTAGTACGGTATCTTCTATGAGCTATGCAGCAACACCGCGTGAAGATGCTGTTGACTACTTACAGATGCGTAAAGGCGTGGCTTACCAAGTAAACCATTCAAAACCTTTCACTGGTCAATTTGAAGAGAAGTTCGATAACGGCCAAGTCGCGACCCAAGCTCAGTTTGCCGATGGCTTAGAACTTGGGCTAGAAACTAACTGGTATCCGAATGGCCAAGTCGCTTCTAAAGTGAATTACGTAAAAGGTGAACTGCAAGGCAAAGCTGAAACCTGGTATCCAAACGGACAGAAAAAAGCAGAACTCAATTATAGAGACAATGAACTATCAGGCACCGCCTCTCGCTGGTATCCCAATGGGGAACAAAGCTTGACAGCTGAATACAGCGACGGACAAAAAGATGGATTGGTAACGGACTACTACCCGAACGGTAATAAGGCCAGCCAAGCGAAGTTTGATGAAGGTGAAGTCGCGAACGGAAAACTTACTCGCTGGAATACTAACGGTGACAAAGTGGAAGAACTGACCTTTAAAGATCACAAAGTCACCTCTAAACAGGTGTGGATGCCTACAGAAAGCTAAGCCTCAAGAACAGCTCTCACGGAGCTCTTTGATATAACTAAACGCCTGCTGTTAAAGTTTGCAGCTACACGTCTGCAACTAAGAGACAAGAGAAGAGAAGAGAAGGGAAACGAACATTCATGTGATTAAGCGTGAATGTTCGTGGCTTTGATGCTGTAACAGACTCACTTGAGCGTGTTGTCATCAACCTAAAAGCCTATTCTTAAGCCGCGGTTTACACGCTTATTGAGCCGCACACGACTCTCTACTCAAATTTCAAATAAAAAAACGCTCATGTTGCCTGTATCAACATGAGCGCAAGGGTAGATCTTCGACTACCATCTCCTACCTTTCTAGATGAAAGCAGAAGTTATAATTAGAATAGTTGGGAGCAATAATCAAAATGCTCTTACAAGCACTTCAACGATTTCTTCTTTTTCATCAGTTTAGAGCGACTATATCCAATCGTTCTAACTCCGATCTCTATAGCAGGCTGTGTAACTGCCTTGCCTACTACACTTCAAACCTTTTTTGATTGAGGCTTTTTATCCCCTCACGGCAAATACATCGTACTTTTAGGTATGTTAACTTTTAGACTATCTTCGCTTTTAAACTATCTTCGCTTTTAAACAAAGCCTTAGCCCTAAAACCATC
The DNA here is from genome assembly GCF_041467155.1 of Vibrio sp. 10N.247.310.23. Lineage (NCBI taxonomy): Bacteria > Pseudomonadati > Pseudomonadota > Gammaproteobacteria > Vibrionales > Vibrionaceae > Vibrio > Vibrio sp. 10N.247.310.23. Next base: position 155,390 of record NZ_JBFSTZ010000008.1, on the reverse strand, counting down.
ATCCCAATGCAGCTATGAACCATAAGTTCATCCATTCACGTCGGTAGTCACTTAAAACTAACCGACAGAATCACTACCTAAAACCATACAGATGCATGTGCACCTGTTTAACGTACTGACGATATGAGTTGCCACATAAAGTTAGTAAATAATAATGTATTACAAATAAAAATGACAACTAAAGATTCAATTTTTTGCTGTAGCGCACATTTATTGATAGACAAAACTCAGAAAATCAACATAACCTGAAAAATAACCATTAAAAAACAAAGGCTTAATTCAAACCCTAACTTTGTAACCCTTTGTAAATAGTGGTTTTATCATGACAACACGATCTAATTCACAGAACCTCACCATTCTAATCGCTAGCATATTTGTAGTATTTTAATTCAAAAGAAAGAGTAACCCTACACACGAAAACAAACGTCATCGCATTGAGCGTATAACTCCGCTTTACCTAAAAGCCGGCGTTGCTAGGGAAAACCCTGAATGGTGAAACTGGCAACTTAGACAGACTTTAGCAAGTTCACAATGAAAAAGAACTTAGCGGAAATATGGGCTCAGCGCGACGTAGAACGACTTTACCCAAAACTTTAATCCCAATACAACAAAGGGCTCAACGTTGGTCCTTTATTAACCATTTTTTATTTAGATACAGTGGAAACAATAAAATGATAAAAACGAATAAAGTAACGCTTGCAGTATTAGCAACTCTTTTTGCAGGCAGCGTGTCTGCGGCATCACTAGATTTTCGTGAAGAGTACAAGCACGATTCGGAAGAATGGGCTGGTCGAGTGAAAATTGGTGGTAGCACAGGTAATCATTACTACGGCGTAGAAATGAAGCACAAGGGTAACCTAAGCGAACTTCAACGTGGTGATAACGAATTTGAATACGGCTACCACTTCAAATTCGATAACAACTGGCGTGTAACAACTTCAATGCCGATTACTTTCGGTGATGAAGCGGTAACTTACAAACCGCAAGTACGTGTTCAATACAAATTTGATTCAGGTGTAACAACGAAACTTCGTTACCGCCATGAGTTCCGCAATTATGCATCAGGTAAAACTTCAACAGGCCTTGATGGTAAGCAACACGACTCATTAAATGCCGGTAAAATTACGGGTAATATCGATTACAACTGGAACGCTTGGCAGTTTGGCTTTGAAGCAAACTACAAAGAAGATTTCTTTAATGACGAATGGAAAATGGGTAACAACGGCGAGTACGAGTGGGACTACAACATGAAGATCGGCTACAAAGAAGCAGATTGGAGCTGGCGCCCATACGTAGAATTTGGCAACGTTCAATGTACAAGTGATACGGTGTGTGACTCAAGCCGTCAACTACGTAGCCGTGTAGGTATTACTTACAGCTTCTAATCGATAGCTACATGAATAATCTAAGATAATTACTGTCCTAATTTTCTAAGACCTAAACAAAAGCCAGCTTAATCGCTGGCTTTTTTTCCTTTAAAATCAGTAAAATAAGAGCCGCGCACTTGCAGCTCTTTTTCCTAGTGACTAATCCGATAGAGAAAGGCAACGGTCACATTATCGTTAGGCACAACTCGCTTCTGCTGAGCCAAAAACAATTCCGCTGTCGAAACGGCATCGGCTAATGCATTGTGGCTGTTGTACTCAGGAAGCCCGTACCTTTCGCGAGTCCCTGCCAAGGTTAAATCGACTTCTTCATGATTGCTGATCGCTTTCTCCATGCTTTTCTCAATACACAAGGTATCAAGCCAAAGCAGAGGAATCGCTCTTAAACCGTAGCAGCGAAGAATGTATTGGCTAATGAACTTCTCTTCGACTACACACGCGTGCGCGACGATAATCTTGCCTTTCGCTGCTTCGAAGAAAGCGAGCATCGCATCATGAATAGATGCGCCCTCTTCCAGCATCTGTGGTGTGATGTGGTTAATCACCGCAGTTTCAGCGTTAATCTGAGAATCATTGTTCAGGTAGATATGCTTGGCAGAAGCCAAATCGATTCGTCCTTTCACCACATCGACCCATCCCATAGACAAGATAAGATCTTGTTCGCTGTCTAAGCCTGTGGTTTCGAGATCCAACACGATATAGTCGCTGTCTTTGGCCAAATCCGTCATTTCAGGACAAGGCTGTTCTACCAGATCATGTAACGCTTCTGGCAGCTTAACCGTACCCAAATATTGCTTACGCTTGCGTTTAATTCGTTCAAGCGGGTGAAAATAGTTTAGCATTCGTTTTAAACATTTATTAGTTGAACATAGCTTCATTAACGTGCTCCGAAACGAATTTTCGCCGCTTCTTGAAGGTCAGCAATGATCCTAAAGGCATCTTTCAAGTGTTTACGCTCAAAGCTACCAAAGCTATCTGGGTTGATGTTGTTGTCAGGCACATCCCCGTTCTTCAGCGCTTCAAGTTGATGGCCAAAACGGAAAGAGAGAATGAACTGGTAAGCACCCAGAATGTTCTTGAATGCATCGTCGCTCAGCATGCCTTTTTCATTGGCAGCAGCGAAACGTTCGTCAGTCGCCGACAAATCGCACTCCACAGCAAGGCCATAAATACGCGCTAAGTCGATAATCAAGTTGATCGCGTACTTCTTCACGTTCAACGTTTTCTTATTCTCACCTGACTTCTCTAGCACTAAGCTATTGAAGATGCCAAGTGGCGGGTTGGTATTGACCGCGTCTTTCACTAGCGTGCTTAAAAACTCACGGTTACCGCGAATATTGCTATGCAGCTCATCGCGCAGAATACCTTCGAACTCACTGTTGCCGTAGATAGTACGAATTTCTAGGAACACACTGATATTAAGCAAGCGTTCGTACTCTGGGTTAGCCACCCACTTCTTGTAGTAGTGCTTCCATACACTGAGTGGCTGACACCATTTTGGCGTCGCAGCCATGAATTTACCTGGACATAATGGGTAGTGACAGCTTGCTAAGCCGTTGGTCACCATCATCGATAAGTGTTTGAAGTAAATACGGTCACTGTCGGTTGCATCGTCAGCAAGAACAATCGCGCTGTCTTGGTCCGACAACATATGCACTTCATTACGTGCGTGCGATCCGGCTACGATCCAAGAGAAATCACACGGTGGTGGGCCTAACTTATCAATCGCTATTTGAATCAATCGACGGGTGTAGGCGTCCATAATCATGGTCATTACCTTGCCGACGGTTTCAGGCGCCACTTTACCTTCCACCAGCGCTTCAAAAATAGCTTGTCGCTCTGAGGTGAACGAAGACATGGTTTTCACGCTGCCCGCGTATTTGATTTTCTCGATCAAGAATATCGCTTGAACACGGTGGTTTTGAACCAAATGAGACGTAGTAAGAAGACCAACGACCTTATTCTCTTTCACAACGGGCAAGTTACGGATATTAAATTGCATCATGATAGAGGCCGCATGCAGCACCAGATCATCCGGTTTTACAGTAAGTGGAGAGTGCGTCATTACCTCTGAGATCAGGCTATCAGTACTCACGCCGTGGGCAATCACTCGCTTAGTCATGTCTCGGTCGGTGATCAAACCAACAATGGTTTCACCTTCATAGATCACGGCACACGGTGAGCGTTGATGAAGCATTTCAACCGCAACCGACTGGATGGTTTGCTCAGACTTAACAATTGCCACCTGCCCGCTTGCCACTTCCTCAACTTTACGAATGAACAGGCCTTTCTCTTTATTCGACCAGACCACATCCAGTGCCGACTTCAAGCGAACCTGCGCCTGTGAAGCAAAGTGTTCTGCGCAACTTGGAAAGGCTTTGAAAAGCGTTTGAAGTGCCGAGTGTGGAATCACATAAAGTAAGGTGTTTTCGATTGAGACAGCTCTATAGCCTTTTTCGTCGTTGACTTCAGAATCTAAGAACGTAAAGCCAAACAAATCTTCACTGCCTAGACGGGCACGAAGCACACCATCCGATTTTCGTTGCTCCATAGAGCCCGTTCGAATGATATAGAGCGATTTTTCCTTCCCAGACTCACACAAATCGACCACATCTCCCTTGCCGAGATAAGTAATTTGCACGTTAGAGGCAAGTTCGCGAAGTGCTTGTTTAGGGATTTTATCGAATGGGTCGATTTGACCTATGAATTGAAGAATATTTGGCAGTAGAGACTGGGGCATAATCACACTCACAATAATTTAATTAGTATTATTATATAACTTAAAATACTGGTTACTAGTGCTTTTAACGAAACAGCAAATAATAGATTAAATATTGGACACCAGTCAGGTTTTCATCAAATTTGGATGCAAAAAAAGCACGTATGGAACGTGCTTTTTAGAGGTCACTGCTGAAATTAGCTTTTGAATAACCGTAATTTTAACTTTGACTACCCTAGTTTTACGAGAATGCCCTCTCGAATGCAAAACGATCAAAGCTAAAATAACAGTGAAAACAATTAACTAGCGGCTGGTAATCTGTGGTTTGTTTCTAACAGGTGACTTGCTGACGCGTGGCGTGCTTTGTCACTATTACCTGCCATGATTGCTTCATAAATCTGGCGGTGTTCGTTAATACAAGTACTTCCCTCTTCAGAAGAGTGAGAAATAAAGTTAACAAACATGGTCGTTAAGATGTTACCAAATGGAAGATAGAAGTCGTTACCTGTTGCATTGAAGATCAGGCTATGGAACTTCATGTCGATATCTAGCCAACGCTCTTGATCAAGCGTTTCTTCGCTAGAAATTTCTACCATTTGTTGGAAAATACCAGACAGCTCAATGCGTTGTTCTGCACTCGCGAACTGAGCAGCTAAAGCACACGCTTCTGGTTCAATCGCGCGGCGTAAACCCAAAAACTGATGACAGAATTGGTCTGTATCGGCCAAACCGTCCATCCATTCGATCAATTGTGGATCTAAGAAGTTCCAGAATGCACGGTCAACAACGCGAGTACCGATCTTAGGACGAGATTCTAATAGGCCTTTTGAAGTCAGAAGCTTAACCGCTTCTCTTAATGCTGTTCTACTGATACCAAATTGCTCACACAGAGCCATCTCACCAGGGATAATAGAACCTTGAGGCAAATTGCCCGACAAAATACCACGGGCGATTTCACGTGCAACTTGCACATGAAGGCTTCGCTTAGAGCCTGAAATAGAATTGAAAGAGCCAGCCATGTGTCTACTTACCGATTAGATATGTATTATTTAACTCGGACTATAGCACTGATTTATATCTTCACCAACACAGCATCAGAATAACGTGAGGTCACTACCAGTAAAGGTTGGAGCAATATTTCACAAACCTGCTCATCTTTAGGTTTATAAAACCAATTCAACCTATTAATTCATACAAATAGTTCTCATTTACTATTTCAATGTATGCGTGAACTCACAAAACCACCCTTACTCTCACTATTTATGTCGGTAATAACCCGTTTTTAGATAAACACCCTTGAATATAGCAAGTGTTATTGTATGATTTATTGGCGTGAATAATCTACAATATAGGCGGCTCTGATGTTTAACGATTTAAAAGGCAAACGCATTCTAATTACTGGCTCTACTGCTGGTATGGGTTTAGCTACCGCACGTGTCTTTGCAAAATACGGCGCAAAAATCGGCATCAATAGTCGTGCTTTCAGCCCAAAAGTCGATGACGTTCTATCTGAACTTACCGCACTGGGTGGCGATGTTGCCTTTTTTCCTGCAAACCTAATGGACACATTAGAGTGCGAAAGGTTAGTCAAAGAGTTCACTGATCATTTTGGTGGCATGGACGTGTTGATTAACAACGCCGGTGGCCTTGGTGGTCGCGCCAATCTAGAAAATATCGATGATGAGTTTTATGAGCGCGTAATGAACCTTAATGTTCGCTCTGCGCTGATGACAACCAAGTTCTCTATTCCTCACTTACGTGCGTCTGCCGCAGAGTCTGGCCAAACATCGAGTGTTATTAGCACGGGTTCGATTGCCGCTCGTGAAGGTGGTGGTGTGGGTGCTGGTGTATATGCCGCATCGAAAGCTTGGTTACACGATATCCATCGGAACTGGGTAAAAGAATTTGCTAAAGACAATATCCGTTTCAACATAGTTTCACCAGGCACTATCGATACCGCATTTCATGACGGCAAAAGCGATGAGCTAAAGTCGACCATTGCTAGCAATATCCCTATGGGTCGCTTTGGCAGTATTGAAGAAGTAGCACCTACTTTTGCTTTCTTTGCCTCACATGCTTGCAGCGGTTACATCACAGGTCAAATCCTAGATGTTAACGGCGGACAAATAACGCCCTAGTTAGCTGGTTTATATAAGCTCACTCAGCGATTTAAGTTCGCCACACTATATAAGGTTAACAGACCCGAGTAGATGAGGGAAAACCTCACACTAAATTCGACGTATACACTGACACTAAACACCAGATTCGTCTGGCTTTTAGTGTTTTCAAAGTTTCAATTTCAGGTGGTTTAAATGTCAATATTTACATTGGTGGAAGATTCAAGCCGCCGAATTCATGTTCAAGTGGCGAGACAAATTGCTCGCAAGATCTTATCAGGCGAGTTAGAAGAAAATCAAAAGTTACCCAGCGAAATGGAGCTGTGCGAAATCTTTGGAGTGAGCAGAACTGCCCTTCGAGAATCAACTAAGCTACTTTCGGCAAAAGGTTTAATCGAGTCGAAGCCAAAAGTGGGCACTCGTATCAAACCGAGAACACAGTGGCACTTCTTGGACCCGCAATTGCTGTACTGGATCCAAGATTTAGAAGATACTAAACCCTTCTTGTCTCAATTTTTAGGCTTAAGAAAAGCGATTGACCCGGAAGCGTGTGCGCTCGCTGCAACCAATGCAACTGTAGAGCAACGCAAAGAGCTTTCGATTCTTTTCCAGAAAATGACCATCGCAGCAAATAGCTTCGATTATGAAGAGTGGACGACCAACGATCACCTGTTTCACCAAACGATTTTCTTATCGACAGGTAATCAATTTTACATTCCATTCGCGAACATTCTGTCGACTATCTTCAAGCAGTTTATCGACCACTCCGCTGAAGGCGGTCGCTTCTGTTTAGAAGAACACAAAGCGATTTACGACGCAATAATGTCTGGCGATGCCAAGCAAGCTCGAATTGCTTCTCAAGTCCTGCTAGACGATGAGAACCAAAAGCTCTCTAGGGTTGAATTAGCCATCGCATAACCGAGATTAACCAAACTGACTTGTTTTTCAAAGACACAAGTCAGTCTTGTTTTAGCACCCATTTTTTAACCATCAACTACCGTAGTGTTTTCTTCTTTAAACGCTCTACTCCGCCACCTCAGAGAAAGCTTACGGTTATACACATAAGGTGTTGTTTGTGTCTTCACAATCGTACGTAAGGAAAAATTTCTCTCTCGCCTGGCCCCTCGCCTTAAACGGTATCTTGATGCAGTCGATGTTGATGATCGACACACTGCTTGTCTCTCCTCTTGGTGAAATCCCTTTAGCTGCAATGGGGATTGCGACGACTATCGTTGCCTTTGTACTGGGAATTCAAATGGCGCTGGCAAACGGTACTCAGTTAGTATTAAGCCGCGCAGTGGGCTCTGGCATCGCCGCATCATTATCTAAAGCATTTTGGGCAGGGTTATTTATCAACCTTGGCGTAGCAACACTATTTTGGCTTCTACTTACTTTTTTCGAACAACCCTTGATTCAAGCTTTAACAGATGACGCTTCCCTTCACTTAGAAATCAGCCGCTATCTAGACATCTCGAAATACATCGTTATTTTTACCGCGTTAACGCAGGTGATCATTGCTTTATTTAATGCGCTAGGCAGAACTAAAGTCCCATTCAAAGGTTACTTAATTGAACTGCCTATCAATGCTGTACTCTCATATGTGCTGATTCATGGTTTTTCTAATTTTGAAGGGATTGGAGTACAAGGCGCTGCATTAGGCAGCATTATTGCAATAACGATCCGCTTGCTGTATTTGGTTTTGTGCGTGCATTTAAGCTCAGCGATTTCACTCAAATTAGACGCTCAGCGCTCTGAATTCTTTACCAACGTTCGCCGTCACTTTATCGAAATATTCCCTGTAGCAGCGAACGTGACCATGCTTTTGATTGGCGCAACGATATATCAATTGTTGTATTCGCAACTTAACATCAACGCTTACGTAGCGATTACTTTGGTGATGCCTTGGATTAGGGCTGTCTCTCAATTTATTACCGCTTGGGCTCACTCTTCCGCAATTACTATCAGCCAAGCGATTGGCTCTAAAAAGATGGATGACCTAGTCAAAAACGTCGATACCAGTATTGATATTGCGGTCGTCATTTCTTTTGTGTGTGCAATCTTGTTCGCAGGATTAAGTCTGGTCATTGGTGACATTTACCCGAACTTGGATGAGTCTACCTATCAAGCATTGGCCGTTATCGCCCCACTCTACATCTTCTTGCCGATTGTCCGTGGCTACAACACGGTTCATGGGAATGTATTAAGAGCACTAGGAAAAACGACCGCAGTCTTCAAAATCAACTTTACTGGTCAATGGGTAATTTCAATTCCATTGTGTGCATTGATCATCTTTGGTTTAGATGGCTCTATCTTTTGGGCCTTTGCTATCCAACCATTCGAAGAAGTCGTTAAAGCTTTCCCATTCCGTCACTTAGCTCGAAAGTCTCTAAAGGAGTTTGATGCCGACAAAGCTAAAGAGTTGATGTATGACTAAGTCCGGTATCGAGTCGCCGTCCTAAAATCTTTCTACGCTTTCTGATTACAACCTTGTCTTTTGACAAGGTTGTATTGTTTCAGCTGTACCGTTCATTGGTAAGCTTCATTGTACTCTCGCTGATACCCGGCTCATCTTAAATCTCATAGAAAACAAAAAGACCACTCAACATTCGGTTCAGTGGTCTTCGAAAACATTCCTTAAGGCCTGTTTCTAACTAGCCTTATGTACTATTTGCCGTTCAACTTTAGTGCCGAGAAAGTCACACTGTTATAGTCGCCATTCTTTTTATCGACAGCGAAATCGCCAGTACCGCCACAACCTGGCCCCCATACAGGGTGAGAATCGCTCACGCTACATTGGCCGTATGCGCCCGCTTTGTAATAGAAATCATCTTCAGCATAACCCGTTGGTGAATCAAGCTCATCAATACCCTTGCTCAGATCGATTTCATACTTAACCGTATCGTGACGTTCTGTTTCAAACGTTAGGTACATCATGGTGCCTTTCACTTCCACTTTGTAGCTAAACTCTTCACCAAGAGCAATGCCTGCTTCACCCGGTTCCGCTGGGTTTTCCCAAGTGTTACCCCAAACAGGGTAAGCTATATCGGCACGGTTAGGATCTTTTTTCTCTAGGTTACGCTCATAGTTCCAAAATACTGAACCCATTTCTTGGTCAGGAAACTTCTTATAGAAGATCTTTAGTGGTTCATTACCATGCCCATAACCGGTTCCAGCTTTGATTAGCTCGTTGTGTTTTTTAGCATGAATCTGACCAACAACCACCGAGTGAGCTGGGTACTTTTCTGGGAACTTAGCGTTAACTGAGACGTGATTAACTTTTAATGTCGCTTCTAATGTTCCGCCAACAGCACTGTATTCACTAGCCGCTGGGTGACTCGACAGTGCCCACTGGTTTCCTTTATCAGCCGTATCGATAGAGAAATCTGCGCCTCTTGGCATTTGTCGTAATTCAGAACGCGCATTCTTCGAGTTTTTCGTCGTAATCGCTTGGTTCTGCACTTCAAATACAAGGTTGCCGTCTTTATCAAGATGGAAGAAATCACTATGTGAGTAGCTCATCATGGCTACCCCTTCTATTTCATCAACACGACCATCTTCATTAATATCTGAAGGTATGGTTATTTTCCAATTATGCATATCGAATTTATCGGCAGGTACGGGGGAAGAAACACCGTTATTTGCGAAAGTAACCATTGGTACAGTCGCTAATAGCGCCACTGCTAATATGTTTTTCTTAAACATGACTCATCCTTTATTGTTAACAGATACCGAGTACACACTCAGTACAGAAACCACTTTTGAACACGAATTAGTACTAAATATTTTCTCTTCGACTTAAATAAGCCAACCGATAAATAGAATTTACATTTAGCCATTTTGTAACTTTTATTAAACATCTGGCTATGGTTTATATTTATGCCTCTCAACATGCTCCCTATGTTTAAGCCACGATGGTTAAAATCATCATTATTAACATATAGAAACACTTAATATTTGTATTATTTTAACACATGCAAAAAAGTGAGTTTCTAAGGTTTGTGAATATGAGAAGTACGTCATGATTGATTTAATACACAAGCCCTAAATTGAGATATTCATAACATTTAGCTATATATTTGGGCCATTAGTCAGAACTTTTTGATAGATCTCACAGAAATCTGACTCAATAATAAATACCATATTTGTCATACATTAATTTAATACCATGTAAGGTATTGGTTTGTGAGCCACGGGTACATTGGATGTATCCAGAATAAAAAAATAATAGTGAGACAAAGGTATGAATTCTGTTACAAAAATTTCTGCAGCTGTTGCATGTACTCTTTTAGCGGGCACAGCTACTGGTGCATCTCTTGATTATCGTTACGAGTATCGTGCTGCGACGGATTATACAAAAACAAATGGCGACACGGCTCACGTAGACGCTCGCCATCAACACCGAGTGAAGTTAGGTGAAAGCTTTAAACTGTCAGATAAGTGGAAGCACTCAACGGGCCTTGAAGTTAAATTCCATACTGACGATTCTTACTACGACGCAGATTCTGGCGAAGTTAAATCAGCAAACAGTAGAAGCTTCTATGACGGCAATTGGTATATTTACGGTATGGAAGTAGAAAATACAGCAACTTACAAAGTCGATAACAACTGGTATCTACAAGTTGGTATGCCGATCGCTTGGGACTGGGATGAGCCGAACTACAACGGCGGTGACTGGAAGATGAAAAAAGTCACTTACAAACCTCAGTTCCGCGTTGGCTATAAAGCAGACATGGGTTTAACGACCGCAATTCGTTACCGTCATGAATATGCTGATTTCCGCAACCACACACAATTTGGTGACAAAGATTCTGAAACTGGCGAGCGTTTAGAATCAGCTCAAAAGTCTAAAGTTACACTGACGGGTTCTTACAAAATTGAATCTCTACCTAAGCTTGGCCTTTCTTACGAAGCAAACTATGTAAAATCTTTGGATAACGTACTTCTTTATAATAGTGATGACTGGGAATGGGATGCTGGCTTAAAAGTAAACTACAAGTTCGGTTCTTGGAAACCTTTTGCTGAGATTTGGTCTTCTGATATCAGCTCATCTTCTAAAGATCGCGAAGCAAAATACCGTGTTGGTGTTGCTTACTCATTCTAATTAGAAATAGTCAATTTATAAAACACCCTCTCCTCTTGTAAATTTTTGGGGCATATTTTAAGCACTTTATTTAAATAATAGGATGTTCTAATTAACGTTAGTTTCATCCTAATAAATATTTAACGACTATTCATTATCTACTTCTTATGTGATTTACATATGGATTTAATATCATAAAGAGAATATTTTATGCAGATTTCTAAAGTCGCTACAGCTGTTGCTCTTTCGACAGGTTTATTATTCGGTTGTAACAGTGATGGTTTACCTATCCCGACCGATGGTTCTACTGATCCAGGTAACCAACCTTCAGCATTAACTACGGGTTACTGGCAAATCAGTGATGGTAACTCCGCTTCAATATCCGCGTCATCAAATGCTGATCTACCAAATGTTTATGTTTTCCAAGAAGATGGCAATCATAAATACTATGACGATGATGATGACTTAGGTACTTACACGATTAAAGATGCAAGTGCTTCTACTAATAATTATGATGAAGAAGCCGGTACGGTCTCTTTCACATATTATGAAACAGGCACATCAACGATCGAAATTCTAGATGGTGTTTTTTCTTTCGATGACGCTGGTGCTCTGAATATTTCAGATAACACCACTGGCATAGACTACTCTGGTTCAGACCAAACTGCGACTGACGCCGTACAAGAAGCTATCAGTGAAGCCAATAAAGCAAATGGTATCAATGGCTACGTTCAAATCTTGGACACCAACAATGGCGGTGTAAAGAATGATGTGGGTGAACTACGTTTGAAATTGTCTGACAGCAGCACAGGGGCAACAGTAGACAGTATCGCATCAGGAAAGGTAACCGTTGACTTAATCTACCAAGTAGATGAAGACACCGAGCAAGAAGCGAATGGTTCAGGTAACAACGCTTATATTAGTCTCTACGCTTCTGGTACTTCTAACACTAATTTACACGGCGAAGTTATTTTTAATGCTGGAGAAATTTTCTACCGTTCCACGGTTACCGATAGTAGCGGTAAACCTCAAATTCCTGATGAGCCTGTAGGCACTTACACTTTAGGTGAAGATCTCGCGGTTGAAATCAGTTGGGCGAGCGGTTACTACACATTCAAAGTCAATGACACTGTATACGACAATAGCGGCAACGGTTTTGAGGCTTTCGACAAAGCTGCCGTTACTATCGTGTCATTGAAGCTTGGTGATACTTCTAACACAACACACTACGAGTTAAACGCTGACAACTTTAAAGTTTATTCGAATGACACAGCTTCTGATGAGCTAGTGTTTGAAGATAACTTTAACAATTACCCGAATGGCCAAGCGCTATCAGGTAATCCGTACAACAACAATACTGCGGAAGCGACAGTTGTTGTTGATGGCGGCAATACTGAGCCTGACCCAGATCCAACGGACAACCAGGTGGCGGCTATTACTGATACGGATACTAGCGATACTGGCGAATTACGTTACAAGTTTGATTCAGGCATGACGACGGGTACACATAAAGTTTCGATGTACTATGATGCTGCTGAAACTGAGTCTGCATATGTTTCTTTATTTGATTCAGCTAACTCTACCAGTTCATTAATCGGAGAATTCAAAATTGATGAAGGGAAGGTCACACTCCGTGGTGAAAGCACTCAAGTCACGACATTCACTCCAGGTACATGGATTGACCTAGAGATGTCTTGGGACACATCAAGCTTGAGCGCTGCTGGTACTTACACCGTGAAAGTCAATGGTACAGAGTATGGTCCTTATACATCACAAAACACTAATCCAGGTGTGGAAGTCACTGCGACAACCATTAAGTTCTCATCAAACAGTGGAACAGCGGATACGACTTTATACGTCGACGACTACAAGGTTTATTCCGATACAGCAGGCACGACTGAAATTTTTTCTGATGACTACGAGAACTACAGTATTGGCGCAGATTTAAGTGCATCGCCATACAACTCAAGTACATTCTCTGCAGTTGTTGCTGAAGATCCTCTGAATGCTGAGTAGTCAGTTTAGTTAACTTAAAACTCTGTCAAAAATGCCGTCTTAGTGACGGCATTTTTATTTCCATTCAACTTCACTAAATCATTCATTTGGCAAAACTAACTCGCAAATAGCCCACTGACACTCTCCTTTAAGAGACTTGCCAATTCATGACAAATTCAAACCTCGAAAGCTCATCAATCGCCGCGTTGACTTCTCAATGTCATCAAGTATTTATGTTGCTTTGGTACATGTCACTTTTAACCAAGGCTAGAAATGGCTCTGTATAATCCTGTTGCAACTGCAAACTCCTCCCTACATCGAAACCAAGAAAACTAACCTGTTTACATAGGGTTAGGATTAATCACGTTCTAAAAACCAACCTTAAACACCTAGCCATGAGTGGTTGAGAATACTTCATGTGTAAATACAAGCTCGTACGAGCGACCTAAGCTTATCGTTCCCAGTATCATTGCATGTAACCGCTATTTACTAAGATAGGCACGTGAGGCGAATGGGAAGCTGTATTGAAGATTGAGCAAAGGATAGGGAGGCAAATTTAGAACTGAGCACCAAGGCCAACCACTAGCCCTCTACTTGATCTATTTAACGGCCTAATATTTCCTCTACCTAAACAGCAAGCACAAAAAAGCCTCCAAACCCTGAGGCTGGAGGCTATTGCGATAACTTAAATATTAAGTGTTATTCGATCAGATTACTTTTGGTATTGATCGTGCGATACGTCTAGCTGGTAGAAAGTCGCTTGTGAGTAATCGTCTAGGTCGCCGCTGATGTTTTGGTTGTAAACACCTGCTTTGAAGTACATGTACTTGCCGCCTACGTCGTAACCGCTGTTGCTCATATCAACCACTTGTACAACGTCGTCTTTGCCTTCACGCATTAACGTTACAGTCATCGTGTTGCCTTTAACGTCAATACGGTAGCTGAACACTTCGCCAAGTGCGATACCATCGTCACCCACTTCAGCCGTCATGTCGCCCACTAGAGGGTAGAAGTCCTCTTTAGTTGCATCTTGGCTTTCGTGTGCGAAGTAAACCGCACCCGTTGCTTGGTTTGGCAGTTTACGGTAGTACAAACGAATTGGTTCATCGTTTTGATCGTGAATCTGACCAATGATAAAGCGGCCTACTTCGTTCGCATTACCTGTTGTTGTTGCGTGATCGATTTTCAACGTTGCTTCTAAAACGCCATCAATACCAGCAGCAGCTTCTAAGTCAGACTCAGGTGCGCTTGAGAATACCCAGTTGTTCTTGTTAACACCTTTAGTGCTAATAGACTGGTCACCACGGCGCATCATTTCGCGAAGCTCTGTACGCGCATACTTAGTATTTTTAGAGGTACGAACACCTTTCACGTAAGACTTGAAGACTAGACCACCATCGTCAGCTGTGTAGAAGATCTCTGGGTGTTGGTAACCGTTTGCAAGGTTCCACTCAGAAACATCATCAGGCTTACCGTTTTTGTCATGGTCGAATGGTTGAGATAGGTACCAATGCGTCATGTCAAAGTTTTCGCTTGGCGCGTTACCTGCAACTGGTGTCGCTGGCAGGCCTGTCGGAACTGGCAGTGCACTGCGTGTGTCACATTCAACTGAGGTCTCACAAGGGTAAACCGCTGCTACACCAAAGTTACCTGAACGAAGATCTTTGCGCGCATCTTTACGTGCTTTTTCCACTGCTTTCATTTCAGCGATCATTGCCGCTTCTGCAGCTACTACGTCTGAAGTAATGATATGGCTAGCGGGACAAGCGTTAATGTTACAGTTAACCGCAGCTAACCCTGTCACACTGTTCCAACCATTTTTGGTGTTACCGTGACCAACGTATCTTACGTAGCGCGCTTGCACTGCTGGCTCGAATTGGAAACGCTCTAGGCCGATCGCTTTACCTGAGCTCAGTTGGTTTTCAAGTACGGTTGTCCAGTTTTCGCCATCGACACTTACTTGAATATCAAATTTAGACTGGCGCTCGTTACCTTTGCTGAAAGATGCTTGAACCGCATCAAATTCTTGTACTGAACCATAGTCTAGTGTTGCCCACTCACCGTCACCCGCAGATGACCAACGTGTTGTTAGGTCTTGGTCAATGAGACGATCAGGTCCGTTACCATCATGGCTACTAGCGGCAACAGCAACTGGCGTCAGAAGCGCTTCACCAGTTTCTTTGTTATTTGGGAAATCAACAGTCGGTGTGCTCGTGCTCGCACAACCAACTGCAAGTAAAATAGAAGAAGCGAGTAAGGTTTTTAGAGTAATTTGTTTCATATCTAATCCATTATTATAATACAAAGACAGCGTTCGTAAGTGAAAGATAAATTGGCAAACACGAGCTATAAGGCGTTTTCTCTCTCAGTATTTGCGATAACACAAAAATATTACGTAATCTTATAATACAAATAAAACACTTCGTTGAATAAATGAGACTGGGAACACTTTTCGCTTTTTCCATACTTTAACTGGATCACACTTCCTATTGATAAAAGACAATATATAAGAATTGAGAATACGAAATGAGATAGCAAGGCCAGAACAAGCGAGCTGTAATCGTGTGTATTTTCAGGGTTCGGGCAAAATATTTGTCCTTCCAAACACATCACTGTAAGTGTCCAAAAACAAAAATGACCACATTGTAGGTATCAATATGGTCTTCCTCATTACCGACATGGCTCATCAAACATCAGAGAACTCAGTTATGCTCTGCTCTTAGAGAACTAAAGCTCACATCAAACACTTCACCCACATAGTCGCTATCAGGCTTAAACTGCGGATAGATGCCCGCTTTGAAATAGAAAGCGATGTCTGTCGATGTCCAATCTGATGTTAACGAAACCGTGTCCCCATCTTTATCTGTGTAATCTTGTCCCCAAGGGATTAAATGAGAAACGGTGTTGGTTCCATCTAAATCATGAGTCGCCAAGTAGATACCGTCTTGATTGGCACGAATCGTATATCGCCACTCTTCACTTGCCGAATAAGTCCCTAACTCGACACTGAACGGGTCACAATGATTACAGTCTTGGTTGTTGCGCTCAAAATCAGAGTTCAGTATCACTCTTACTGGCTTACTCTCGCCTTCCCATAACAGTTTCACCAATGCTTGATTGATCTTCCAACCATGGATTTGTCCAAGTACCACTTTTGGATCTTGATTGTTGATGTTCGGGTAATCTTCAATTCGCAAGCTTGCGGTTAACTCGTGACTGGTAGCGTTCGTTCTAGTGTCGTCCAAATACCAACTTGTATCTTCATCGCTGGTGCTACAATCCGGTTGAACACTGCTTTGATACAACTCCCTGAGCTCAGAGCGAATATAGCTAGAGTTTTGGGTAGAGGTGCCGTATCCCATATCCGCTCTAAAGTGCATTCTTCCTTCATCAGTATTGAAGTAAGAAAGATCAATATCACTGTCGTACACATCGCTGTCATTTGAAAGAAGATCTTTACTCGATTCACAACGTTCTGGTTCTAACTCAGCAGCACTGTCACCACCGCTTCCATACCAATCATTCTTACTCGGTGGAATAGTCAGCTTCCAATCATTAATGTCCCAATCGTTTGATCCATCGATTTGAGTCGTGGTGTATCTCAACGCCTGATAGTAAGCAATCGCTTCACCATTCTCAAATTGGTTATAGATACCCGCTTTGAAGTAGCTCAATAAATGCTGCCAGTAAGCGATGTCTTGATTCACTTTTACTTCATCATTCACTTTGAGCGACAGTGTGTTCTCATAAACAGAAAGATCAAATTTGGTAAAACTGTCCAATTCCGCCTCACCTAAATCGTAGCGATTGTATGACGTGGCATAACAATCCGAAGAGTCAGCAGCGCTGCTACAATCAATGGCATTGTTTTTCATGACTGCCCAGTAGTGACCTGTGAGGCCATCTCGTTCTTGCTCCCAAACCACACGCAATAGCGGATGAGGGATATAACCCGTACCACTCTCATCAGTCCCCTTATTGTGTATCTGCAGCAACGTCACTTCATCATGATCAGCGGGAGAACTCGCCATGGCATGCTCAATATCAGGCAAACTTATTTCCGCATACAGACTGCGCCTTACGCCCGCTTCGTTGATATCGAAGTTTTCTCCCTCACGAACTTCAGAGCGCATCTTGTAGTTCGTCATTTTGAAGATAAGATTTTCCGTCTCTTCATCAGCATAAAAATAATCACTGACATAACCATCGAAGTTACCATCTTTGACTTCAGAGGTTTTATTGCCCTCCTCTCCATTAGGATCAGAGACCTGAAGATCTGAGCTGGAGAGGATGTTTTGATACTTGGTAATATCATAGGGAGCAACAACACCAGCGGGCATTCCTGGGTTATTGGTATCGGAAGGATCACTGCTGTCACTGGAGCTGCTTCCACCGCAGCCATACGTAAGCGAAGCGAGTACTACGATGAAGATTGGCTTATTCACATTTATCTCACTTATCCATAAGAATAGAGTGACAATGTATATTTGTACTATTTTATGTCAATTATATATTTATCAGAATGTGAGATGCGGCAAATGAAGTGGGATGAATGAGTATTGCGTAGAGTTAGACTCAAGAAAAACGCAGAAAGGCCACTCTAAACTCGCAAGCTATTGAGTGGCTCTCAGATCAACAACTAAACTTAGTATGTTGATTTTTAAATATAAATATTAGAAAAGTTAAACCTTAAAGCTGCTCATCAAGTCACTAACGCTGCCGTTAAGTGTTTTGATTTCTGCTGATTCAATCAACTGATCTTGGCTTAGCTTATTAAGCTCCTCAACAAAGCTTTCAATCTTATGCATGTTCTTAGCAATGCTCTGAATAAGGGCGTTCTGCTCAACAGACGAACCCGAAATATCGTTATTAAAACGACTTACCGTTTCCATCTGTTCCGTTAGCTTGGCCAACATATTTACCGCTTGAACCACTTGGGCACGCGTCATTTCACAGTTACTTTTGGTCAACTCAATCGATTTAACCAAACCATCTGATTTAGACTGCAAGCCAGACAGCGCTTCATCAATTTCAGAAGTACTGATTTGAGTTCGGTTGGCTAACGCACGGACTTCATCAGCAACCACCGCGAAACCTCGGCCATGCTCACCCGCTCTCGCCGCTTCAATTGACGCATTCAATGCCAGCAAATTAGTTTGTTCCGCAATTCCTCCAATCACAGACACGATAGACTGGATGCTCTGCGTTTCATTCGCCATTGAGCGAATATCATCAGAGGTGGTGCAGACTTGCTTCTCAAGATCACTGATATAGGTTTCCGTCACGGTGTTAATTTGTTTCGTCTCATCACTGAACACAGCGGCCTCTCTTGCTGCTTCTGCCGCCGACTGAGAACTCTTCTCGACTTCGTTTGATGCTTCAGATAAGCCGTTAATTGCAGAGACCACTTGAACCGTTTCATCAGTGTGAACTTTCAGTACATCGCTGGTTTCTTTACAACCTTCACGAATACTCAGTACCTTAGTATCGAGATCCGAGTTCTTAAATTTGACGTCCTTAACCATCTCTTGCAGACCAATGATGAACAAGTTGATGTCTTTGGCGATATGCCCTAAGTCATCATTCCCCTTCTCAACAAGCCTTTGAGTCAGGTCTCCGTTACCTTGAGATAGATCGTGGACGATTTTTCTCAGTGACACGATTGGGCGGTAGAAGCGATTCAGCAGTAAAATCATCAATATCACCGAGCCAAGCACACATGCCACGATAAGGATACGCGCACTCGACATCACGCCATTCAACTGATTGAGCGCGAGTTCAGGATCGATACTAGATATCATGTACCATTCTTTCTGGCTGCCAATATCCACTTTCTTGGCCATCAAAATTCTCTGGTTGCCATCAATCACACCCTCAATGAATTGGTCAGGTAGTTCAATAGCTTCATTGAGTTTCATTAAGGCGTCAGCAGAAGATATATTGCTCTGTGGAAGCACGTTTTCTATTGTGGATGCAATTACCATCCCTCTCTCATCCACGATGATACCTTTGGCTTCGTAGATGCTATCTAGCTGTTTGAGCTGAGTTTCCAAATCATCAAATCGAATGTCTGCCATGATGACGCGATCTTGATAGGTGTAAGTCACACCAATCATAGGTACTTGAGTACTCTTGGTGAAAAACAGATCACTAAAAGATAAACCTGATTTCAATTTCGCTTGTTGATACCAAGGACGAGTCGTTGGGTTGTATTTCTCTTTGATTCCAACACCGTTTGGGAAAGACTCTGAAGGACGAGAAGTGTAAGAACGACCATCATCAAAACCCACTACAATCTTGTCAATACCACCGAGCTTAGCGGCAAAATGCATCAGCGCTTCGTTTGGTACTTGGTATGGGGATTTCATGAACTCTTGTGCAACGGAATTGACCGTATCGATGGTGCGCTGGACGGTGCTTTCAATCTGATTAATTTCTATCGTTAACGAGTGATCAATCTCGTTATAAATCGTTTGGTTTACTTGATCAGTCGCCAAGTTAAGCGTGAACCAGTTCGTAAATGCCAAGGCACTGGAACTGACGATCGCCACCATTAAAATCAATTTTCCTTTAAACCCTAGAGACAATTTTGAATTCATAAAACTCATAATCCATATCAACCTATGTCTATTATTTTTATCCGAATGAAATGGTCATTTTTTAGATATTCGAAGATACGGGAAGCAAAACTTGTTCATGCCGTTCCATCGTCACAACCATCAATTTAATTAATATTGTATGTTTAATTTACTGCACTTTCTGTGAGCAATCTTGACATATCAAAACTGGTTAAAATCACCCTGTGACATAGGTATCATTTATGAGTTTGAACTTTTAACATGATTAGAAAGGAATAATTAACCAATTAAAAATGATCAACTTTCAGATGATTACCTCACAACTTCGCCGATAATGCCTCCACTCAAATTATTCATATCACTTTCGGTCACCTGACTAGGAAAGTGAGCCTTAGGTCACATTTTCACTAACCAACCATTCACTCAAGGCATTCAATCTTAAAATTTATTTGTAATACAATAAGCCTTAAGTTATGGTGTATTTGAATCATAACTTAAGTTCTTTCTGGATGCTTTTGTTCAGTTCAAAGTGATAATTGAAGCAGCCGCTTTAAGGTCATTGAACTCGTTTAACGTAGAAACTGTCGGGGGATCTCGTTATTCGTTTTTTCACTTTCTATTGATCATTTGTTTTTCCAGACGGCTCGTCCGAACATGCCCATACAGTCACCAGCTGTGTGGGTTTTTTTTACTTTCTTTTCAGACCCGATATACGAGCGGTGTTAAGCCATCGCCAACAATCAGTTAAGTGCACTGGTTTAAGCTTGCGAGGAAAAGTGAGTGAGTTGGTGCTAGAAGGCTTTGAATTTACAAATAGATATAGATATAGATATAGATATAGAAACAAAAATAGGAATTGAGGCAGTAACAAAGTTGAACAGAGTTTTGAGTAGGTGTAGCTGAGGAAGTAGAAGTAGAAGAGTTTAACGAGGGAACAAAGGGTTGGGTATGGCAGATAAAAACGAACCTCGCTGAGGTATCGCCGCCTAAAAAGACAGGCAATACCCTAGCGAGGTCGTACGTCGATTACTTCTCTAGTTTAGCGAAGTAGTCGAAGATTACTGGTACGTCGTTGTTACCCATTCCTGCGTCAACAGCAGCTTGTAGGCTAGTTGCAGTACCTTGAGCAATTAGAGACTCAGTACCTAGCTCTTCACAAAGAGCAAGGAAGTAACCAAGATCTTTGTTAGCGTTAGCAACAGAGAAACCTAGCTTCTCTTCGCCGTCTACTGCGTAGAACTTACAGAATTGCATGAATGGTGAGTTAGATGGACCTGCAGACATGATGTCAAACAGTTGTTGGCCATCAACACCAGCGCGTTGAGCAACAGCGAAAGCTTGAGACATAGTCGCAACAGTCGTCATACCCATGAAGTTGTTTACAAGCTTAGTAACGTGACCAGAACCTAGAGCACCTAGGTGGAATACGTTTTCGCCTTGCTCTTCAAGAACAGGTTTAACTTTGTTGAAAGTTTCCATGTCGCCAGCAGCCATGATGTTCAGAAGACCATCTTTAGCGTGTGCCGGAGTACGGCCTAGAGGTGCGTCGATCATGCCCGCGCCTTTTTCAGCTAGAGCTGCGCCGATTTTCTTAGTAGAAGCAGGGATAGAAGTACCGAAGTCTACTAATACTGCGCCTTCTTTGATGCCAGCTAGAACGCCGTCTTCGCCGTAAACGATTTTTTCAACAACAGCAGAAGTTGTAAGACAAAACTGAACGATATCACTTGCAGCCGCTAGTTCTTTAGCAGAAGTGAATGCAGTTGCGTTGCCGCGATCTGTAACGCGAGCAACAGCTTCAGCGCTTAGATCCATTACGTTTACGTGGTAGCCGCGCTTTTGCAGGTTTTCAACCATGTTGCCGCCCATAAGACCTAGGCCAATGAAACCGATTACAGGTTTAGTCATGTTCAAACTCCAAATATAGTATTGTATGATTATATGCTCATTATAATAACTACGTCTTTCTCGTTACGCAATAGTTTTAGGGTAATCCTTCAATGCTTAGACGCAAGTTGTGACGGGGGTTCACTTTACGAGAAAATATGGGGCACGCTTTGTACTTACAGGAACTATTTGCCAGTTTAAAAACCGTCTATTGATGAAATAACATACGTTAAATGTCATACGATTAGTAAGCACAAGCTACGCCTTTACCTATGTATAGTTCACGACTCCCCTACTCAGCCAGTGATTAGACTGTTCACGCAGAAGTAAGTCATATCAGTTTTTACGAAAAAGGGGTTGGCGCCCTATTCTTTTAACAGAACGATAAATATAGGTCTCGTATACTACTCCTGCACCTTTCATTAAGCATAGTGGCTAAGTACATACACAGTCTTTGTGTATATCAACTTCCAGGTTTAGCCCTCGATCTACTGACTTGGCATCGAGAAGCGATTGATTTCTCAGCCAATTAGTTTCGTTTCAACCTGATGGGGTTCCCAACTTTGCCAACTAATACAATTTAACTGAGTATCCAACTTGCTAGCTAACAAAACAAAAAAACTCCGAGCTTTCACTCGGAGTTTTTAATATCTAGCTTCTGTTGCTTCAGCGAATTACAGTTCGATTGAAACCGTTTCACCGTCAACATTTAGCATTAGCGTGTTACCTTCAAGCTTGTGAGACACTTCAACTTGCTCGCCTTCGTTCTTATTAGGAACAAGAAGGGTCAGGATGTTGTGCTCTTTCGATGGCTTGAATTCCACTTCAACGTGACGGTGGATTTCAAGATCTTTGAACTCGTATGGGTCAACTTCGCCAAAACCTTCAACATTCTTAACTGACGTGATGTTATCAGCAGACTCGTTGATGAAGTTTACGTCTAGGTGCGCAACTTCGCCACGGATAGTGAAAGACTTGTCTGCCACGTCGTTTGCGAAAGTTGTATGCATTAGCCAAGTCATGTCTTTCTCTTCAGAAAGCGTTGCCTTGTCTTGCATTACGAATACTTTACCTTGAACAAACCAGACCTTACGCTTGTAAGATTCAATTTCAGGAACGAAGTACTTGTAAGACGCTGTCGCATCACCTTCAACCATCTTCACATCAGATTCCGTGTCGAAATCAGAGATGTTGCCGCCCGCTTCGATACAGAAGCGATCTTGATGGTTTTCGTAGCCTGTATTCTTGTTCTCGCCATACTGACCTTTACCGCCAAATAGTGGAAGGTTCTTAGAGAACGTTTGACGACGCCATTTCGTGTGCATATCAACACCGAAACCACCGTAGTAGCCAGTGATTGACGCTAGCGTTTCACCGAATGCATGCAACGTGAATGCGTTTTGGTCACCGTGAGAGTGGCTGATTGAGCCAAACGGAGAACATTTGAATACCATGTGAATATGGTTATCACGCTCAGTCATCTTGTTGTGGAATGCAGCCCAACCCGTGATTGGGAATACTTTCAACAGTGGGTCATTCGATGGTGCTTTCTCTTCAGGTGCATCCCAAAGGAAGTTAAAGCGAAGATCATCGTAACCGAAGTCCCACCAACCGAAGTTGTAGAATTTGGTGTGTGCTTCAGTATCACGGCCTTTCAGTTGGTTGTAGTACCAAACATACTCAGGCTTCTGGTTAACACCTGCGTAATGCTTGATGTTGTAAGCCAGTTTTAGACCTGGGAAATCACCGATTGAAGACTGGTCACAGAAGCTCGCGCGCTTAGAGTGAACAGGCATGCAGTAAAGCGGGAAATCACCTGTGTTTTCGTAGAATGTTTTGTTGAACATGTCTACGCCACAGTATGCTTTCAATAGGTCGAATGCTTCGCCTAGGAATGCAGTTTGCGTGTTCCAGTAGTCAGGACCTTCAGCCCAACCGCCGTCTACACCGCCCCATGGTGGGTAGTGTACTGCGTAGTATTCTAGTGCGTATGCAATGTACTCGCCTGCTTTCGGGTGATCGTGGTAAAGCGCGATACACGTTGGGATGATAGCAGAAGAGATAGAACGAACACCGTGGCTGTTCAGTGGGTTGTTCAATAGATCAACCGTCACTTTCAGGTGGTGCATGATTTCGTCTAGACGCTCAATCAAAGCATCTTGAACTTGCTGACGTTCTTCATCTGTGAAGTAGCCGTGTAGCCAGTCGTAACCCCAAGCCATAGCCGCGATAACACGGAAAGCCGCTTCATCGTTATAGCCACGAGAAGTCACGCCTTCTGGATCGTACGTAGACAGTTTTAGAGTCCAAGCTTTTGCTTTAGCAATTAGCGCTTCGTCTTCTTTCACAACACCAGCAATTGCTAGGTTACGTGTCGCGTTTAGTGCCATTTGGCAATCAACGTACATTTGACGCCAGTAAGGACGCCATAGAGAAGCTTTGCCTACCGTGTCAGCTGGGTACGCTTGAGGCTCTTCGAAAGGAGCAGTCTCAAGGAACTTAACTGTCGAGTTATTGTAGAAATCATCAAACATGCAGTGAGCTTCATCAGCTTTCACTTTCGCTTTGAATTCTTCTAACTGATCTGCTTGAACAAGAAGACGTGGACGTGCTTCGCTCAAGTTGTCTAGGAATGATAGGTCGAAGTCACGTTTCTGTACTTCGATAGGGAGTAGGTCTACAAGATTACCTGCTGAAGTATCATTCTCCAGCTTCATCTTCCTGATTGCATCAAGAGATTTTTGGTCGCTCATTCTAACTCACTTATTTTTCAAGTTGATTGAAAGGAATTAGCAATAATATACGTCTTATTGTAGGACAATTAAATCTATTTCGGTTCGATTGAACCATTTTGTACAGTTTTCGTGATTTAGGTCAGATATCTTCCACCTGACCGTTTTTCCGTTTCGCAGAGCAAAAAAATGCGACGCCCTTTCGAGTCGTCGCATTCTATTATAATCGTTTTCTATGTATTAGCTTTCAGTTACTGCTTTCGCTTGCTTGCCGCCGTCATCGACCGCTTTAACCAATAGCACACCAACACCACCAACAATCACACCACAAAGTATGAAGACTAGACGTCCCCACATTGGGTTAGTGAGTAGAGCCATTAGCATGATACCGACACCCGCTACCGCAATCAGTTTACCAAGCATTTCACGCTGTTTGTTATCCAGTACTTTCTGTTCTGCTGACTCCGCAACTAATGGAGTAGACAGGTTACCGAAGAACTTATCAACGTCTGCTTGACGCTTCTCAGTTAATGGCTTGTAGAACAGAGTTGATAGGATGAAGAAACCACCTGTCAGCGTAATGTGAGCAATCAGACCGATAGCAACCTTAACATCAGACCATTCACGGCTTGTTAGCTCTTCTAGACCGAAGATTGAAGACACCATTTCAGCGTTAACAACGAAACCCACGTAGTAAGAAACAAAACCACCAACCACTAGCGTACCCCAACCAGCCCAGTCCGGAGTCTTCTTAATAAAGAAGCCAAGGAATGCAGGAATTGTCATTGGGAAGCCGATCAGTGCGCCTACATACATCATGGTATCGAACAGGCTCAAACCTTTAAGCGAGTTGATGAACTGTGCAATAAGGATGATAGCAATACCAAACACGGCAGAAGTAATCTTAGAAACCGTTACTAGTTCTTTTTCGCTAGCCGTACCTTTACGAACGATTGGTTCATAGAAGTTCTTAACAAAGATACCCGAGTTACGGTTTAGACCAGAATCCATTGAAGACATTGTCGCTGCAAACATCGCCGCAACTAGAAGGCCAACCATACCTGCTGGCATGTACTCTTGTACGAAGTATAGGTAGGCAAAGTCACCCGCTTTCTTACCTGCATCTGGGTAAGCTGCTGCTAGGTCGACACCTTGACCTGCAATGTACCAAGAAGGCATGAACCAGATAAATACACCACAAAGCATTAGCACACACGCTAGTAGCGCCGCTTTCTTCGCGTTCTTTGAGTCTTTAGCCGCTAGGTAACGGTAAGAGTTAAGCATGTTGTTAGTAATAGAGAACTGCTTCACGAAGATGAAGAATGCCCAAATGCTGAAGATGCTTAAGTAGTTAATGTTGTTACCAGAAAGGAAAGAACCGCCTTCCGCTACAGGGAAGTTATTCACGATTTCACCAACACCGCCACCTTGAACAACAGCAACAACAGCACATGTCACGGTTACTGCCATGATGATAACCATCTGCATAAAGTCAGATGCAATTACCGCCCATGAACCACCCGTTACAGACATTGCCAATACAACCAAACCGGTAATCCAGATAGTTGCTGTCATGTCGAAACCGAAGATACCAGAAGCGATGATTGCTAGTGCGTTTAACCATACACCGGCAGAAACAACACTGTTTGGCATTGAAGACCAAGTGAACACTTGTTCGTTAGTCGCACCGAAACGCATACGAATTGCTTCGATTACCGTTACTACACGTAGTTGACGGAACTTTGGAGCAAAATATGCGAAGTTCATGAAGTAACCAAATGCGTTGGCTACGAAGATGACCGCTACTGCAAAACCATCGTTATACGCTTTACCTGCCGCACCGGTGAATGTCCATGCACTAAACTGGGTCATAAAGGCGGTTGCACCAACCATCCACCACAACATGTTACCGCCCCCGCGGAAGTAGTCACTGGTGGTACTTGTAAATGTTCTAAACATCCAACCTATCGCAATCAAGAATAGGAAATAAATGCCGACAATAATCGTGTTGAGTTCCATCGTGTATCCTTTGTCCGTTGTATTTTGTTACGAGGACTATAGGAAATCTCAAACTTTATTTGTAGTACAATAATCTAAATAAGTGATGGCGATCTTATTTTGATTGATTAAGTTAATTATATATATGACATAGGATGGAATATGGCCAATCCATTAAGGAAATTACTGGTGTTTGAGATGAAAACTCAAAAAACCAAGACCAAAGAACATCATACCCATTAAAATCAAAGACTTATAAAAAAGCGAGACTTTGCACACTTATTAACAAATACAACCAAACACATATAGATATAAAATTCTCAAAAATAATAAAAGCCAAATCAGAGCTGAATCACCCTCATTTATCACACAATAAACCAGTGTTTTATATCAATTGAGAGTAGCTAATTCTATTAGAATTCTACGTAAGTTACTCAATATAGAAGCCACATATCTTGTTGAGATGATGATGGATTCAAAAGATAAAAAATGAAAAATCATGGATGGTGCATAATTATTTGAGGAGAGATCGAGTGTCTAAAACACAAATCTCGCCGCAATATTCTCTTAATTACGATGGTAAAAAGAACTACCGCTAAACGTATACAAGAAAAATTGCCTTAAGAAAGAGTTAATCGGGAGTGAACCAAAACCGTGCTACACATGGTGCAACACACTTCTTAAAAACAAAAAAAGCATTCACTTGGTATACCTTTTTGACTGGTTTTGATGAACCTATAAATGGTTCATCGGGACGTTTAAGTGGTTCACATAATAGTTGAAACACCCGTTTAGCTTAACGGTGGTTAGCGTCTTGCAGGTGAGCCGCTGACATGTTCGCATATAACTCGTTGTGTTATAGGACGCTCGATTATCAAGCCAAAATTTTCTCCCATATGAATTAACAGAACGGCGAGCATATGGTGGGGAGTTTATATCTAGGAAATCAGCCAAAATAAAACTGGATCTGTGTCCATTTACACCCAGCTCAAAAAAAGACCAGAATCACACTATTTCCGAAACAATATGGTTAAAACAAGATCGAAGTCTAGTTAGAAGACTTTCACTTGTGATCGCTCCCCGCTTCCAAGTCATCGTTAATTGAAGAATTATTGTCATACAATATTCTATATTCATCTACCAAACGTAAGGACATGTGGAATGCGATCAATGAAAGATATCACTCAAGACGCTATCGATATCGTTAAACCCTCTATCGACAAGCTGTTTGAAAGAACGAATAGAAAAGAACTGCATATTGTCGTTATGAATCCACACCTCAAGCCTTGGGAAGCCTCTTTTGAAGACGCCATTCTATATGAAGAGTCGTTAGGAGCTCCTGACAACTGGACAATCAAGTTTGATCACCTTGCCCGTAAGAAAGCACAACAAGCGTGGCGAGAATCGACAAGCAATCTAACACTGCACTCCCAACACCCATCTTCACTACGTGACGAAGACTTACTGTTTTATGGTTCGTTTGTTTACGGAAACGTGGTTGTTGCCTGCAGTGGTGTACAACAATGGTATGACATGCTGATCAGTGGCTGGATAGCGGTAGCTATTGAACAGTTAGCAATGCACGAATACCAAACAGAAAAAGCAGAAAACCCTACAAAAACATATCGCTAATAATTAGAAACAGAAGGTACTTATTATGAGTAAACTATTAAAATCCATTATGCTAGCAGCCGGTATACTTGTTTCTGCAACGTCAATTGCAGCTGACTATCCAAGCAAAAACATTCGCTTAGTTGTGCCATTTGGCGCGGGCGGCGGCACCGATGCCGTTGGTCGTACTCTTGCAAATAGCGCGAAAGACATTCTTGGGCAAAATATTTCAATCATGAACCGTACTGGTGGCGCAGGCGCAGTTGGGATGAGCTTTGGTGCTCAGCAGCGTGCGGATGGTTACACATTAACAGTAGTAACACGTGAAATCGCTTCACTTCCTCAAATGGGTTTGATGCGTCATACCGCTGACGACTTTAAACTCATTCGTTTAGTTAACTTAGATCCTGCGGTCGTATTGGTTGCAGCAGATAGCCCATACAACACGATTAACGACCTGATTAAGGAAGCCAAAGAAAAACCAGGCAGCGTAAAATTCGCTTCAACCGCTGCGCCAAACTTCTACCTAATGTCTCTTGAAAAAGATCAAGGCATTAAATTAAACGCTATCCCTTACAACGGTGCATCAGAAGCAATTCCTGCTGTACTAGGCCATCACACAGACGTCACTATGGTTACTCCTGGTGAAGCTATCGCTCAACTTCGTTCAGGCCAACTAAAAGCATTAGGTGTCATGTCTGAAGAACGTATTCAGTACATTCCAGATGTTCCTACTTTGAAAGAGCAAGGCATTGATGTAGTAACAGGTACATGGCGCGGTATTGGTGCTCCAAAAGATACACCTGATGCAGTAATCGAGAAGTTGGGGGCTGCATTTGATGAAGCAATGGCAAGTGAAGAGTTCAAAACTTTCATGGCGAAAGGTGCAATGACGATTCACAATCTTGATGACAAAGCCTTCACTGAGTTTGTTGCAGAAGATACAAAATCATTGACTCAATTAATTCAATAACCTTTGTTCAGAGGCACAGCTTTTATCAGTTGTGCCTCTGTTACTAGTTTGTACCTTTCCCTTGCTTTACTTTTTAGGGGTAAACTCCATGTCTAACTCTCACTCTTACTTAAACCGAAACGTCGTTTTCCCTTCTATCATCATTATCCTTAGCGCAATCGCGTTCGCGCTGATCACTCAATTTGATCGTCCGATGTACCAAGATGCAAGTGTCGATGCAAAATTCTTCCCGATGATGATTGTGATTGCCCAAATTGCTATCTGTATTGTTCTCATCGTTCAACACAAATTAAAAGGTGCCTCTGAACAACAAGAAGCGATGATAAGCAAGATGTCGATTTTCGGCGTTGCTTTTCTTATTGGCTACGCATTACTCATCAGTGTAGTTGGCTACCTTTATGCTAGTTTGATTGCATTTATGTTCTACCTCGTTTACTTCAAAGTGAAGAAGCCAATCTATTACGTTGTCGCCGTTGTCTTTGTGTTCGCGGTTTACTATCTATTTGGCGAGGTGTTCTACATCGCGCTTCCTGAAGCAACGTGGTCTTAGGTGGTCATATGTTTGAATATCTAATCGATGGTCTCGCAACTGCAGTTAGCTTTGCAGTGCTTCCTGTCCTTGTTTTTGGCGTACTGGGCGGCGTTATTTTAGGCGCACTACCCGGACTTACAGCGACAATGGGCGTGGCAATTCTCCTTCCATTTACCTTTGGCATGGAACCGACTTCAGCCCTTGTGATGTTAATTGGTGTATACATTGGTGGGATTTACGGTGGCTCAATTGCCGCAATTTTACTTAAAACCCCAGGAACACCGGCTTCTGCAGCAAGTGTACTCGACGGTCACACTATGGCTGTTAGAGGACAAGCAGCAAGAGCATTAAGTATTTCTGCTGTTGCATCATTTATTGGCGGGCTGTTAAGTACTATCGTCCTCATCGCGATTGCGCCTAAATTAGCGACCTTTGCACTGCGTTTTAATGCGCCAGAATATTTTGCACTCGCTCTGTTTGGTTTAACGATTATTGCGAGTGTTTCTTCGAACAACATTTTTAAAGGGTTACTTGCGGGAACCATTGGATTATTGGTTTCAACTGTTGGACTCGACCCAATCAGCAGTGTGCCAAGATTTACTTTTGACATCATGGATCTTTACAGCGGAATCAATGTCATCCCTGTCTTAATTGGTTTATTCGCTCTATCTGAGGCATTAAACCAACTAGAGAAGCTGTTCTCTGAAAAGAAAGTCGTTGCACCGAAATTTGACCACAAACTATTAAGTAAAAGTGATCTCAAAGAAATGCTACCAACGGCCATAAAAAGTGGTTTGATGGGAACAACTATCGGCTCGGTACCGGGTGCTGGTGCTGATATATCTGCATTTGTTTGTTACAACGAAGCAAAACGTTCGTCTAAGAACCCAGAAGAGTTTGGTAAAGGCTCGGTTCGTGGCCTTGCAGCCGCTGAATCTGGAAACAACGGCGTAACGGGTGGCTCGCTAGTTCCGTTATTAACACTAGGTGTTCCTGGAGATGCCGTGGCAGCGGTTCTTCTTGGTGCACTTATAGTACAAGGACTCACACCAGGCCCACTGCTATTCGCCCAAAACCCCGAAGTGGTTTATGGCGTGTTCAGCTCAATGTTGGTCGCTAACCTTGTGATGTTAGTGATTGGTTTACTGGGTATTCGCTTCTTCTGTCGAATCATTGAAGTACCGAAGATCATCATGATTCCAATCATTGTCTTCCTTTCAATTGTCGGCGCTTACGCAATTAACAACTCGATGTTTGATGTGGGTATTGCAATCGGTTTCGGTCTACTTGGCTTTATCTTAACTAAACTGGATATCCCTTCTTCACCGATTCTGCTTGCGATCATCTTAGGGCCAATGGCAGAAACAAACCTTAGAAAATCACTGCTGATGTACGATGGCAGTTGGTCTTTCCTTTATGAGCGTCCTATTGCTCTCGCGTTTATCGTGTTAGCTGTATTCTCGGTTTATTCAACGTTAAAAATGAAGAAAAAGCAGAAACAAAAGCAAACTTACGAACATCATGATTAGCCGCTTGTTTAAGCTAGAATATTGAAACAACTCAAAGCCAGAGACAACAGTCTCTGGCTTTTTTCATACATGAAAGCAGCCAATTTTCGTAAACGGTAGACAACAAAAAAGGTATGCACTTGGCATACCCTTTTAAGTCGTTTATCCGAGCGTAATGCTGTTCATCTCTATATGAGGTGACTCATCTACCTACGCTCTAGATTATTTCTATTACGCCGTCGCCAGACGGTGGTTGGCATCTTGCAAGTGTGCAGCAGACACAACTCGTGCCTTATCACTATCACCAGCCATGATTGCTTCATAGATTCTACGGTGTTCATTGATACACGTGCTTCCTTCTTCAGAAGAGTGCACGATGAAGTTCACGAACATCGTAGTCAAGATATTGCCGAATGGCAGGTAGAAGTCATTACCTGTCGCATTAAAGATCAAGCTATGAAAACGAGTATCAATATCTGTCCAACGCTCTTGATCAAATACTTCAGCCTCATCCACTTCTACCATTTTTTGGAAGATTTCTGAAAGTTCAATGCGTTGTTCAGCCGTTGCAAATTTAGCCGCCAGTGCGCACGCTTCAGGTTCTATCGCACGGCGAAGGCCTAAAAACTGAGAACAGAATTGATCTATGTCGGTTAGACCATCCATCCATTCAATCAGCTGAGGATCAAGAAAGTTCCAATATGCGCGGTCGACTACACGAGTACCGATTTTCGGGCGGGACTCTAACAAACCTTTAGAAGTTAATAGTTTAACTGCTTCACGTAGTGCCGTTCGGCTAATACCAAACTGTTCACATAACGCCATTTCACCAGGAATAATAGAACCTTGCGGCAGATCGCCAGACAAGATTCCACGAGCGATTTCACGCGCTACTTGCACGTGCAGGCTACGCTTCGAGCCCGAAATTGAATTAAAAGTGCTAATCATAAGTTCACTTATTTTATATGTTATGTTTATGTATTATTTAAGGATTACTATAACAGTATTTCAACCTACAGCCAATTGAGTAAAATCCAAACGAATCACAACCTGCAAATTTTTATAATCAGAGATTTAAAAAACATCCTGTGAGAAACGTTATCTTAAATCACTCATAAATCCGTACTCAAAACTAACCCTCTTTGTATCGGTATGAAAACCACCAGCACAGCCTCGAAAAACCATGGGAAAAAGGTACACCTTTAGAAGCGCAATTCATTAACCGCCAGAGATTATTAAATGAGATCCCCTTCCCAAATTACATCAGCCTCTGTCCTACACGCATAAAAAAACCGAGCAACTCACAACGAGTTACTCGGTTTGACTTATTTCCGATATTCTTTGTCATCGACATTAATTTCGTTCAGTTACTTAGATGCGAACACCCTTACAATCGAACATGATATGGCGCTTCGTTCCCGCAAAGCACCACATCAGCACACACCATCGTTAAACGGTATGTGTGTTGATCATTTACAGTTGAGCAAATGACCCTTCCCACGAGTATGTCTCACCCGCGAACTCAACAGCGTGAGTTGCTTGCTGCGTGTCTTCAGCTTGGTTTGAAATACCGTAGTGGTAAGTGTTACCAGAAGTAGTCTGAATGCGAACAACAGTCCCGACACTGTTATGGCCCACAACAGATACTGATTTAACCAGACCACGAGCGCCTACAGAGGCTTCGATAGACTCGTTAAAGTAACCATGCGTTTCTAGTACAGAAGCAAACACGTGGTTTTGACCAGACTGACGTAAGATAAGCGCAGGCTCACTCTTAAGGTTGAAGTCTGGATCGTTAGCACCAGTGCGAGCAAAAATCACTTCGCTGCCCGCATTCGCGCTGGTTACTAGGCTGTAGTAACTGCTGTCATGTAGCCAGCTTACTAGAGAGCCCTCTTCGTTCACTTTGCCTGAAGCAACGTTCCATAAATGTTGGTAACCGTTGTCTTCACCTAATGGCTTAAGCGTTGTTTCCATGTTGTAATCGAAGTCAGTGCGAATGATTTGACCCGAGTGGTGAACTGGTAAGTCGTACTGGTGCTCAGCGTCAGCTTCGATGCGGTACACATCAATTACTAGCGGTTTTTCGAACTCAGGTAGTTCAGCAAGAATCACGCTGCGTTGCATGTCTACGCCAGTGTAGTACTCAGAAATTGTGCCGCTCATACCTTGTAGCGACTGGTCGTCTGTTACGAAGAAGTGCTTCTGACCAAACTTAGACTCAGCCAATGCTGTGTTGAAGTTGTTCTGCGTTTTCTGATCAACCGTTACTGTGTTGTGAGCAACCGTCTGCTTACAGTAAGACTTGTTCTCCGGGATGTAACGACCGCCAAACTTAGGCTCAACGTTTACCCAACGACCGAAGCCGTAATCGTGCAGCACTTCGTGGCCACGGTTGAATACGCTTAGGTGCAAGCCATCGTAGTGACCATGGTCTAGCGCAGAATGGTACTGGTGGTCTGAACCGTGCTGACCAAACCAGATCAACGCCATTGTGTCGTCGTCTTGCACATCACGGTGACGAAGGATGCTTACGCCGCCTTTTTCGCCTTCAGGCCCGTCTGTTACAAACAGGCTACCCCAGTTGAATGGTTTGATGTCGTCTGCTGCATCAACCGCATCAGACAGTGTTTTACCAGAAGCATGAACCCAAACATTTTTTTGGTGATCAGCCATACCAAGCAGAGTTTCAGTCTGCTCGTAACGGTGGTAACACACAGACGTCGCCATGATAACCCCTTCATCGTTGATAGAAATCGTCTTCGATGAATCGTTCAGAGCAGGCAATGTGCCGTCTGGGAATGCAGTTTTGAATACTGAGTAAGACGTTGTCTTGATCACTGAATCGTTAAATTCGTAAATACCGATTTCTGGCTGACGACGTTCAATCGCTTCTGCGAACAGGTAGATTGGACGCAGAGAGAAACGGTGATAGTAAGGACCTTCCATGTAGTAGCCGTCTGGCGAGAACAGTTGGTCAAGTTGCGCTAGGAAACCGCCGCTTACTTTGTCCAATTTCAGGCCGTAAAGTGCTTTATCTACAGACTCTTGATCGTTGATCGCGTAACCACAGATACCTACCGCCGCCACTGCCCATAAGCCGTGGTTGTGTACGATATCGAAGTCGTGTGCGTAAGTAACAACGAACATTTCGATCATTTGCTTCAGAAGATCGTCTTCGATAAGACGCTTCTGCTCTTCAGAGATAGTGTGGTAAATACAGCTGTACGCACAAGAAGCGTAAAGCATCCACATGTTCTCGTTCAACGTTTGGTGGAACAGCTTACCCGGAGGGTTAGTGTCACGGCTTACGTTGCTTTCCAATGTTGGGTATACCGTCGCGTACGCAGTTAGCATATCAACGATGTAATCACGGTACTTTGTTTCCTCTGTGATCAGGAACAAACGACCCGCTAGATCCATATGGATGTAGTTTTGCTTGTGACGATTGTGCTCGTAACCGCCACCTTCACCGTGACCTGGTACTTCGATGCCAACTTCTGCCATGTACGCGTCAGTTTGTTTAATGTCACGAGTCAGTGCGTTACCTAAAAGGCTATCCTTGCCAAGTTCTTTACGAAGCTCTGCTGCTTCATCAAAGTTAAGTAAAAGTGGTTGATAGCTCATTATTATTTCCCCTGCTTTGCAGTGCTAAGTTCTTCTGAATTTGTTTCTTGTAAAGTTGTCTCTACTGAGTAGAAGCCTGTCCAGCTGTATACTTTTCCGTTCAGTTCTACCTTGTGTTCAGTGTTGTCAGTCGCACCAAGTTGGTTGCTGATCATCACGGTCACATTTGATTTTTCTGTGCTGATTTCGACGACTGAACCTACATTTGTATGCGCGACAACCTTGATGTCTTTCACAACGCCGCGAGCATTGACTGATTGCTCGAACTCTTCGTTGAAGTAACCGTGCGTTTCAAGAACAGAAGCGAACAGTGTTGTTTCGCCCTTGCTACGTAGAATGAAAGCAGGCTCTGAGCGTAGGTTGAAGCTTGGGTCGTTAGCGCCAGTGCGAGTAAAGATAACTTCAGCATTGTCGTTAGACGTTGCACCTAGCCACGTGTAGTAGGTGTTGTTCTGTAGCCAGCTTACCAGTGCTGTGCCCTTCACTTCACCGCTTGCCACGTTCCATAGGTGTTGGTAACCGAAGTCTTCACCTAGCGTGTTCAGCTCTTTGTTTGCTTGGTATTCAAAGCTAGTGCGAACAATCTGACCTTGATATTGGTGTGAGTAGTCGTACTGATGCTCACCTTCACCGCCTTTCTCAGAATCTAAACGGTAAAGATCTAATAGTAGCGGAGATTCTAATTCTTCAAGGTTTAGCATGAACACGCTGCGTTGCATGTCAAAACCTTCGTAATGATCGTTAGCAAATGCGCTCATGCCATTGATTTGCTCATCTTCTACTTTGAAGAAGTGTGGCAAGCCGTGTACTGCATCTGCACGTTCAACGTCAAAGTTGTTCTGACATTTTTCATCAATCGTTACTGCGTTATGTGCAATTGTTTGACGAGCGTAAGATTTGTTTTCGTCTAGGTAGCGGCCGCCAAATTTTGGCTCCACGTTAACCCAACGACAGAAACCGTATTCACGTAGCACTTCTTGACCGCGGTTGAAGAAAGAAATACCCAGCGTATCGAAGTTGCCGTGACCCATGCCGTGTTGACCGTAGTTCATCACTAACTGAGAAACGTCGCCTTTCTTATCCTGCATACGGATAAAGCCTTGCGCGCCGTTGTGACCTTGAGGGCCTTCGTTCAATTCAACACTTGGCCAGAAAGGCATGCCGATTTCTTGCTCAGCAGACGCCGCTTCATAAGCTTTAGATAGCTCAAGACCACATGGGTGCATCCAAACTGCGTCTTGAATCTTCGCCATACCAAGAATGTTTTGGTCAACGCCGTTTTCAGATGAGTAATGTTTGCTGTAAACGCTCACTGCAACCTGAACACCCATGTCTGTAATACCCATTGTGCGAGATGCATCGTTCAGAGCTGGGAATTCGCCGTTCGGGTAAGCCGTCGCAAGCATCGCTTGTACTGTGTTACCAATCACGCCGCCTTTGTAGTTGTAGATATCCACTTCAGGCATATGACGGTGAATCACTTCAGCGAACACACACGTTGGACGAATCGCATAACGGTGGTAGTAAGGACCTTCCATGTAGTAGCCAGACGGTGCAAACAGCTGAGAAACTTGCGCTAGGAAGCCGCCAGTGTCGTTACGGTCAATGCCGTACACCGACATTTCAAGGTACTCACGCTTGCCAAGAGCAAGACCACAAATACCGACAGCCGCTACTGCCCAAATACCGTGATTGTGAATTCGGTCGAAGTCGTGTGCGTATTTAACCGTGAACATTTCTAGCATTGGTTCGAAAATACGAGACTCAATATTGTCGCGTTGTTCTTGTGTCAGGGTTGAAGCAACACAAGAGTAAGCTAAGCTTGAGAACATTAACCAGCAGTGTTCGTTCAGGAT
Organism: Vibrio sp. 10N.247.310.23; assembly: GCF_041467155.1. Taxonomy (NCBI): domain Bacteria; kingdom Pseudomonadati; phylum Pseudomonadota; class Gammaproteobacteria; order Vibrionales; family Vibrionaceae; genus Vibrio; species Vibrio sp. 10N.247.310.23. The sequence goes on along the minus strand of NZ_JBFSTZ010000008.1, from coordinate 118,792 downwards.
TTGGTGGAACAAACGACCTGTAGGGTTAGTGTTTTTCTGTACGTGGTAATCAAACGTTAGGTATTTGTCTGCGTACTCTTCTAGTAATTCAGTAACAAAGTCAGCGTATTTTTGCTCTTTAGTGATCAAGAACATGCGACCAGCTAGATTCATGTACGTGTAATTTTGCTTATGGCGGTTATGTTCGTAACCCCCAGCTTCACCATGACCTGGGACATCAATAGGTAAACGCATGAATGCTTCTAGATCTTTCGCGTTCGCTGCAATGGTTTTGCCCATTAAGCTAGAACGGCCCACTTCAAGATGAAGCTGCTCGATTTCTGCTTCAGTCAACAATACTGGTTTAGTCGTCATATTCTTTGTCACCCTCAATAAAGAGTTTATCTGCTTAAACTTTGATTAAATTTTCAAACTCCATATAAAGTAATACAATATGAGCTTTAATTATACCTATTCGTCGCTAAATGATGAGTATAGTCACATAATTAGCCATAAGTCATTGATGTAGCTGGCTAATGGTAAATATTAGCCATTTATTAAGTTGTTGATTTATTTACGCTATATAAAGTATCGCTTGATCGATATCACACAAATTTAGATATATTGTATTACAATTAGGCTCATTCCCTTATGATGGATGCAAGTTAAGTAACACTTAAAAGATTTAAACAGATTAGGAGATACACAATGAACTCTTTCTTTATCCTAGATGAAAACCCATGGGAAGAACTTGGTGGCGGCATTAAGCGTAAAATCGTTGCTTACACTGACGATCTAATGGCAGTACACCTATGTTTTGATAAGGGCGCGATTGGCCACCCTCATACTCACGAAATCCATGACCAAATCGGTTACGTAGTTCGTGGTAGCTTCGAAGCTGAGATTGAAGGCGAAAAGAAAGTCCTTAAAGAAGGCGATGCTTACTTCGCTCGTAAACACATGATGCACGGTGCAGTTGCACTAGAGCAAGACAGCATCCTTCTTGATATCTTCAACCCTGCGCGTGAAGATTTCCTAAAATAATAAACAGCGCAACCTCAGTTGCTAAGGTAAGCATATGAAATCATTAAACATCGCGGTCATTGGCGAGTGCATGGTTGAGCTACAAAAGAAACAAGACGGGCTTAAGCAAAGTTTCGGTGGCGACACACTAAATACTGCACTTTACTTGTCTCGCTTAACAAAAGAGCAAGATATCAACACGAGCTACGTAACAGCACTAGGCACTGACCCATTCAGTACCGACATGTTAGAAAAGTGGCAAGCGGAAGGTATCGACACTAGCTTAATTGCTCAGCTTGATCACAAACAACCAGGGCTTTACTACATCGAGACCGATGAAACTGGTGAACGCAGTTTCCACTACTGGCGTAATGATGCTGCAGCAAAATTCATGTTTGACCAGGAAGACACACCTGCTCTACTTGACAAGTTATTCTCTTTTGATGCGGTTTACCTAAGTGGTATTACGCTTGCTATCTTGACAGAGAATGGACGCACACAGCTATTCAACTTCTTAGACAAATTTAAAGCTCAAGGCGGCCAAGTATTCTTCGATAATAACTTCCGTCCAAAACTTTGGGAAAGCCAACAAGAAGCGATTTCTTGGTACTTGAAGATGCTTAAGTACACAGACACGGCTCTACTGACGTTCGATGACGAGCAAGAGTTGTACGGCGACGAAAGCATTGAACAGTGTATTGCACGTACGTCTGAATCTGGTGTGAAAGAGATCATCATTAAACGTGGTGCTAAAGACTGCTTAGTAGTTGAAAGCCAAAGCGCTCAGTACGTTGCTCCAAACCCAGTAGACAACATTGTTGATACTACAGCGGCTGGCGACTCGTTCAGCGCGGGCTTCCTAGCTAAGCGCTTAAGCGGTGGCAATGCACGTGATGCAGCGTTAGCAGGTCATATTGTGGCAGGGACTGTGATTCAGCATCCAGGTGCTATCATTCCTCTAGAAGCGACGCCTGATCTGTCTCTATAATTACGCACTTTAACTATTAATCAAGGGTTTGCTTAGTTGAAAGCAAGCCCACATTTAACGTGAGAAAGAATTCATGACGACATTAAATGAACAACTAGCAAACCTAAAAGTAATTCCTGTAATCGCTATCAACCGTGCTGAAGACGCTATCCCTCTAGGTAAAGCACTTGTTGAAAACGGCATGCCATGTGCAGAAATCACGCTACGTACAGAATGTGCAATCGAAGCGATTCGCATCATGCGTAAAGAATTCCCAGACATGCTAATTGGTTCAGGTACTGTACTGACTAACGAGCAAGTTGACGCATCTATCGAAGCTGGCGTTGATTTCATCGTAAGCCCAGGTTTCAACCCGCGCACTGTTCAATACTGTATCGATAAAGGCGTTGCAATCGTACCGGGTGTTAACAACCCAAGCCTAGTTGAACAAGCAATGGAAATGGGCCTTCGCACGTTGAAGTTCTTCCCTGCTGAGCCTTCTGGCGGTACTGGTATGCTTAAAGCACTAACAGCGGTTTACCCTGTTAAATTTATGCCTACTGGTGGCGTAAGCTTGAAGAATGTTGATGAATACCTATCGATCCCTTCTGTACTTGCGTGTGGCGGTACTTGGATGGTTCCAACTAACCTTATCGACGAAGGTAAGTGGGACGAACTAGGCAAGCTGGTTCGTGACGCAGTTGATCACGTTAACGCTTAATCTATTTTAGATTGAGTGATGAAGCCTCACCTCGGTGGGGCTTTTTGTTATCTGGCGTTTATTGCGCTGACTAACCGTAAAACACGCTCAATCAACATTATGTTTCCCCCACACCTTATCGCCTTTCTCTCTATGGGCTCGTCCAGCTCCGCGACTAAGACAGGCAATAACAAGTAATGTAAGCTTTCAATCGACTTCAGCACGCATCTAACGAAGCGTTACTGGTGCCCCCTATCGCCTATCCAGCTTCTTATCCAGCCCCTTACCCAGCAATGTTCCTTTTCGATACGTCATCAAACATCTCTCGTGGCATCTAATGAAGGTCACAATAGACAAAGTGCACCGCAAAATGTGTCCCGTCCGTCCAGTTTAACGCCCACTCAGTGACAAAAATTCCAAATATGCACCTCTATGGCACGAAAAAATGAATAAATAGCATAGAAAGGCTACAGAGCCGCAGACAAATACAAAATAGCGAAGTGAAAACAATGAGCTACACTTGAAATCCCAATACAGAATTTTTCAGTATAGAGTTCCAAATTAACGTGAATGTCGTCGCACAACACACCAATTTGTAGCACATTTGTTACGGTTATAATTAAAATCTTATAGATACGGCAAAGTAAGCGCTTTTGTTTATATTGTAATACATATAAACATTTAACCCTCAATTTATTTTAGATCTCAAACAAAATACACTCACATTTAAATTCAATTAAAACAAATACTTATATAACCACGTGTTAGAGGCCGAAAAATCAATGCGACCTAGATCATACTAAAGACATATTGTAGTACAAATAAACCTTGAGACGCGTTAATCTAAGCCCAGTTAATTATGATATTTAAAAGGCTGAAAAGATGACTATTGATACTTTTGTTGTTCTCGCCTACTTCTTCTTTTTAATCGCGATTGGTTGGATGTTCCGTAAGTTCACCACCTCTACAAGTGATTACTTCAGAGGGGGCGGCAAAATGTTGTGGTGGATGGTTGGTGCAACTGCCTTCATGACACAATTTTCAGCATGGACGTTTACAGGTGCCGCAGGACGCGCATTCAATGACGGTTTCGTTATTGTAATCCTATTCTTAGCCAATGCTTTTGGCTACTTCATGAACTATATGTACTTCGCTCCAAAGTTCCGCCAACTTCGTGTGGTAACGGCGATCGAAGCTATTCGTCAGCGCTTTGGTAAAACGTCTGAACAGTTCTTCACATGGGCAGGTATGCCGGACAGCCTTATCTCTGCAGGTATCTGGCTAAACGGTCTAGCTATCTTTGTAGCAGCGGTATTCAACATCCCAATGGAAGCTACCATTGTGGTAACGGGTATGGTTCTAGTATTGATGGCAGTAACCGGCGGCTCTTGGGCGGTTGTTGCTTCTGACTTCATGCAAATGCTTGTAATCATGGCCGTGACAATCACTTGTGCGGTAGCAGCTTACTTCCACGGTGGCGGCTTAACTAACATTGTTGCTAACTTCGACGGCGACTTCATGTTAGGTAACAACCTAAACTACATGAGCATCTTCATCCTTTGGGTTGTATTCATCTTCGTGAAGCAGTTCGGTGTAATGAACAACAGCATCAACGCATACCGTTACCTATGTGCAAAAGACAGTGAAAACGCACGTAAAGCGGCAGGCCTAGCATGTATCCTTATGGTTATTGGTCCACTAATTTGGTTCCTACCACCTTGGTACGTTAGTGCATTCATGCCTGAGTTCGCTGAGCAATACACATCAATGGGCGACAAAGCCGGTGATGCTGCTTACCTAGCATTCGTACAGAACGTAATGCCAGCAGGTATGGTTGGTCTTCTTATGTCAGCAATGTTCGCTGCGACAATGTCTTCTATGGATTCAGGTCTGAACCGTAACGCTGGCATCTTTGTAATGAACTTCTACAGCCCGATTCTTCGTCAAAACGCGACTCAGAAAGAGCTGGTTATTGTCAGCAAGCTAACCACTATCATGATGGGTATTATCATCATCGCGATTGGCTTGTTCATTAACTCTCTGCGTCACTTAAGCTTGTTCGATATCGTAATGAACGTAGGTGCGTTAATTGGCTTCCCAATGCTTATCCCTGTACTACTTGGTATGTGGATTCGTAAGACGCCTGACTGGTCTGGTTGGTCTACGCTAATCGTTGGTGGCTTCGTTTCTTACATCTTCGGTATCTCGCTTCAAGCAGAAGACATCGAGCACCTATTTGGTCTAGAAACAGCGCTTACTGGCCGTGAATGGAGCGACTTGAAAGTGGGTCTTAGCCTAGCTGCTCACGTAGTGTTTACTGGTGGTTACTTCATCATGACTTCTCGCTTCTACAAAGGCCTATCGCCAGAGCGTGAGAAAGAAGTTGACCAACTATTCACTAACTGGAACACGCCGCTTGTAGCGGAAGGTGAAGAGCAACAAAACCTAGATACTAAACAGCGTTCAATGCTTGGTAAGCTTATCAGCACAGCAGGTTTCGGTATCCTAGCAATGGCTCTGATTCCAAACGAACCAACAGGACGCTTGTTGTTCCTACTATGTGGTTCAATGGTACTAACCGTTGGTATCCTATTGGTTAACGCATCTAAAGCTCCGGCTAAGATGAACAACGAGTCAGTTGCTAAATAGCTAAATAAGCAGCTAACAAGTTAAACCAAAATGAAGCCCATGTTATTCGATAACATGGGCTTTTTGTTTGTCTTCGGTTTATCAAAACGGAATATGAAACGCACCTCGATCAATGCTCACAAACCATAGAAATACCTATCTCCTGCCCTCGTTTCATCTTCTTTTCCAACCTTTCCAATGGTTTGATCTCTTTCTCTGATTGTTTCTGTTACTTTGAATGACAACACAAACACAACAGACAATTACAATGAAAAAAACATCACTATTACTTGCTTCCATTGCTCTGGCACTTTCTGGTGTCGCACACGCTGACCAGCTAGAAGACATTCAAAAATCAGGTACTCTGCGTGTGGGCACCACAGGTGACTACAAGCCTTTCTCTTACTTCGATGGTAAAAGCTACTCTGGCTACGATATCGACGTTGCACAGCACATCGCGGAACAATTAGGCGTTGAATTGAAGATTGTTCGTACCACATGGAAAGATCTACTGGCCGATCTAGACGACGATAAGTACGACATCGCAATGGGCGGCATTACACGTAAAATGCAGCGTCAGTTAAACGCGGAACAAACTCAAGGCTACATGACCTTTGGTAAGTGTTTCTTGGTTGCAAAAGGCACCGCAGAACAGTACGACAGCATTGAGAAAGTGAACCTCTCTTCTGTTCGTGTGGGCGTGAACATTGGCGGTACTAACGAGATCTTTGCCGACGCGAACTTGCAGAATGCAAGCTTCACACGCTACGAGAACAATCTCGACGTACCGAAAGCAGTAGCAGAAGGCAAAGTTGATGTGATGGTAACAGAAACGCCTGAAGGTCTGTTCTATCAGGTAACTGACGAACGTCTTGAAGCGGCACGCTGCGAAACTCCATTCACCAACAGTCAGTTCGGCTATCTGATTCCTAAAGGTGAACAACGTTTGTTGAACACGGTGAACTTCATTATGGATGAGATGAAATTGAAAGGTGTTGAAGAAGAGTTCCTGATCCACAACTCCCTTAAGTAACTCTTTTCAATTTATACCGTAACAAAAAAGAGGCCAGCAATGCTGGCCTCTTTCGTTATGGTTTAATGGTTCGCTTTTAGTTTAATCGTTAGATTCTAATAGCTAGCCTCCAATTTAGCGTTAACCGTGAGTGATGACATTTTGTTGCACTAACGCATCCAAAATATCCGAAGGCATGGTGCTACTTAAGGTTAGCTGTGGCGCAAGGTCTTCAACCACAATCACCTGTTCCGTAGTACCTAAGCCATCCGGGTTGATCGTAAGCTCAATATCATCCCCGTCCACTTTCGCGTCTATCTGTTTTAGCAACGCGGTCATGTCTGGAGATGTATTTTTAAGCTCCGGCAACACTTCTCTCAAGTCAATGCTGTCCCCTTCCGATAAATCAAAGTCGGTAATCGTATCTTCAACACCATCTTCGATGTTAAGCCATACGAACGAGTCCATACCATCACCACCAGTCAGAATGTCTGAGCCTCCGCCGCCAATCAGGGTGTCGTTACCGTCACCGCCAACAAGCGTATCGTCACCTGCGCCACCTTCAAGTCGATCATTCCCTGAACCACCCGTTAAGTCAGTCGCATTAGCACCAGCCAGTAACTGAACATCATCGGTTTCCGAAGCCAAGTTAATATCAACTGCGTTAGACACAATGTTCAAGTTAAGGTCAATCGATGCAGAGGTTGCTGTATCGTTGTTGTCAGTCTCTTCAGAAACCGCCTCGACTTTCAGTGTGTAGTTACCTGGAGTTTGAGAAAGCCCAACCGCTTGCAAGCTTTCAATTGCATCTGCCGTTGCTACCCAAACACCACCGCCAAGATCCGTCACAGAACCCGCAGCACTGGTGATTTGAGCGCCAGCAGGTACATCACTGATATGCAGCGTTAGCTCTTCTGTAATGTCCGTTAAGGCTGCGATAATCCCAACTAAAGGAATGCCACTCGCACTCACAGACTGACTCGCAGTAATGTTTCTCACGTAGTTAGTCGCACTATCGATAGACAGGGTTGGTGCATTCGCCACTGGCGTCACCGCGATGTTGTAAACCACAGGTGCTGTCTCTATCGCAATACCTGAAGGGTTGCCGCTGTCTTTGGCAACAACTTCTAATCCAATGCTATTGGTTGGAGACAGGCTCGCATCAAGGAAAACACCATTTGGACTGGTTGGCGTATCAATCAACGCATTCAGGTCACTCAATGTCCCCACTAAGATGACTGAACCCGTGTTGTTGCCGTTAACAACAACCGTCGTCACTGCTGGAAGTGATACATTCAATGTACCGTAATCCACCGTCAGCGTGACGGTCATCAGATCATCAGAAAATGTATCTACATAATCAGGGTCACTGACATTGATACCACTCAACAGTTGACCAGCATCCTCGTCAATAACCGTAGTGACACTGTCACCATTAACGACCGGTGTATCGTTCACTCCATCGACAATCGCGGTGATCTCCGCTGTATCCGTTAGGAAGTCATTAGCGCCGTTGGTTGTACCATCATCCTCTACGGTATAGGTAAACTTAACGTTGCCGTTGTATTCATCAGCTGCCGTAAATACCCAGTATGGGCCAGTGATCGTAGCATCATCAGCACCACCTACGTTCTCGAAGCGTTGTAGTTGACCTTGGCCTTCATCGAGCGCCAGATTAGTCACGGTAATCGTGTCGTTTTCCGGATCGCTCGTCGCAGCAATTAAATCGCCCTCTTTGATGATCAACTGACCTTCTTCAAGGATGTTGCCTAAGTCGATGTCCGTTGCTACAGGAGCGTCATTCACTTCCGTTACTTCAAGACTAATTTCAGCACTGTCGGTTAGGAAGTCATCCGCGCCATTAGTTGTACCGTCATCAGTAATTGAGTAATTGAATTTAACGTCACCGTTAAAGTCGTTGTCCGCTACAAATAGCCAGAATGGTCCGGTAATCGCCGCGTCATCGGCGCCACCTGCATTTTCAAAGCGGGTTAGTTGGCCTTGTCCCTGAGTCAGAGTTACACCAGTTACTGTTAAGTTGTGGTTTTCTGGGTCAGAGCTTGCTGCAATTAAATCCCCTTCAACAATGACGATTTGACCATCTTCTGCAATCGAACCTAAATCAACGTCTGTCGCGACAGGTGCATCATTCACTTCCGTTACGATGAGGCTAATTTCAGCGCTATCGGTCAAGAAATCATCCACACCATTGGTTGTGCCATCATCGATAATGGAATAGTTGAATTTCACATCACCGTTGAAATCATTATCTGCAACGAACAGCCAGAATGGTCCGGTAATCGCCGCGTTATCGGCGCCACCTGCGTTTTCAAAGCGCGTTAATTGGCCTTGTCCTTGAGTCAGGGTTACACCCGTAACCGTCAGGTTATGGTTTTCAATGTCAGAACTTACTGAAATCAAGTCTCCTTCCACAATCACTATTTGACCATCTTCAGCAATCGAACCTAAATCAACATCAGTTGCCACAGGAGCGTCATTCACTTCCGTTACTTTAATGGTGAAAGTAGTTTGGTTGGTCTGTGCTGTATTCGGATCACCCGCATCAATCAAGCCATTATTACCGCCGTCATCGAGTGTTGCATTAATCGTGACTAAACCACTCTGGTTGAGATAGTTCTGGTCTGGGTCTGGTTTGAAAGTCACGGCTCCATTAGTCAATGCGGTATTGATGTCGGCTTCTTTACCGGTAATCACCAATGAGCCACCAGGTTGCAATACAAACGTCACGTCAGGTGAGCTCGTAAACTCAAACACACCTTGCGCTCCCGGAAGTGTTTGATCGACTTGCAACGTAAGAACATACGGAGCGTCTGGATTATCAAAGTTAGCATCAACGTCGTAGATACTAAAGTTGTCGATAGCAACACTAATGTCTTCCGATGTTTCAATATTCGTTACGTTCACAAAGATCGGTTGATCGTTAATAGGATCAATCACCAGATCAACATCGAAGCTGGTTGGCGTCCCCAAATATTCGGTGTTATCAGCGTCAGTATCCACAGAGCGAACGGTAATCTGCAGCGGGCCATTAATGCCTAATACATTACCCGTATCGCTATTGTGTTCACCTGAATTGAATACGATCTTATCGAGCGACTGTGCAGGAACATCAAGTGTCCAAAGCTGCGTAACTGGATCATAACTAGCCAAGGTTGTGCCGTCTGGATAATAGATAGAGGCATCTTGAGGAACGCCCGCAACTTCTACTCGAAGTGTCTCTGGTGCATTCTCGGTATAAGTGCCGTTGCCCGTTGCAGATAGCTCTTTATCCAAAATCGTCGCATTGATTTCGATATCAATGTTTTGACCTTCGTTACCTGTCACAGAATCTGTTGGATTAGTATCAACATCATCACCCACAGGTACCACATGCAGCTTAAAGCTTGGCAGATTTGATGCTGCAGTAGGCACACCCAACAAAGATTCTTGAGTAAATACGGCAACACCAAATTCAGCCGTACCACTGAAGTCCTTAGGCGGTAAAATCGAAATCTCACTCAAGTCGAACGATAACCCTGATGCTTGAGGTAGTTGAACACTCCACTCACCACCACCATTATTCTTCACCGTGTATGCCGAACCAGCATCTGCACGCATCTGGAAGCCATCAGGTACATCTGTAAACTTAATCGACACAAACTGTTCTGAGCCATCAAGGTCAGTCAGTGCAATCGATACAGGCCCTGTGCCCGACAAAGAAATCAGCTGGTCCTCAGTACCCGTAATCTCGATAACATCAGGATCGCTACCCGGGCCAGTGACAGACACGTCATCCACCACAGGAACGACTTCAAAACTGACATTGGTAGAGAAAGTATCGGTATCAGTCGCGCTGCCAGTTGGCGAAGCTGCATCATTGTATGTAGCAGTATCGGTAATCGTCCCGCTGACATTCACTTGCACCTGATTTACGTCATTATCTGTTGGGTAATTTAACGCCGGTCGGAATAGGACATTATCCAACGCGCCTGCATTAATCTCAGCTTCATTAAAGGTCACCGATGTGCCAAGCGATACCCCTGCGCTGGTATAGAAAGCCCCAACACTCGTGTCATTTAACGTCAGTGTGATAGAGGTGAATTTTTCGTCACCACCTTCAACTCCGCTTACTTGGTCATCAATGGTCGAGCTGAAATCAAGTTGGATATAGGTATCTTCGTAGCCGACTGGATCTTGCCCTGCTTGACCGTCGGTATCGACAGGGTTAAACGAATCGTCAAGCGAACCAACGACAGTAACGTCAATATCTGGGTTACCTTCAACATCAGGAGCAACTTTAATGACTACTTCTGTCACTAGAGTTTTCTCATCCCCCGACAATACGTCTTTAGTTACTATCGTCAACGGCAACCTAAAGTCGCCGGAGTAGTCGGCTGGTAAGTTAAGCAGTAGTCCAGAGAGGTCGGTCGAGACCCCTTGATCGACGGTAGTCTGGAATACATATTTGCCATTAACAAAGTCTAGGTCGCTGCTTCCCGATAAACTAATTGGGAAGGTGACTTCGTTCACCGCTCCTGGATTAATGGTCACACTGTCATCAATAATGATGGTCACTTGATCAGTTGAGTCATCTTCGCCCGAGAAAGTAATTAAACCATTCAATGCCGTACCTAGATCTAACTGGGTGTCCTCAATCGCATCAACAACACTGTCTGGTGTTATATCAATATCGGCTGCAACCTTAGTACTCCCAGCCACCACTTGAGGGAATGACAGAGTGACTTCTCCGTCCCTACGAGCGGCCGTAGATGACTCAACCTCAGCACCATCACCTCGGTCTATTACCGTGCTAAAGATATCCATCTTGATGTCATTGAACCCTCCTGCCCCGCTGTTTCCTGAAGGAAGAACAAGGCCGTTTGATGCACTGATGCTAAATATGTCTTCATTCGTTACAACCCAGCGCCCATTGCCTTCATAAGCAGCGCCAATAACGAGCAGTTGATTGAGTACAGCATCTGATAGCTCCGAACCGTCCACGTTTGTTAATTCAATAACTAACTGGTCAACTTCTTCGATAGCGGACGAAGCATCTGTTTCTTGATATCGAATGACGAACTCATCCGTAACCGATGTATTATCGCTGTTGGTTGTGAACTTAAGCACGCCAGTGTTTGCATCAGCAACTACGGTTGCTAGTGCTCCAGTACCCAGCACATCATCGACGATAAGCTTGTTGCTAGCGTCTTTCGGCTCAACGACTGGACGTACGATAACATCAATCGAGCCCGTGATTGTCGCGGTAGCGATGCCCTGACCAGGATCAGTCGCATCAACATACTCATGATCTCGCTCTTCGATCATGACAACCGTATTAAGCGTAAAGTCGGTGCTCGAGTCTTGTTCAGGTGTGATCTGAATAAAATTATTGTTCAGTGCAATTTGAGTAAACTCTTCTGCCGTCTGTCCACTCTTCGGCGTAATGGTTAAAGTGCCTGCTGAAGCATCGTAAACCCAAGTTACATCGCCATTAACCACAACACTTTCAACATCTGTCGGAATGGCACTGATCACAATAGAAGTGAAATGCTCATCATCATCAATATAATCAGTACCCTCTGGGTGCCAATCAATACTGATCGCCGTATCTTCATCGCCATTAGTGACTGTGCTGTACGTCGCTGAGGTATCGATTCTAGGTTCGACCAACACTCGCACTTCTTGGTCAAACGTAAGCGTATGACCGTCATTCTCAGTCACGATCACTTTACCCTGAATGTGAATGTTCTCTGTTGAAGAATCGACAGGTCTGATGCGGATTCCTGAGGTTTTAACTGCGTCAGTGATGTTCGCTTCGTAGATAGGTTTAGAAAGATCGGGGCTACCACCCGGACCGGTTTCGTAACCGACAAAGTTAAGGTCAATAATGGTACCGTCACCGTCTTCCAGAATAACGCCATCAGGAATACCCGAGAGGATAACGGTTATGGATTCTGAACCATCGTCAGGTAATGGGGTTTGATCTACTGCTGCAGGATCAGGTCTTCTCTCTCCCGACAACACGGTGAAATCAAGCTCGGCGTAGCTGTCTCCATTCTGGCTCTCTTGGATCGTGGTTTGAACACCAGGTGTTGTGCCATCGGTGATTGCTGTCCAAGCCGAACCGTTTGTACCGCCATAAGGAATATCTGCAACCCCTTTAACCTCAACGTTAACCGTTTTAGTTCCTAGGATTTCTTCATCAACTTGTGCACCAGTAGAGAGGTTCGCAGTGTCTTTAACCACACCGGTTACATCAAAAGTAAAATCGACATTGCTGTGTTTAGTCGGAACAATCTCTACGTTGGCGAGATCGGAATACGCCACTTCCTGATAATCAATACCGTTAATGGTGATTGTAGGAACTGGGGTCGTAGTTCCAAGGAAATAAAGCACCGCCCCTTCGGTAATATTACTGATACGAACAAATAGCTCTTCTGAACCATCAGTGTCCACTGAGCCGTTCATTGTGATGACTTCGTCTAGCGTGAAGGCATCTTTGTTGTCCAGAGGACCTAGGTAGTCTGGGTCATCAATATTGTCTTCGTTAATACGAATCCTGTTAACACTGAATGAACCAGGATCCGCGTCGGCAGTCACATCAATGATAATATTTTGCTCAACAGAGCGAGCGGTCGTTTTGTCTAACCCGCCGTTCGCTGAGTCATCGTATGGGTTAAGCGTCTCTTCCGTAATTGCCGTCGCTTTGAACTCAATTTGTCCAGAGAAGTTGTCGATTGGGTTAACGACTGTGCTATTGATATCAGCAGATGCGATGATATAAACACCATTAACAGGCGTTAACACATTGCCATTTTGATCAAGTAACTCAAACTTCCCATCACCCTGAATCGCTTCAAGTTCATAGGTAATCGTCTCAGTATTACTGTTATCTTGCGATTCAGCATTCAGCTGCAACGTAACATTGTCTTCATCTTCATTCACTTGATACTGATAAGTACTGTTGGCGTCATCCCACGTTGCAATATCCGCTACCGCTTCAATCTCGATTCTGAAGTTTGAGTTAACGGTGTGATCCGTATTGCCATTTTTCTCAATTTCTAGCTCATAACGAACGCGCCCACCAGTTTCATCCGAACTAGCGTGTTGGTCCGGAACAAAGAACAAGTTGTCTATCGTCGCAATAGTTTGTCTTGGCTCATTCGGATTTGGAGCAAAGCTTTGTTCGAGTTGAGGAGGACCAAATATAATGCTCCCATTTGACTCAGGCACTAATTCAATGTAGTCAGCACCATCAAAGTAATAAAAAGTACCTTGATGACTATCACCTCCGTTCGGGCTTTTAATCGTCAACTGGCCAATAGATTCAGCGTTATCTTGGTCATACAGACTAACTTGCAGCGCAACTTGAGCTGGCGCATTAGGCAAACCATTTTGGTTATCTTGAATATTCTCAAGAGCCGGCTCATCGCCTGTTGCATAAGGTATGGTTGAGTCTCTACCCGCATCCTCGAAGGTCGTCACTTTCAGAGCGATTCTTGTAGAGTCCCTATCAGTAATCGTTATATCTAACGGTGTTTCAGAGGTATCTAAATCGCCATCCGTCGCAATCACATTAATCGAAAAATCGATGGTGTCTAGGCCGTCATGATCGAGATAGCCGTTAGCTCTAAATTCAACCTCGCCATTTGAGTTGATACGCAAACGCCCTAGCTCACGGGTGTCCACGCCACCACTACCATCGTCGGTTTGTTCGTACACTCGTACTTGTTGACTACCGCTATTTAAATCGAAACTGCTGCTGTACGGCCCGCTGTTTCCTGTACGGAAAACAATATCTGCACCATTACTGGTAATGCCCTCAATTCGACTCAGTACCGCGCCATCCGCGCCGACATCCGTCGCATTAGCAAACATGTCAACTTTGGAATTACCATAGCCCTGGCCTTCAATTCGTGTGATCGATTGAGTTGTCACCAATGGAACATCATCAGTCACCGTGATTTTCAAATCGATCGCGTTTGATTGGTCTTGATCAAAATCTTCTGCAACAACAGAAAAGTTAAGGTCAATTGCGTTTTCATTCGCGCCATCAGGGTGCTTAAGTGGTTTAAACAATTCAAACTGATAGCTGTTATCCGAGGTATCGAAAATAATCTCAAACACAGCTTCATTACTCGTTGCAGTTTGAGCAACGTAAGTAAATGTTGTGCCGCTTTGTGAAACAGCAAGCCACTCTAAACTTTCTCCGTTGGAGGTTAAGCCAGTCAGAACCAAATCTTCATCAACCAGTTCATACTTCACAACACCATCCGCGCCTTCATCGACAGTGAACAGGCCATTAATAATGGTGTCTTCAGATTGATCGGAACCAATACCAGTAAGATCGTCTTCATCGACAACCGTTTCACCCGTCGGCGCACTCATTACTGGCGCATCGTCTAGCACCTCGATTGGCAATACATATTGGTTAGAATCATCGCCGTCACCATCAACCGCAACGACATCAAATGGAATCGTTAAGGTATTGGAATTCGGGCTTGTTGGATGGTTTAGAGGACCTAGCAACGTAAACGTATAAGAGCCGTCATTCGCTAGCGCGAGCGTGAAGATAGGAGTTCCACTTGTCGTCGTACCTTGATAGGTCGTTGTGTTGGCGGCACCTGTGACTTCTGTAATAGAAATCGCTTCAGTTCCAGAGGTCAATGTCGCTTCAAGCGCAGAGATATTACGCAGTTCGTAAACCTCTACTTGGTCTGCACCTTCTGTGGTAACAAATGCACCTGTTGCTTGAGAAATCGCAGAGCCGAGATCATCTTCATCAACCACAAATGTGCTGGTCGCTGTCGTATCGGTAATGACAGGCACATCATCGGTGATAGTAACGGTCAAAGGTTTCATCACAGAGTCGGTATTGTCTTGGTCGACCGCGATCACTGGCAGAGTGAATACTTGATCGTTGTTGCCTTGCACAGGCAGATGATCGAGCTCTTCCAACAAAGTGAAGGTGTATTCGCCTAGCACTACACTATTAAAAGTGATGGTAAAGATATCCGTTTGAACACCCCCACTCTCAACGAAACCAATATAGGTTCCGCTGTTGGCTGGATCTTCTTTAAGCTGAACCACTAGGCCATCCGATTTCAAATCACCAGACGTGTTGAACTGAGTGGTATCAATACGGAAATAGCTCACATCATCACTTCCCGCTGTGAAAGCAATGGTTTCAGTTTGGCTCACAGGTAAGCTCGGAGATGAACCATCCACGAGATTCGCTTCTTCCAATGCAACCGTTGGTACAGTATCAATTACCGGTGGAGCACCATCTGAAATCGTCAATGTCACGGTCGAAGTAACAATATCACCGTCTTTATCTTCTGATGTCACGGTAATCGTCTTAACGATATCACCACCAGAATGATTCAGGTTTCGATTAGACTCAAAGCGCACATCACCTTCAAGCGTGATAAACAACGAACCTTCCGTAAATACAAACTCTTGCTCACCAGTGTTGGTTTGCACCAGAGACTCTTCAGGCTGACTACCATAAGTAAATTTGGTTATGGTGGCGCCATCAGCACTTTGCGCAGGCATCACATCAAATGTCGTTGTGGTAGGTGTGCCCGTGCTTGGTTCAGTGATGCTAAGCGCACCAGACTTCATTAACTGGACATCATCGGTGATGGTTACTGAAAGCGGTTTAGACGCTGAAATATCGCCATCGGTGTCTTGCGCGTAAACAGAAAGATCAAAACTCAGATCGTTGCTTCCTAAGCCATCAACGTGATCCAAACGCTCAAGCAGCGTAAAGGTATACTGGCTAGGATTAGTATCATCAAAATCTAGGGTGAATATGATTTTCTCACCACCCGAGCCATCCGTCGTAAACGCAATGTAGTCGCCAGAACCCGCAGGCTCCTCACGTAAACTCAATTCAAGGCCATCAGACTTCAACACGCCGTTGGTATTGAACAGCCCAGCTTCAACGACTATTTTTCCAATGTCATCACTGCTCGCTAGCGAGGTGATAGTCTGAGTCACACTGACAGGCGTTCCGCTAGGTGTCGAACCATCCGCAAGTAAGCTTTCCGACAAGCTGACACTTGGCACAACGTTGATTGTTGGTCCATCGCCATCAACAATCGTAAGCGTGACTGTTGATGAAAAGGTATCTTTATCAAAGTCAGAAGACGTAAACACAATCGACTTAACAATGTCGCCCGCAGAATGATCTAGATTTCGGTTTGGTTCGAACCTTACATCACCGCTTAGCGTGACAAACAATGAGCCTTCAGTGAAGGTAAACTCTTGCTCGCCATTGTTAGTTTGATCCAAGGTGATCGCTGAACCGCCACCAAAAGTAAACTGAGTAATGGTCGCCCCATCAGCACTTGGTGTAGGCATTACATCAACAGTAGCAGTGGTTGGTGTGCCAGTATTTGGCTCTGTGATGCTTAACGTGCCATCTTGCATCTGTTGAATGTCATCTTGTATCGTTACCATGACATCGCGTTTAACCGAATCATCACCATCGGTATCAACGGCGTAAACAGGCAGGTTGAAGTTGAGGCTGTTATTAAGATCACCATCAAGGTGATCTAACGCCTCAATCAAAGTGAAGGTGAACTGCCCTTTATTAACGCTATCAAAATCAATGGTGAATACATTAGTTACGTTACCGGCCCCGTCATCAGTAAACCCGATGTAGTCGCCAGGTGAAGCAGGATCTTCTTTTAACTGAACAACAAGACCATTTGATTTGAGTAGGTCGCCAGGATTGAACTCGTTGGTTGCAATTCTAAAGTGGCTTAAATCATCACTACCCACGGTATAAGTGATCGTTTGTGTCGAGCTAACCGCTGAACCACTCGGCATAGAGCCATCAGCAAGACCAACTTCCGATAGGTTAATATCTGGCACTACATCGATAACCGGATCAATTCCGTCTTTGATCGTCAACGTGACATCCGCGGTATCGGTATCGTTATCAAAATCACTGGTCGTCACGACTATCGTTCTCACGATATCGCCAGATGAATGGTCTAGATTTCTACTTGGTTCAAAGCGCACCTCACCTTCAATCGTGATGTACAGTAAGCCATCGGTTACGGTAAAAACTTGTTCTGTAGACACAGTTGGGTCTAACGTAACAGCCGTGCCACCATCGTAGATAAACTGAGTCACTTTCGCGCCATCAGCACTCTGTGTCGGCATAACGTCGATTGTTGGCGTGGTTGGCGTACCTGCTGCTATATCAGCAAGTGAAGGCTCAGTGATACTTAACGCCCCATCTTGAACGCCTTGTACATCATCGGTGATCACCACGGTCATTGGCGACATTGCAGAATCATCACCATCGGTATCAACCGCTAAAACAGGGACATCGAAACTTAGAGTATTGTTTTGTAATCCATCTGTATGGTCTAACGCTTCAAGCAGTGTGAACGTATATTGCCCTAGATTGGTTGTCGAGAAACTGATCGTGAAGACGTTGGTTTCGACGTTAGAACCGTCCTTGACGAAGCCAATGTAATTACCAGAATTCGCTGGCTGCTCTTTAATCTCAACCTCTAATCCATTCGACTTCAAAGCCCCCGAAGTATTGAACTGAGCAGGGTCAATTCTGAAATAACTAACATCGTCACTACCCTCTGAGTAGGTAATAACTTGAGTCATCGCCACTGGATTGCCGGTTGGCGAAGAACCATCAGCGAGATCCACTTCTGAGAGCGTAATTCCAGGGACCAAATCGATCGTTGGAAGATCACCATCGGTAATCTTCAATGTCACGGTAGATGAGACGATATCACCATCAAGGTCAGTAGATGTAACAACAATCGTCTTAGTAATATCACCACTCGTGTGATCTTGATTTCGCACAGGCTCGAATCGTATCTCACCTCCTGTGGTAATAAATACAGAACCTTCAGTGAACACAAACTCTTGCTCGCCATTCACATTGAGATCAAGGCTTTCTGCACTGTTTCCATCAAACACAAATGAAGTGATTTTTGCTCCATCTGCGCTCTGATTTGGCATCACGTCCAGAGTATTCGATGTTTCGACGACTCCAGCAGGCTCACGACTGGTTATTGTGCCGCCTTGCATCAACTGCACATCATCACCAATAGTCACGCCAAGCTGAGAGACTAACGAATCGTCGCCGTCACTATCCACCGCATACACAGGCAGATCAAAACTCAGGTCGTTGTTGCCACGTGCATCTTGATGATCCAAGGCTTCGATTAAGGTAAAGGTGTATTCACCTAAGGTTGTCCCAGAAAAACTCAACGTAAATACTGTGGTTACCGCATTCGACGAGCTGGTTGTAAATCCGATGTAGTTGCCCGACCCTTGCGGATCTTCACGTAATTCAACAGCTAAACCATTCGATGTGAGTGCATCATTGGTATTGAACTCTGTTGGTTCAAGGCGGAAGCGGACCACATCATCACTTTGATTAGTGAAGGTGATGGTTTCGGTTTGACTTACCGCACTGCCACTTGGGGCCGAACCATCCGTCAGGTTCGTTTCAGATAAGCTAACCGTTGGAATAACATCAATGGTTGGAATATCACCATCGGTGATCGTTAACGTAACGGTTGACGTGACTGAGTCTTTGTCGAAATCGCTTGAGGTCACCACTATCGACTTAACAATATCGCCGGCCGTATGGTCAAGATCTCGATTAGGCTCAAAGCGAACTTCACCTTCGAGGGTAATGTACAGTTTGCCTTCTGCGAAGATAAACTGCTGTTCGCCTGCAATATTTTGATCGAGGGTGTTTACGACGCCATCATAAGTGAACTGAGTGATGGTCGCGCCGTCAGCACTTTGGTTTGGCATTACATCAAAAGTAGCCGTGGTCGGTGTACCAGCCGCTAAATCAGCGACGGTCGGCTCGGTAATATTGAGCGCACCACCTTGCATGATTTGAACATCATCATCAATCGTTACATTAAGCTGCGATACCAGTGAATCATCACCATCACTGTCTACCGCATAAACAGGCAGATCAAAGCTCAGATCATTGTTCGCTAGGCCAGCAACATGGTCTAGCGCTTCAAGTAGAGTGAAAGTGTATTCACCTAACGTGGCTGAAGAGAAGCTAATGGTAAACACGGGGACTTCAGCGCTCGAACCGTTGGTAATAAAGCCTATGTAAGTGCTCGGATTAGCAGAATCTTCTTTTATCTCGACCGCAAACCCATTCGATTTCAGTACACCACCGACATTAAACTCAGTTGGTTCAATGCGGAAACTCGTCACATCATCACTTTGGTTAGTGAAAGTAATCGTCTCGGTTTGACTTACTGCGCTGCCGCTCGGGCTAGAGCCATCGCTAAGGTTAGTTTCAGATAGAGTAACGCTTGGCACGGCATCGATGGTTGGGATATCACCATCGGTAATCGTCAGTGTGACCGTTGACGTCACCACATCGTTATCTAAATCACTTGAGGTCACCACAATCGATTTGACGATGTCTTCGCTAACCGTGTGGTCTAGATTGCGGTTTGGTTCGAAGCGTACTTCACCTTCAAGTGTGATAAACAGAGAGCCTTCAGTGAAGATAAACTCTTGCTCGCCGATATCCGTTTGGTCAAGTGTTAGTGGAGTCCCACCATCATAAGTGAACTCAGTAATGGTCGCACCATCAGCACTCTGCTCTGGCATCACATCAATGGTAGTTGTGGTCACCACCCCTACGCCCAGATCAGCGACGGTTGGCTCTTCGATATTCAGGATGCCATTGCTCATGCCTTGAACATCATCTTCGATGGTCACAGTCAGTGACGACATCACTGAGTCATCACCGTCACTGTCTACCGCATAAACAGGCAGGTCAAAGCTCAAACTGTTATTCACCAGACCATCTTCGTGGTCAAGCGCTTCAAGTAACGTAAAGGTGTATTGACCTAAATTGGTATCCGAGAAGCTAATAGTAAAGACGTTAGCTTCAACATCCGACGCGTCTTTAACAAAACCGATGTAATCGCCAGCACTGTTAGGATCTTCTTTTAGCTGAACCGCCAAGTTGTTTGACGTTAACGTACCTAGAGTATTGAACTCTGTTGGCTCGATACGGAACGACTCAACATCGTCACTCTCATGAGTAAACTGAATGACTTTGGTGTCACTGACCGCAGAATTCGACGGATCAGAGCCATCGGCTAGATTCGTTTCAGATAGTGAAATTGGTGGAATGACATCTATGGTTGGGACATCGCCGTCCGTAATCGTAAGCGTCACTGTCGAGGTAAGAACGTCATCATCGCCATCGCTTGACGTCACCACGATGCTCTTAACGATATCTCCAGCCGAGTGGTCTAAATCGCGGTTCGGCTCAAAGCGCACTTCCCCTTGAGTCGTAATAAACAGTGAGCCTTCCGTGAAAGTAAACTCTTGCTCGGTCGCATCATTCGGATCTAGAGAGTAAGCGGTGCCGTCATAGGTAAATTGAGTCACGCTCGCGCCATCAGCACTTGCGGATGTTAATACATCGAAAACGGATGTCGTTGGCGTACCTACAGCTAAGTCAGCCACAGTAGGCTCTTCAATTGTCAGTTCGCCACTTGCCATAACTTGAACATCATCAGTAATCATCACCGATAGTGGTGACATTAACGAATCATCACCGTCGCTATCGACAGCGTAAACAGGCAAGTTGAATGTTAGATCGTTATTGCCTTGAATCGGTGTGTGGTCAATCGCTTCCAGAAGCGTGAAGGTATACTCACCCAAAGTGGTACTGCTGAAATCGAGTGTAAATACCGTGGTTTCGACATTCGAAATATCAGTCGTGAAACCAATGTAATTACCTGAACCTGTTGGCTCTTCTCGAATCTCAATGATCAAGCCATCGGACTTGAGCGCATTGTTAGTATTAAACTCATTTGGCTCTAAACGGAATTTCTCAACGTCATCACTTTGATTAGTGAAAGTGATGGTTTCTGTTTGGCTCACAGCACCAACGATTGGAGAAGAGCCATCTGCTAAATCTGTTTCAGCAAGCGCGATGCTTGGCACCGATTCAATCGTTGGGATATCACCATCAATAATCGTCAGTGTGACAGTGGCCGTTTCAACATCGATATCGCCATCGCTTGACGTAAAGACGAGAGATTTAACGATATCGCCATCTTCGTGGTCTAAATCACGGTTTGGCTCAAAGCGCACGTGACCTTCGATGGTGACGAACACATCACCCTCAGTGAACGTAAATTTCTGCTCACCTGTGATTGTTGGATCTAGAGTTTGAGCGGTACCACCGTCATAAGTGAACTGGGTAATCACTGCGCCATCGGCACTTTGCGCCGTCATTACATCAATGGTGTTGGTTGTGATTGTTCCGTCTGCAAGATTTGGCTCAGTGATATCTAACGTACCGTCTTGCATGATTTGAACATCATCACCAATGGTCACATTGAGTTGAGACACCAGTGAATCATCGCCATCACTGTCTACCGCATAAACAGGAAGATCAAAACTCAGATCGTTCTTATCTAGGCCATCTGCATGGTCTAGCGCTTCAAGTAAGGTGAAGGTGTATTCGCCCAACGTACTTGTAGAGAAAGCAATCGTGAATACAGGAACTTCAGTATTCGAACCATCGGTAATAAAACCGATATAAGTACCCGGATTA
This sequence comes from Vibrio sp. 10N.247.310.23, assembly GCF_041467155.1. Classification (NCBI taxonomy): domain Bacteria; kingdom Pseudomonadati; phylum Pseudomonadota; class Gammaproteobacteria; order Vibrionales; family Vibrionaceae; genus Vibrio; species Vibrio sp. 10N.247.310.23. The sequence continues at coordinate 96,879 of NZ_JBFSTZ010000008.1, read as the reverse complement.
GCCGAATCTTCTTTTATCTCAACCGCAAATCCATTCGATTTCAGTGCACCGCCCACATTGAACTCTGTTGGCTCAATACGGAAACTCGCCACATCATCACTTTGATTGGTGAAGGTAATCGTCTCTGTTTGACTTACAGCACTGCCGCTTGGCGCTGAGCCGTCACTAAGATTAGTTTCAGACAGAGTAACGCTTGGCACTGCATCAATGGTTGGGATATCACCATCAGTAATAGTCAGAGTGACCGTTGACGTCAGTACATCGTTATCTAAATCGCTTGAAGTCACCACAATCGACTTCACGATGTCTTCGCTCGCTGTGTGGTTTAGATTGCGATTTGGCTCGAAACGCACTTCACCTTGCAAGGTGATGAACAGTGAACCTTCAGTAAATACAAACTTCTGTTCACCGGTGTCGTTTTGGTCGAGTGTTATTGCCGCCCCGCCATCGTAAGTAAACTGAGTGATTGTCGCGCCATCGGCACTTTGGCTAGGCATCACATCAACAGTGGCTGTCGTCGGAGTACCTGCAGCCAAATCAGCAACCGTTGGCTCAATAATATTAAGCACTTGGTTTTGCATGACCTGTACATCATCACCAATGGTCACATTCAGTTGAGACACCAGTGAATCATCACCATCGCTATCAACCGCATAAACAGGAAGATCAAAAGTCAGATCATTCTTCACTAAGCCATCTACATGATCCAACGCTTCAAGCAGGGTGAAGGTGTATTGACCTAAATTGGTATCCGAGAAGCTAATCGTAAACACGTTAGTTTCAACGTTCGAACCATCAGTCACAAAACCGATGTAGCCACCCGGTGTAGTTGGGTCAGCTTTCAGTTCGACCGCCAATCCGTTCGATTTCAGAGCACCACCAACATTAAAATCAGTCGGTTCAATACGGAAACTCGTCACGTCATCACTTTGGTTAGTAAAGGTAATGGTTTGAGTTGAACTTACCGCACTTGCATTCGGAGCAGATCCGTCGCTCAGATTCGTTTCTGACAGAGTAACGCTTGGCACCGTGTCAATCGTTGGGATATCGCCATCAGTAATGGTTAGCGTTACCGTTGAAGACACAAGATCGCTATCGGAATCACTTGAAGTTACGACTATCGACTTCACGATATCGCCACCAGTATGGTCAAGGTTACGACTTGGTTCGAAACGAATATCGCCTTGCAGAGTGATATATAATGCCCCATCAGCAACCACGAACTTCTGCTCACCTGTATCGTTTTGATCAAGCGTTAATACCGCCCCACCATCATAAGTGAACTGAGTAATGGTCGTGCCATCAGCACCTTCTTCATCAAGTACATTAACGGAAGCTGTCGTCGGAGTACCTGCTGCCAAATCTGCAACCGTTGGCTCTTCAATTGTGAGAGAGTCATTAACCATCACTTGAATATCATCAGTGATAGTTACAGCCAGTGGCGACATTAGCGAATCATCACCGTCGCTATCAACCGCGTAGACTGGCAAGTTGAATGTTAGATCGTTATTGCCTTGAACAGGCGTGTGGTCAATCGCTTCCAGAAGCGTGAAGGTGTACTCACCCAAAGTGGTACTGCTGAAATCGAGTGTAAACACAGTGGTTTCGACATTCGAAATATCGGTCGTGAAACCAATATAATTGCCGGATCCTGTTGGTTCCTCTCGAATCTCAATGATCAAGCCATCGGACTTGAGCGCGTTGTTAGTATTAAATTCACTTGGTTCTAAACGGAATTTCTCAACATCGTCACTTTGATTAGTGAAAGTGATGGTTTCCGTTTGACTAACCGCGCTGCCACTTGGCGATGAGCCATCAGTTAAATCAGCTTCTTCAAGTACAACGCTCGGTACCGAATCGATAGTCGGATTATCACCATCAGTAATGGTCAGCGTAATGGCTGAAGTCACCGGATCGTTATCGAAGTCGCTTGAAGTCACTACTATCGACTTCACGATATCTTCGCTAACGGAATGGTCTAGATCGCGATTAGGTTCAAAGCGCACTTCACCTTCAAGGGTGATAAACAACTCGCCTTCTGTGAAGCTGAACTGCTGTTCACCAGTGTCATTTTGATCAAGCGTTCTTAGCTGACCGTCATAAGTAAACTGAGTGATCGTCGCACCATCAGCACTTTGGTTTGGCATCACATCAATGGTGTTGGTTGTGATTGTGCCGTCTGCAAGATTTGGCTCGATAATATCTAACGTACCATCTTGCATGATTTGAACATCATCACCGATGGTCACATTCAGCTGAGACACCAGTGAATCGTCGCCGTCCGTATCAACCGCATAAACCGGCAGATCAAAACTCAGATCGTTCTTATCTAAACCATCCGCATGGTCTAACGCTTCAAGCAGAGTAAAGGTGTATTCACCCAACGTACTCGTAGAGAAAGCAATCGTGAATACAGGAACTTCAGTATTCGAGCCATCGGTAATAAAACCGATGTAAGTTCCCGGATTAGCCGAATCTTCTTTTATCTCAACGGCAAAGCCATTCGATTTCAGTGCTCCACCCACATTAAATTCAGTAGGTTCAATACGGAAACTCGCCACATCATCACTTTGATTGGTGAAGGTAATTATCTCGGTTTGACTGACTACACTGCCGCTTGGCGCAGAGCCATCGGCTAAATTAGTTTCAGACAAAGTAACACTTGGTACCTCATCAATCGTTGGGTTATCGCCATCAGTAATGGTCAGCGTCACTGTGGAAGTCAGTACGTCATTATCTGAATCGCTTGAGGTCACCACTATCGACTTCACGATATCTTCGCTAGCTGTGTGGGCTAGATTTCGGTTTGGTTCGAAGCGTACTTCACCTTCAAGAGTGATGAACAACTCGCCTTCAGTGAAGCTAAATTGCTGCTCACCATTGTCAGTTTGATCCAGAGTGCGAACTTGACCGTCATACGTAAACTGGGTGATCGTCGCGCAGTCAGCGCTTTGCTCTGGCATCACATCGATGGTGTTGGTTGTGATTGTGCCATCTGCAAGATTTGGCTCAGTGATATCTAACGTACCACCTTGCATGATTTGAACATCGTCACCAATGGTTACGTTAAGTTGAGAAACCAATGAATCATCGCCATCACTGTCGACGGCGTAGACTGGCAGATCAAAGCTCAGATCGTTATTTGCAAGGCTATCCGCATGATCCAACGCTTCAAGCAAGGTGAAGGTGTATTGACCTAAATTGGTATCCGAGAAGCTAATCGTGAACACGTTAGTTTCAACGTTCGAACCATCAGTCACAAAACCGATGTAGCCACCCGGTGTAGTTGGGTCAGCTTTTAGCTCAACTGCCAATCCGTTCGATTTCAGAGCACCACCAACATTGAACTCCGTTGGTTCAATACGGAAGCTTGTCACATCATCACTTTGAGTGGTGTAAGTAATAGTTTGAGTTGAACTCACCGCGCTGCCACTTGGTGCAGAGCCATCACTCAGATTTGTTTCCGACAAGTTCACAGTTGGAACATTATCAATGGTTGGGATATCACCATCGGTAATGGTCAACGTGACGGTTGAGGTCAACACATCGTTATCGGAGTCACTAGACGTCACCACGATCGATTTCACGATGTCTTCGTTCAGCGTGTGGTCTAGATTACGATTAGGCTCAAAGCGCACTTCACCTTGAAGCGTGATGAATAGTTCACCTTCTGTGAAGCTAAACTGCTGCTCGCCGTTATCATTTTGGTCAAGCGTTCGAAGTTGGCCATCATAAGTGAATTGCGTCACCGTTGCGCCATCAGCACTTTGACTTGGCATCACATCAATGGTGGTGGTTGTCACAATGCCATCGGCAAGATTTGGCTCGACGATATCTAACGTATCATCTTGCATGATTTGAACATCATCGCCGATAGTGACGCTTAACGGAGACATCAGTGAATCATCGCCATCACTGTCTACCGCATAAACAGGCAGTTCAAAACTGAGGTCGTTGTTGCCGCGGGCATCTTGGTGGTCCAACGCTTCGATGAGCGTGAACGTGTATTCACCTAATGACCCAGAATTAAAGCTTAATGTGAATACTGTAGTTTCTACGTTTGTGGCACTGGTCGTAAAACCAATGTAGTCACCCGACCCTGTCGGATCTTCACGTAACTCAACGGCTAAACCGTTCGATTTAAGATCGTCGTTAGTATTGAACTCCGTTGGCTCAATACGGAAACGAACCACATCATCACTTTGATTGGTAAAAGTAATAATTTGAGTCGAGCTTACCGCGCTGCCACTTGGAACAGAGCCATCGCTCAGGTTAGTTTCAGAAAGAGTAACGCTCGGAATAACGTCAATCGTAGGGTTATCACCATCCGTAATCGTCAGCGTTACGGTTGAAGTCAGAGCGTCATTATCAAAATCACTTGAAGTCACCACAATCGACTTCACGATGTCTTCGCTTACCGAGTGGTCTAAATTACGATTTGGTTCAAAGCGCACTTCACCTTCAAGGGTGATATAAAGCTTACCTTCCGTGAAGCTAAACTGCTGCTCACCAGTGTCATTCTGATCAAGTGTTCTTAGTTGACCGTCATAGGTGAACTGAGTGATCGTCGCGCCATCAGCACTCTGATTTGGCATCACATCAATGGTGTTGGTTGTGATTGTGCCATCAGCCAGATTTGGCTCGATGATATCTAACGTACCGTCTTGCATGATTTGGACATCATCACCGATGGTCACGTTTAGCTGAGACACCAATGAATCATCGCCGTCCGTATCGACCGCATAAACAGGCAGATCGAAGCTCAGATCGTTCTTATCTAAACCATCTACATGGTCTAACGCTTCAAGCAGAGTAAAGGTGTATTCACCCAATGAGCTCGTAGAGAAAGCAATCGTAAACACTGGGATTTCAGCGCCCGAACCGTTGGTAATAAAGCCAATGTAAGTACCCGGATTAGCCGAATCTTCTTTTATCTCGACCGCAAATCCATTCGATTTAAGTGCACCGCCCACATTGAACTCGGTTGGCTCAATACGGAAACTCGCAACATCATCACTTTGATTGGTGAAGGTAATCGTCTCTGTTTGGCTTACTGCACTGCCGCTTGGTGAAGAACCATCTGCAAGATTCGTTTCAGAGAAAGTGACACTTGGCACCGCATCAATGGTTGGGATATCACCGTCAGTAATGGTCAGAGTGACCGTTGACGTCACCACATCGTTATCTAAATCGCTTGAGGTCACCACTATCGACTTGACGATATCTTCGCTAACCGTGTGGTCTAGATTGCGATTTGGTTCGAAGCGTACTTCACCTTCAAGAGTGATGAACAACTCACCCTCTGTGAAGCTAAATTGCTGCTCACCTGTGTCCGTTTGATCCAGTGTTCGAACTTGACCGTCATACGTAAACTGAGTGATCGTCGCACCATCGGCACTTTGTTCTGGCATCACATCGATGGTATTGGTTGTCACTGTGCCGTCTGCAAGATTTGGTTCAGTGATATCTAACGTACCACCTTGCATGATTTGAACATCATCACCAATGGTCACGTTAAGTTGAGACACCAACGAGTCATCGCCATCGCTATCGACCGCGTAAACCGGTAAGTCGAAACTCAAATTATTATTTGCGAGGCCATCTACATGGTCTAGTGCTTCAAGTAAGGTGAAGGTGTATTGACCTAAATTGGTATCCGAGAAACTAATCGTGAACACATTGGTTTCAACATTCGAACCATCAGTAACATAACCGATGTAGCCGCCCGGTGTGGTTGGGTCAGCTTTCAGCTCGACAGCTAATCCGTTTGATGTGAGAGTGCCGCCAAAATTGAACTCAGTCGGTTCAATACGGAAGCTGGTCACATCATCACTTTGAGTGGTGTAAGTAATAGTTTGAGTTGAGCTAACCGCGCTACCGCTTGGTGCAGAGCCATCACTCAGATTGGTTTCCGACAAGTTCACAGTTGGCACATTATCAATGGTCGGAATATCACCATCGGTAATGGTCAGCGTGACGGTTGAGGTAAGCACATCGTTATCGGAGTCACTAGATGTCACCACGATTGATTTCACAATGTCTTCGTTCAGCGTGTGGTCGAGATTGCGGTTGGGCTCAAAGCGCACTTCGCCTTGAAGCGTGATGAATAGTTCGCCTTCAGTAAAACTGAATTGCTGTTCACCATTGTCATTCTGATCAAGGGTTCGTAGTTGACCGTCATAAGTAAACTGAGTGATCGTCGCGCCATCAGCACTCTGATTTGGCATCACATCAATGGTGTTAGTTGTTACCGTACCATCTGCAAGATTGGGCTCGACGATATCTAACGCAATATCTTGCATGATTTGAACATCATCACCGATAGTGACATTTAACGGAGACATCAGTGAATCATCGCCGTCACTGTCTACCGCATAAACAGGCAGATAAAAGCTGAGCTCGTTGTTACCACGGGCATCTTGATGGTCCAACGCTTCAATGAGTGTGAACGTGTATTCACCTAATATGGTGCTAGAAAAACTCAGCGTAAATACCGTGGTTTCGACATTCGTCGCACTAGTAGTAAAACCAATGTAGTCACCCGACCCTGTCGGCTCTTCACGTAACTCAACGGCTAAACCGTTCGATTTAAGATCATCGTTAGTATTGAATTCCGTTGGTTCAATTCGGAAACGAACCACATCATCACTTTGGTTGGTAAATGTGATGGTTTGAGTGGAGCTCACCGCGCTGCCACTAGGAGCGGAGCCATCAGTCAGATTTGTTTCAGAAAGGGTTACGCTTGGAATAACGTCAATCGTAGGGTTATCACCATCAGTAATCGTCAGCGTTACGGTAGAAGTCAGAGAATCGTTATCGAAGTCACTTGAAGTCACCACAATCGACTTCACGATGTCTTCGCTCGCAGAGTGGTCTAGGTTACGGTTTGGCTCGAAACGCATTTCACCTTCAAGGGTGATGAACAAGCGACCTTCTGCGAAGTTAAACTGCTGCTCGCCTGAAATACTTTGATCCAGTGTATTTACGACACCGTCATAATTGAACTGAGTGATGGTCGCGCCATCTGCACTTTGATCGGGCATCACGTCAATGGTGTTGGTTGTTACAGTGCCGTCAGCAAGATTTGGCTCGATGATATCTAACGTACCGTCTTGCATGATTTGAACGTCATCACCAATAGTCACATTAAGCTGAGACACCAATGAGTCATCGCCATCGCTGTCTACCGCATAAACAGGAAGCTCAAAGCTTAAATCGTTTTTATCTAGGCCATCCACATGGTCTAGCGCTTCAAGTAAGGTAAAGGTGTATTCACCTAACGTAGTAGCAGAGAAACTAATGGTGAATACTGGGATTTCAGAGCCAGAAGCGTTGGTAATAAAACCGATGTAAGTGCCCTGAATAGCAGAGTCTTCTTTTATCTCAACCGCAAACCCATTCGATTTCAGTGTCCCATCGACATTGAATTCAGTTGGTTCAATACGAAATTTAGCTACATCATCACTACCAGCAGTAAAGGTAATCGTCTCGGTAGCGCTGACCGCACTTCCACTTGGAGAGGAACCATCAGCAAGGTTGGCTTCTGAGAGAGTAACTGGCGGGATCAAATCAATGATTGGATCTTGACCGTCAGTGATACTTAGCTCAAGCGATGAAGTGTCAGTGTCTCCATCACCATCTTCAGCTAAAAACGAGAACTGTTTGACGAGAGTTTCACTGCTTGAGTGGTCGATATCACGAGCGACTTCAAAACTAAAATCGCCATTTAGTGAGATGGTTACAACACCCTCAGTAAAACTGAATGTTTGAACAGCATCTGGCAGCAAGCTCTGATCTAGTGAGTAATCAACACCATCATAGTTAAACGATTGAATTGTCGAGCCATCAGCGCCTTCGAAGTTGAATAGGTTATACGAAACAACGGTATCGCCGGCTAAAGTTGGTTCCGTGACTGACTCAACTTTATCAACTAGCTCAACAACATCATCTGTGACATTAACGAGAATCTCTGCGGCTTCTGGTGTACTCGAACCGCCAGATAGTGCAGAACGGTCGCCATCTGCATCAACAGCATAAATTGGCAATGCAAAAGTTAGCAGCGCGTCTTCAGCGCCTTGATGAGAAAGTTCTTCATAAAGATTAAACTCATAGTTGCCCAATGAAGGGCTATCAATTTTAACATCAAAGACCGTAATTCTCGTTCCATTGACCTCAACGTAACCTTCATAAGTTCTTACACCACCGATCTCACCAATCAGCTCAAGTAGCACAGCCTCACCATTTGAAACCAAGGTGCCACCCGTATTAAATTCCGTCGGCTCCAGTTCATAATGGTCGATGATGTCACTTTCAAAAATATCCGCGGTAATACTGCCGCTGCCAGACACTGCCGCCGTGCCCTCTTGTGAGCCGCCAACAATGCCCGCTTCATCAACGTCAATACTGTCAACATTAATGATAACCGGGCTATCGCCATCAGTAATGACAATGTTGATCGTATTGGTTACAACATCTTGGTCAAAATCGGTAATCGTGATCGGCAAAGCAAACGTCAGTGAATCGGTGCCCACTTGTTCTATCGGATTAGACTGCTCGAATTTATAGGTGCCGTCGGTATCAAGGGAGATAGAGAGAACAACCTCACCTCGACCTTGGATGGACAGAGTAATCGTTGTTCCATCATCAGAAAGTCTCGCAAGCGTGTTTTGATTATCACTGAGCAACCCATCAAACTGGTCCAGTGCACCAGCATCAAATACAGCTGATTGAAGATTATCACTACCAATATTGGAGAACGTTCCTTCAATTGCTGCACTGCTAGTTTCTACGTTACTGATATTCACACTTTCAGCAGACGGATCGCCCCCATCAACCACGGCAACTTGCGCATTAATTGGTGTTGCTAATGGGTTTCCGGCGGTGTCTTCACCTTGAATATCAAAAGTGATGTTAATTTGATCGCCTGTATAGGAAACCTGACCGCCACTAACAGACGTTACGTGATCAATTGGTTGAGAAATCGTTGTGGTCAATGAAAGCTCAGCGTTGTTTCCAACACTAACAACATCGATGTCGATGCGTAATACTTCATCGGTGCCTTGAACACCAATGATAGAGTTCGTCGCCGCATCATAAGTAAACGTAACGGGTTGACCACTTGAAGTAATATCACTGTTTAGCTCTGTGAGTAGCGAAGCGAGAGACAGTGCTTCTGGAACAAAAGAATCAGGGGAGAGCGCTAAACTACCAGCAATAATCGTTTCGGTAGTTGTAATAGATTGGGGGTAGGTATTGCCAGAAATGGAGCCTTCGGTGAGCACTTCACTGATTGATTGACCGCCCGATGAACGGGTTATTGTTCTGAACTCTTCTCGGTCTTCATCAACCGTTTGTTCTGCTAGACCTGCGGTCTCAAAAAATGTCGACGGATGAGTTTCGGTGTAGTTGTAGTCAATCGTCACAAAGCCAGCGTTTGCAGAACCTAATCCGCCCCCCGCAGCCGTTGCTTCTAAGATTTGGGTCGGATCGGCACCACCTAAAATGGCTTCTTGGATAGCAGCAAATTCATCATCATCAAAATCTCCTGCATCGGCTTGCTGTAAGTCAAAATTAACTTCTCCAGCGATAGGAGCATCAGCCCACACTAAGTCTTGATCAACACAGCCAACACAATTACTTGCCACCTCAGTGACACCGTTTGGATTACCTAATAACAGCTCTGCTTGGTTTGCAGTGATAACAATCTCGTTTTCACGAATAATATCGCCAACTGAAATTTTTCGTGCGCTTCCATCAGACTTAACCGCAATGACTTCTCCACTCACTGCCTCTACAACTGCAGCTTGGCGCGAAACTTCAATACCCATATATCCCCCGAGGTCACAAAATGCTGTATTGCCCAACATCGTGAAAATGATAGTAATAACGGTTTCAGGCTTAAATTATATTCAGAACTTATTCTCTGCATTAACAATCAATTACGTAGACTGATGTATGTGATGAGTCAGTTCCGTTTCGCCTGTTTTTTTTATAGTTTACTTAACTTTAAGCCTAGTCTTCCTTATCCGAAATGTCATGTCTGTGCGAAGTGACTTCTTTTCACAAATCTAGGCATTCACTTTAGTTTGTTCATGGACTAAGCAAAAGTTTATAGGGTGTTGATTAATATGCAATAAAACGCACACCTTAATTACACCTCAAATTTTTATAAATATATACAGTAATAAAGTTGATAAATCATTAGGATTTATGGGCGATTGATAGGGTCGATATATACCTAAACCCCAAAGAAGAACTAAATCCCATATTTGAGACAAGGTGTAGCACAAAGCTGATGAGAAACTGTTCAAACACCGTATATGGCGTCAATTACATATACAACCGTTAGAGTATTGAATGGGTATGCAGGGACAATGAGTAGAAGTTGCAAATGGATATTTCGAGGTATCCAAAAAAAGCCCACTAAGTTGAACCTTAGTGGGCTTTAAAATCAGTATATAGCGTTATGTTGTTAGCAATGACACACAACTATTTAGCGAGGCGGTTCGCCGTCCAAACGTAAAGTAGCTCGAGAGCAATCGTCGCACCAGCCAATGCTGTAATCTCGCTTTGGTCATACGCTGGAGAAACTTCTACAACGTCCATACCAACCATGTTGATGCCCTGCAAACCACGGATAATTTTCAGAACTTTATCTGAATTCAAACCGCCGCATACCGGAGTACCTGTACCCGGAGCAAAAGCAGGATCCAGACAATCGATATCAAACGTTAGGTAAACTGGCTTATCACCAACAATGCCTTTCACTTGAGCAATGATCTCATCCACGCTCATGTCATTCGCTTGCATCGCATTGATAACATTAAAGCCATGACCTTCCTGCTTATACTCTGTACGAATACCTATTTGCACAGAATGCTCAGGCGAGATTAACCCTTCATTTGGCGCATAGTAGAACATAGTACCGTGATCGTAACGACTGCCCTGATTGTAAGTATCAGTGTGCGCGTCAAAATGAATCAGAGCCATTTCACCGTACTTCTTGCCGTATGCTCTTAGCAAAGGCAATGTAATGAAGTGATCGCCACCTAAACCTAACAATGTTTTACCACTGTTTAGAATCGCATTTGCAGCCGCTTCTAAACGCTGAGTTAAATCTTCAGCATCACCGCAATCAAACACAAGATCGCCAGCATCAATCACCGAGGTATGTTCAAATACATTGAAGTCCCAAGGAAATTTTTTGCCTTCCCACGCCAAGTTTACCGACGCACGACGAATCGCATCAGGCCCCATACGAGCGCCCGGTCGACCCGACGTCGCCATATCTAACGGCGCGCCCAACACAACCACATCAGCATCGTGATCAATTGGGTTCTGTACCAATGGACGACGCATAAAAGTCATCGCGTTGGAGTACAGCGAGTAATCTGGTTTGGTAAATAGATCGTTCATTAAAAATCCTCAAGATAGGTGTAACCCATCAAGCCTTGCTCTAACTCTTCAAGTACGCTTTGCTGCTCTTGTGCTGGTACTTTCGCCGTGACCAAATCTTTGTAGTTCTGACGAATCAGATCCGTATCGATATGAACATAACGCATCATGTCTTCAACCGTATCGCCTTCATTGATGTAGTCGATATTCGCTTGACCACTTTCATCAACATTCACCACGACACTGTGGGTATCACCAAATAGGTTGTGCATATCGCCCAAGATCTCTTGATATGCGCCGACTAAGAAAAAGCCCATCAGGTATGGTTCATCTGGGTTCCACGCAGGAACTGGCAGCGTTGTTTCAATACCTTGGCCATCAACGTACTGATCAATCGTACCGTCAGAATCACAGGTGATATCCAGTACTACAGCGCGTCGCTCATCCGCATTATCCAAACCACTTAGAGGTAATACAGGGAATACCTGATCAATACCCCAAGCATCTGGTAAAGATTGGAACAGCGAGAAGTTCACGAAGAACTTGTCGGCTAAACGCTCGCTCAACTCATCCAAAATAGGACGGTGGTAACGGTTCTTAGTACTCATACGAGAGCTAAGTTCGTAGTTAATACGCAAAGACATCTGCTCTGCCCAAGCACGGTGCTGAAGATTCAGCATGCCTGTTGCAAATTGGTTGTGCGCTTCTGCGATATCGCTTTGCGTGTCGTTGTAGATCTCGATCAACGCTCGGTCATCATTACCCGCATCTAGCTCTAAGAAGTTCTTCCACATGTTATTAAGCAACATTGGTGCGTCAGCTTCTGGAGCCGCCATATCTTCCGGAGAATAGCTTTCTGTACCGATCACGTTAGTAACAAGCACAGCGTGATGCGCAGTCAACGAACGACCAGATTCAGAAATGATCACAGGTTGCGGCTGATTGTAGAGCTTACAAATATCCCCTACTGTCATTACGATGTTGCGAGCGTACTCAAGCAAGCCGTAGTTCATTGAGTTTGAAGACTGGCTACGTGTACCGTCGTAATCCACAGCCAAACCACCACCAACATCTAAGTACTTCAATTGAGCACCGATATCGCGCAGTTCACAGTAGAAACGAGCCGCTTCGCTCACACCATTTCGTACATCACGAATATTGGCCATTTGTGAACCAAGATGGAAATGCACTAGCTCTAGAACATCCAGTTGGTCTTCTGCTTTCAAGCGTTCAATAACAGTCAGCACTTGTGATGCAGACAAGCCGAACTTCGACTTCTCGCCACCACTCGCTTGCCATTTACCTGCGCCTTGAGAAGCAAGACGAATACGCAAACCTAAACGAGGTTTCACGCCAAGCGCTTTCGCTTCAGAAAGAACAAGATCAAGCTCAGATAGCTTCTCTAAAACGATGAATACTTTATGACCTAGCTTTTCGCCAATCAGCGCTAGACGGATGTATTCTCTGTCTTTGTAACCGTTACACACGATCACTGAGCTCGCTTTTTGAGCCAGTGCCAATACCGCTAATAGTTCAGGCTTGCTACCTGCTTCTAGGCCCAATTGCTTCTGCTCTAATTGAGCTTGGCTCGCTAAGATCTCGTCAACCACTTCTTTCTGTTGGTTAACTTTAATCGGGTAAACAAGCAGGTAACGGTTGTCATACTGATATTCGTCGATCGCTTGGTTAAATGCGTTACAGATATTGTGCACACGTTGGTGCACTATTTGAGGAAAACGCACAAGAGCAGGCAAACCAATATTTCTCTGCTCTAACTGTTTTACGATCTGACTAAGAGGAACTTGATGATCGGTTTCGCTCGGTGATACATACACCTCACCGTTATCATCAATTCCATAAAAACCTTGGCTCCAGTGCTTTACATTATACTCAGCACGGATGCGTTCCAAATTAACCGAATTTTCCAATTCTAGAGACCTCACACTATAGGGCCATCGACAGAAGATACCTCATTGGAATAGCGAGGTATAACCCAACAAAAAACGTTCAAAAACGATTTGTTGGCTGCATTAACCGATATTATTAAGAGTGAGTCCAACCATTGATATTTGTGGTTACGATTACGTTTTTTTATCGTCGATCCGACTTAAAGTGACAGGTAAGGTATTACAAGGTTTTAGGCCAAAAAACAGGCTGAAGCGCATTAGATTTAAAGCACTTTCTAACAAAAAATCAGGTGAATAAAATACCAAAGACACATAAAATTCTTGGCTAATCTGGTCAAGTTAAGTCAGGGTTGTGACAAATATGCGCACTTCCCAATCTGAACTCTCGCTATCACAAACACAACTTGTATCCCGTGATTCGATACCTATAAACACTTCGTTCTTCCAACTAAAACTCGCTCACTTCAATGTTGTAACCGCTCAATTATTGAACTTTTCTCGTGCATATCTTGTATTCGATTCGATCTTCTTGTAAATTCAACTGACCGACCAATCGGTCAGCTTTCGAATTTAGGGGATACTATGAGCCATAATCTAGACCTTGAACCAAACACGTCGAGCATCAACGACATGGATCAAATGTTCGACCGACAAAAAGATCACTACCGCAGTAATGTTAATCCAACGCTTGAGCAGAGAAGAAAAAACCTCTCAGTACTAAAAGCGTTGTTAATGCGCTATCAAGAGCTGTTGATTGAGGCAGTATCTGAAGATTATGGCCATCGAGCAAAACACGACAGCTTGATTGCTGATATCACCCCTTCTCTTCACCAGATCAATTACAGCCTGAAGAACCTTAAGAAATGGTTGAAGCCATCACGCCGCAAAGCAGGCTTAATGCTGACACCCGCGAAGATCACCGTTCATTATCAGCCAGTGGGTGTTGTCGGTATCATTGTTCCTTGGAACTTCCCGGTGATGCTCTCTTTAGGGCCCCTCATCACTGCGTTGGCGGCAGGTAATACTGCAATGCTCAAGATGTCTGAGTTCACTCCAGCGACCAACCGAGTTTTAAAAGCCATGCTGGCTGAGGGTTTTAACGAAGATCAGGTTGCGATTATAGAGGGTGAAGCTGACGTTTCCGCGAAATTTAGCCAACTCCCGTTTGATCATATTCTATTCACAGGGTCGACCTCTGTGGGTAAGCACGTAATGAGAGCAGCAGCCAACAACTTAACGCCAGTAACTTTGGAATTGGGTGGCAAGTCTCCAACGATTATTGCCCCTGACTTTGATGTGGCTGACGCCGTTGAACGCATCCTGTTTGCAAAAAGCTTAAACGCTGGCCAGATTTGCGTGGCACCCGATTACATCTTATTGCCACGAGAAAAAGTCGACGCGTTCATCACGGCTTATAAGCAGTACTTCAAAAAACTTTATAAAGCCGGTATTGAAAGCAAAGACTTAACCTCAGTGATCGATATGCGCCAATACAATCGTTTGAAAGGTGTGATTGCAGATGCTCAGTCTAAAGGTGCGGTTATTCACACTGTCACCGAACAAGCACAAGATGATGTAAACCACAGAATGACGCCACACCTTCTAACCGAAGTGAACGACGATATGGTTGCGATGCAAGAAGAGTTGTTTGGCCCTATTCTGCCTATCGTGCCTTATGACTCTATTGAAGAAGCGATCAGCTACATCACAGCAAGAGAACGTCCACTTGCTCTGTATCTGATGAGTCATGATAAACAGACCCAAGACCAGTTCTTATCGAATACGCATTCTGGCGGTGTTTGTATCAACGACTCGCTAGTGCATGTGGCAGCAGAAGATGCGCCGTTCGGTGGCATTGGCCCTTCAGGCATGGGACACTATCACGGTATTGAAGGCTTCAAGACCTTTAGCCATGCCAAAACCGTTCTAAGTAGAGGAAAAATTAACTTCACTAAGTTAATGCACCCTCCTTACAACAACCCAATTAAAAAGATTCTGTTCAAAGTACTAAATAGATGATTACGAAAAGGCAAAAAATCCTAGATGCTGCGCTCCTGCTCTTTTCTCAGCAAGGGCTCGAGGGCACATCTACAGGACAAATAGCGAAAACAGCAGGCGTAGCAAAGGCGACACTGTTTCACCACTTCGAGAACAAATCTCTACTGATTGATGAACTGTTTCGTGAACTGAAAATAGAGCTATTTTCTACCCTTGACCAGCACACAGAAATCGCTGAACAAGATCGCTACCAAGCCTTTAAGTTCATGTGGATCACAGGGCTTGAATGGGCGCTAGAAAATCCAGTTGCGATGAAGTTTTTCACCAATGTTCATTTCGACCCAACGACTCAAACTCGAGAAGTCATCGTCTCAAAGATGTTCGCATCGTTAGACGAGATCATTTTGAAAGGACAAGAAACTGGTGAACTGATGGTATTAGACATCAATCTTGTTAGGCACTTCATCCACAGCCACTTTTTGATTTGTGCAAACTGGTTAATTGAACAGAATGAGTTGCCACCAGAGCAGTCAGCCAAGTACATCAACGATAGCTTTGATATGTGTTGGCGCGCCGTTGGTGGGCAAACCAAGTAGCTTTAGCTTTAAGCCCAAGGCTCTAAGCTCTAAGCTCTAAGCTCTAAGCTCTAAACCCAAAGATATAAGTTCTAGACTCAACTTATTTCCAATAATGATCACTAAAGCGCCACACAGGCGCTTTAATCATTTGAACACAATTTAATCACCTCAGTATATTGACTCAGAGTACGTTCTTTCAGTACCATCCCACCATCATTTCAAAAGAGAATAACGCCATAATGAAGTACTAACATCCTGACATCCGATTTATTTTTATAAAAATCATTTGGACACTCGGGGTTAGTGGGCGTTACTTCGTCATCTATTTTCGCGACAAATCAAGCTCTTAAAGATCCGTTTTTTGACAACCTACATCTTTAAGATCAGCACCTTAAAGACAGAAATCAGATCAGCACTCTATTTCCTATCTTTGATTGGTACGCTACCTAAGTAACGTCTTTGGCGATCTATACATAGAATTCTGTGTAGGGTTCTATATAGAAAAAGCGCCTCACCCCTTTTACTCGTTTACACGTAAAGGGAGGTATTTCTATGCCGACTATATTAGCCAATAATCTCTCATTCCAACTCGATACTGGTGAGTGGTTATTCAAAAACATCACCTTTAATTTGAGCACTCGCCTCACAGGCCTAGTCGGAAGAAATGGGGCTGGAAAGTCATTGTTACTTTCATTGCTCGTTGGACAAAAACAGCCCACAACGGGCAGTGTTTCGCGCCAAGGTTCAATCGGCTTTTACTCTCAGTTACCATCAACGCTACTGGATACCAACATCACCATCGCTGACTTCTTAGGACTCACCGAAAAGTTAGAAGCGTTAAGCGCAATAGAACAAGGTAGCTGTGAACTGCAGCACTTCAATATCGTTGGCGATGATTGGGATTTAGAGGCGCGTACCCAGCAGTTGCTAGGTACATTAAAGATCACTCGTGATTTGAACACACTTTGTTGCTCTTTGAGTGGTGGGCAACTCGCCCTGTTACAGCTTCATCAGCTATTCGTATCAAATAACGACATACTGATCCTCGATGAGCCTTCGAACCATTTGGATAACGACGGACGCAATTGGCTACTAGAACAATGCCAGGTGTTTGAAGGTAAGGTACTTGTCGTCAGCCATGATCGAAGCTTATTGAGACAAATGGAAGGTATCTACCATCTCAACAGTTTGGGGTTACGTTTCTATAAAGGAAACTACGATGACTACTTCAAACAAATGTCGAATCAGGCCGATGCACTAGATAAACAGATTGCTCATCATCAATCAGAAAAGAGACGACTTGAACGCCAAGCTCAAGCCAACAAAGAAAAAGCACAACAGCGAGAGGCGCAAGGAAACCGACTGCGAGAATCCGGCAGTCAGCCAAAGATCTTAATGGATGCGATGAAAGACAAAGCCGGACGAACACAAGCAGCATCAGCCACTAGCCAAAATAACTTAAAGGAGCAAAATCAAGATAAGCTTCAATCTCTTAAAGAACAAAAGGAACAACTAAAACCACAGGCCTTGTATCTACAACAGAGTAATAACAGTAAAAAGAACTCGCTATTAACCGTTGAAGATTGCCATCTGAGTTTTGGTTCTGACGCTCGTATCAACTTTTCTATGTCGCAAGGTGAACGGTGTTATCTCACTGGTGCAAACAGCTGCGGAAAGTCGACGCTGTTAAAGGCCATTCATGGGCAACACTCGAACTATACAGGTTCCATTAAACGCTTAGGGTCCACAGTATACTTGGATCAACACTTTGGACTATTAGACACCAACGACACAATGTTCGATAGCCTCATGACACATAGTGACGGGCTCACAGAGAGTGATGCTCGGACATTGTTAGCAGGCATCGGCTTTAGGCGTGATACCGTGTACCGCAAAGTCGCTCACCTAAGTGGTGGAGAGAAAATGAAGCTAGCGATGTTGATTGTCAGTCATAAGCAAGACTCCCCATTACTGCTGCTTGATGAGCCAGACAATCATTTAGATATCGACTCAAAGCAGATATTGGCGTCAGCTTTACGTGAATACCAAGGAGCTTTTATCTTAGTCAGTCATGACTTGGATTTTGTTGAGGAGGTCGGCGTTAGCCAAAATCGTATTCAGCTTTAACCTTGATATCAACAGCCACTGAGCGTAGATAGGCGAGTATTGTTGCGGATACTCGCCTTTCTCGGTTGAGACAAGTAAACTACGCGCCTCGAACATCTACTCATAAGGCTAAGGTTTGCATACTCTAGAACAATTAAAATCAGGGCAACTTAAAGGTATTAAGCGTCTAAAACTATCAGAAGATCTCACAGAGTTCCCTCTAGAAATCATAGAGCTTGCAGATTCTCTTGAGATCCTAGACCTTTCAGGTAATCAGCTGTCAGACCTACCAGCCGAGTTATCAAAGCTAACTAACCTGCGTATTATCTTCGCGTCGAATAACCTGTTTACGCACCTGCCTGATGTTCTAGGGTCACTTCCTAAGCTCGAAATGGTTGGCTTCAAAACCAACCAAATCAAAACCGTTAGCGAACAATCTCTGCCGACTCAACTACGTTGGTTAATCCTGACCGACAATGAGATTGAGGCCCTGCCTAGCTCACTAGGTGAAAGACCGCGACTACAGAAACTGGCATTGGCGGGTAACAAGATTCGCGTGTTACCAGAAAGCATGGAAAACCTATCCAACCTTGAGCTAGTTCGCCTGTCTGCAAACCAGTTGACTGAATTCCCAGAGTTCCTTATCAAGCTACCAAAACTGGCTTGGTTAGCGTTTGCGGGTAACCCGTTTTGCAAACACCCTAGCAGCTTAGATAGCGTGCCTGCGGTTAGCTCTCAAAGCTATTCACTGAATCAAGTACTTGGCCAAGGCGCATCTGGCGTGATCTCGCATGCAAGCTGGCTAAACAGCGACTTCGATTTTCCACAGGAAGTGGCGGTTAAAGTGTTTAAAGGCGAAGTCACCAGTGACGGCTACCCACATGATGAACTGGAAGCGTGCTTGCAGGCTGGACACCATAACAACTTGGTAAAATCTATCGCCCAAGTAGAGGAACAAGATTACCTAGCTTTGGTGATGGAACTCATTCCAAACAGCTACTACAACCTAGGGCTACCACCAACACTCGAGACTTGCACGCGTGATACTTTCCCAGAAGGTTTCGAACTTTCAATTGCTCAAATCAATAGCATTACAGAGCAGATGATTGATGTGTTTGAACACCTTCATGCCAATAAAGTCTCTCATGGTGATCTATACGCTCACAACACTTTAGTGAACGAACAAGGTCAGATGATCTTTGGTGACTTTGGCGCTGCGACTATCTACGGCTACCTAACTGAAGAACATCAACAAGGTATTCGCCGAATTGAAGCACGTGCATTGAAGTACTTTATTGAAGACCTACTGACGATTTGTGCAAAGCAAGATCAAGACAGCGAGCTTTATACTCGATTGGCGAACTTCGAAGCTTAATAGAAGTATTCAGTCAGATTGAAGACAACAAAGCCAACATCACTGTTGGCTTTTTTATATGCTAATTAAACGAACCAGCGTTTAGCTTTCAACTTGAACAAGCTTCAAGTACGAATGCAGCTCTCCGCTCTTATACTCAACCGCAGAGTGAATATTAAGGTCAGCACGAGCCACAACAGCAAACTGGTAGCAGTTCTCACCCTTCAGAATCTCGACGTGTAACAAACCGTCTTTTAGTTGCCACTGCCCTGTTGTTTCAAATCGGTCGAACAAACGATATTCAGTCAAAGAACCGTCAGCATTGAAGTGCACTTCAGTGATGTAACCGCCGGGGCAGCTCTTCACCCAAACTCGATTCTCGATATCACTGACCGTAAAGTTACGCCTTGTGTCACGCCACGCTAGAAAGCCTTCGCTATCATAAAGAGCAATGTCGAGATCAGTTCTAGAGATTAACGGCTGCTCATTTTGCTCACGACAATAAAGTTGAAGCAAAATTTGCTGAACTGTTTCGCTCTGTAATTCACTCATTGTGGCTTCCCTTTATCATTGCTCTGCGTTAGACGCAGTATTGATCAACAAATTCTATTTAAAGCGGGCTACACAAGCTCGTAAGAAACCACATACAGTTGAGAGATACCCGGGTAGATATCTTGAATCACGTCTTTCAGTACTTGCAGCGTCATGTTCTCTTGCTGAGCATGGAACTCACCTAAGTCATCAAACAAAATTGGCTCAACGCTGATGATCTTAAGATTACAGAACACACGGTCTTGCTCTAGCGTCGATACTTCCACAACACTGCCTGGCTGGTAGTCTCGCTCAGATTCATCACGAATAGTAATCGTCTTCTTGCCAGATAGGATGTCAGTTTCAAAACGTTCGAAGAACGTCATAGTGGTCGGTGCGGTCATTTATTTCGGTCGCTTTACATTTAAAGGTTAGGTAAATGTTTATATACCAGAATGCGTGTTCAAGCGAATAAAAATTAGGTGCGGGATGCGAGATGCGAGATGCGAGATGCGAGATGCGAGATGCGAGATGCGAGATGCGAGAGAGTATGGCAAAGCCAAATTACAGGCAATAAAAAAGGAGAACCGAAGTTCTCCTTTTCTTAAACCTTTAAGCTAACTCTAAATTATAGAGATGCTTTCGCTTTTTCAACTAGAACAGCAAATGCTGCTTTGTCGAATACTGCGATGTCAGCAAGAATCTTACGGTCGATCTCGATAGATGCTTTCTTTAGGCCATTGATGAAACGGCTGTAAGATAGACCATTTTGACGAGATGCCGCGTTGATACGTGCAATCCAAAGTTGACGGAATTGACGTTTCTTGTTGCGACGGTCACGGTAAGCGTATTGACCAGCTTTGGTAACTGCTTGGAAAGCTACGCGGTAAACACGTGAACGTGCTCCGTAGTAACCTTTAGCTTGTTTTAGAACTTTCTTATGACGTGCACGAGCTTGTACACCACGTTTTACGCGAGGCATTATGCTTCTCCTAAACTAAACGAATTTATAAACTAAAAAGAATTAAGCGTATGGCATCATACGTAGAACTTGAGCAACTTCACATTTAGGAAGGATCGAGTTCGGACGTAGCTGACGCTTGTTCTTAGTAGTACGCTTAGTCAGGATGTGACGTTTACCAGCGTGCTTAAACTTAATACCACCAGCAGTTTTCTGGAAACGCTTAGCAGCACCTTTGTTGGTTTTCATCTTAGGCATGATGAATAACTCCGCATTGTTGAGTTGTTAATAACATAGTAATTAGGGCGAATAAAACCCCGCAACCTGAGGCTGCAGGGTTCAATTACTTGCAAAGCCGTTAATTACTTCTTTTTAGGGGCCAACACCATGATCATCTGGCGACCTTCAATTCTCGTTGGGAAAGATTCGACTACTGCAAATTCTTCAGTATCCGCTTTCAAACGATTAAGAACGTCAACACCGATTTCTTGGTGAGCCATTTCGCGGCCACGGAAGCGAATTGTTACCTTCACTTTGTTGCCGTCTTCTAGGAAACCAGTCAGGTTGCGTAGTTTTACCTGATAGTCTCCAATATCAGTTCCAGGTCGGAATTTAATTTCCTTGATCTGAACCTGCTTTTGCTTCTTCTTCTGCTCTTTCGCAGCTTTGCTCTTCTCGAAGAGGAACTTACCGTAGTCCATCACACGACAAACTGGCGGCTCGGCGTTAGGGCTGATCTCTACAAGATCCATACCAGCTTCATTTGCAGCTTCCATCGCTTCAGCGATTGATACTACACCAACAGCTTCGCCGTCTGCGCCAGTTAGACGCACTTCACGAACGCCACGAATGTCACCGTTTAAACGGTGCTGGTTTTGTTTGGCCGGTTGTTGGCCACGTCTTCCGCCTTTAATAGCTATTCCTCCAGATTGAGCTTACGGCTTGAAACCTCGGCTTGGATGTATGAAATAAAGTCATCCACTTTAAATTTGCCAAGGTCCTTACCTTTACGTGTACGTACTGCAATTTCGCCGGCTTCCATTTCTTGGTCACCACACACAAGCATGAACGGTACACGTTTCAAAGTATGTTCGCGGATTTTAAAGCCAATCTTCTCATTTCTCAAGTCTGCTTTGACTCTAAATCCACTTTTTTGCAGTTTTTTCGTAATTTCTTGTACATATTCAGACTGTTTGTCTGTAATGCCCATTACAACTGCTTGTTCTGGCGCCAACCACGTTGGGAAGAAGCCAGCGTATTCTTCAATAAGAATACCAATGAAGCGTTCTAGTGAACCTAAAATCGCGCGGTGGATCATAACTGGCGTGTGACGCTCGTTATCTTCACCTACGTAAGTAGCACCTAAACGTTCTGGTAATGCAAAATCGAGCTGCACTGTACCACATTGCCAAGCGCGGTCCAAACAATCATGCAAAGTAAATTCAATCTTAGGTCCGTAGAACGCACCCTCGCCTTCTTGAATCTCGTATGCAATGTCCATTGCCTCTAGCGCTTGCTTAAGGTCAGCCTCTGCACGGTCCCACATTTCGTCTGAACCTACACGCTGTTCTGGACGAGTAGATAGCTTAACAACGATGCTTTCGAAGCCGAAAGTTGTGTAAGTATCGTAAACCATTTCAATACAAGCTTTAACTTCTTGTTGAACTTGGTCTTCAGTACAGAATACGTGAGCATCATCTTGAGTGAAGCCACGAACACGCATAATGCCGTGAAGTGCGCCAGACGGCTCGTTACGGTGACATGAGCCGAACTCAGCCATACGTAGCGGTAGATCACGGTAAGATTTCAAACCTTGGTTGAAGATTTGAACGTGACCAGGACAGTTCATTGGCTTGATAGCGTATTCACGGTTCTCTGAAGAAGTAGTGAACATCGCTTCAGCGTACTTATCCCAGTGACCAGAGCGTTCCCAAAGAACACGGTCCATCATTAATGGGCCTTTAACTTCTTGGTAATCGTACTCAGTCAGTTTTTGACGAATAAATACTTCTAGCTCACGGAAGATAGTCCAACCGTTGTGGTGCCAGAACACCATGCCTGGTGCTTCTTGCTGCATGTGGAATAGGTCAAGCGCTTTACCGATTTTACGGTGGTCACGTTTAGCCGCTTCTTCTAGGCGCACAAGGTGAGCTTTAAGTGCCTTCTTGTCGTGGAATGCAGTGCCGTAGATACGTTGAAGCATCTTGTTGTCACTGTTACCACGCCAGTATGCACCCGCTACGTTAAGTAGAGTGAAGTGCTGGCAGAAGCTCATGTTAGGCACGTGTGGACCACGACACATATCGATGTATTCTTCGTGATGGTACAGGCCTGGACGATCATCTTTAGAAACGTTCTCGTCCAAGATTTCAATCTTGTAAGTCTCGCCGCGAGCTTCGAATGCGTCGCGCGCTTCCTGCCAGCTAACTTTCTTCTTAACAACCTGGTATTTGGTCTTCGCTAGCTCTTTCATGCGCTTTTCGATCTTTTCTAGATCGTCTTGCGTTAGAGAGTGCTCAAGATCGATATCGTAGTAGAAACCGTTATCGATAGTAGGACCGATCGCCATTTTCGCTTCTGGAAAAAGCTGCTTAACCGCGTGGCCTAAAAGGTGAGCACAAGAGTGACGAACGATTTCAAGGCCATCAACTTCATCTTTAGCTGTGATGATTTCTAGGCTTGCATCGTTTTCGATAAGATCACAAGCATCAACACGCTCGCCGTCTACACGACCAGCAATGGTAGCTTTCGCAAGACCAGGACCGATTGATAGGGCAACATCTAGAGTTGATACAGGGTTGTCAAATTGACGCTGACTACCGTCAGGAAGAGTAATAATTGGCATTATTTGTCCTTTACAGTGGTGTTGCACACCAAGCAACACATGAAAATGTTTAATATATGTCTTTCAATCAACGAGTACGCTGATTGGGGATATATGCATAATAAATATACCCACATAGAAGCAAATACAGATGCCACATCTGTGAGTAGCCGAACATTGTAACGAAATAATATGAAATGACAATGTTAGTCCCGCAGCACCACAAAACTATATGACTGAAATGTCTCTTCTATTTAGATCCTTCTAACGCCTAACCCATAGTTCAATCAGTAATTCGTTGGCTTTATCTACAATACAAAAAAGCCGAACGGATAAGTTCGGCTATAGAAATCGTACTGTCTTGTCTCTATTAATAGAAAAAGCGACTACTAACAGAAAGGGAACTACGCACTCATGATTCTTGATACAGCGTTGCGAATGTCTGAGTCGGCCGCATTAGCAGGTAAGCTGAATGAGATGTATTGGTCGCCGCGGAAGCTCATTGAGCGGTCGATTTCTGCTAGGCAGTGAACCATAGAGCCATCTACGATGAATGACAGCTCGATCTCTTTGTTATTCATAAAGCCGCCGCTGCGAAATTCAATCTCTTGGTAACAGCCAGAGCGAGAAGCAAAGCTGTTGCCTTTTAAGAAGCCCTTCTCTACGTCTGCTTTCACCATTGCCATGCCCGATGCTTCCACACCTTGGATAATTTTAGCGACTGTTGGCAGTGGATGAACGGAGATAAAGTCACGGTCTTTAGGATCAATCGCAAAGCCGATATCTAGGTTGGTTTCAACCCACACATGGCATTGGTTCATTTGTGCGTTCAACGCGGTGACTGGCGTTTCATCATTTAACTTAAGTCGGAATGGAACCAGTTTGGTTTCGCCCGGTTGGATAACGAAAGGCTCTACCGCTTGAATACGACCCAGTGAAAAGGTTTCGTAGCTGGTACTGTCTTCCGTTTCTACTTTTACTTCTGTGTTGAGAACCAAGTTAATCAAGTCGATTTGTTGCTCAACGTCGCCACCAACAATGTGAACATTGCCAGACAACTCTCCACCTTGGAAAACTTCAATATTATCTAAGACAGTATCAACCTTTGCTGCACCGATGCCCAACGAGGCCTTTAATTTCTTAAACATATTATTTCCCTTTCTAATCATCTGATTTACGAATAGTTATTACGTGACAATTTGCGACACTTGCCTCACAGAATCAAGCAATTTGCCCCATCTATGTTGAATAAGGTCACATTGCCCGAGGAAATGTTGAAATCGTGAAAAATTCCGTTACTCTATTTGTATAGTCAAATAAGGTTTCATTATGTCGAAAGCGCCGCTCTACCTTCAGATAAAACAGTTCATAGACGATAATATCAACAGTGGTCACTGGCCAGTGGGTTACCAGATAACCACAGAACTCGAACTCACAGAGCAGTTCAATGTGAGTCGAATGACGGTCAATAAAGCCATTCGAGATCTTGTGTCTGAAGGCAAACTCATCAGGAAGCCAAGGCTAGGTACTTTTGTTTGTGAACCAGACGAAAAAGCGCAATCTCCGCTGCTTGATATCAACAACATCGCACAAGAGATCAAAGACCGAGGTCAAACGTATGCTAGCCAGGTTATCAAGCACAAGAGCATCAAGGCAGATGAAAGCACCGCGACACGGTTAGGTGTGATGATCAATGCCGAAGTATTCTATAGTGAAATCATCCACTTTGCTGACAACACACCGATTCAATTGGAAGCGCGCTGGGTGAACTCGCAAGCCGCACCAAAATACCTAGAGCAAGACTTTTCAACCTCTACACCCAATGAATACCTTTCAAAAAGCTGCCCGTTGAGTGCAATCGAGCACACGGTTGAAGCCATTATTCCTGACTCTCAAATCAGAACGTCACTAAAGCTATCTGAATCAGAACCTTGCCTACTTTTGAATAGAAGAACATGGAGCAAAGAACGCCTCATCAGCTTTGCATTGCTCTACCATCCTGGCTCTAAGTACAAATTAAGCTCCAAGATACTTCTAGATTAAAGAACATCATCCTGATCGCCGATCACATTTTTGCAACATCAACTTGATTCGGGTCAGCGTTTAGCCTATTTATTTGTATATACATTTAATATTTAGCAAAGATCTAGGTGATTATGAATTTGATCCTCAAAAACGCACGAGTGGTCTCCATGAGTTCGGGAGCCGACGGTTATCAGCCCTCTTCCCCTCAAGATATCGTTATCGAAGACGGTAAGATCGTGTCTATCTCTTGTTCAAACCATGAGGCTCATGCTTATGAGGTAGAACAACCGAGCACTGATAACTCTGCGGATTACATCACCTATGATTGCAAAAACAAGCTCGTTACCCCAGGTCTGATTGATTGCCACACTCACCTCGTATTTGCAGGCAATCGCGCCAACGAATTTGAACAGCGTTTGAATGGTATCTCTTACACCGACATCGCCAAACAAGGCGGCGGGATTCTTGCGACAGTCACTGCAACACGCGCAGCGCAAGAGTCTGAACTGGTTGAAATGGCACTACCTAGACTCGATGGCCTGCTAAGAAGTGGCGTAACCAGCATCGAAGTAAAATCGGGCTATGGTTTAACACTTGAAGACGAACTCAAGATGTTACGTGCAGCTAAAGCGTTAGAAAATCATCGCCGAATTAAGATCACTACCACTCTCCTTGCAGCACACGCAGTACCGCCAGAATACAAAGAACAACCAGATCGTTACATAGATCTGGTTTGCCAAGAGATCATTCCTAAAGCTGCAGAGCAAGGGCTTGCCGATGCAGTTGACGTGTTCTGCGAATCTATCGGCTTCAACCTAGAACAAACCGAACGTGTATTTGCCGCAGCCAAAGAACACGGGCTCGCGATTAAAGGCCACACAGAACAGCTTTCTAATATGGGTGGCAGCGCGCTCGCAGCTAAATACGGCGCACTCTCTGTCGACCATGTTGAATACCTTGATGAAACCGGAGTCAAAGCGCTGGCTGAATCAGGCACAGTTGCCACCTTGCTACCCGGTGCATTCTATTTCCTTAAAGAGACTCAACAACCGCCCGTTGCCCTACTTCGTGAACACAACATTCCAATGGCGATCGCGACCGACCTAAACCCCGGCACATCTCCCTTTGCAGACTTAACGCTGATGATGAACATGAGCTGCACCCTGTTTGGTACGACGCCTGAAGAAGCGCTACGCGGTGTAACTTGTAACGCGGCGGCTGCCATTGGTAAGTCACAAACCAAAGGCAAAGTCGAAATCGGTTATGCCGCAGATTTGGCTATCTGGAACATCGACCACCCTGCAGATCTAAGCTATCAAGTCGGTGTTCCTCACCTGCATAAACGCATTGTTAATGGCGAGGTGTGTCATGACTCAATCTAAATCCAACGGTATCCAAGAGAACGCAACAACCGTGCATAACTTTGTGTGGACCGGACGTAATGATCTTGAAGATGGCGCACTCGGTACTCGCGTTCATCACATTACCAAGCAAGTGCAAAGTAGTGAGTTAAGTGACAAGCTGACTGACGGTGATATCGCCTTGGTAGGCTTTGCCAGCGATGCCGGTGTTGCAAGAAATAAAGGACGCGTGGGCGCGAAACAAGCACCTAACTTGATACGCCAAGCGTTGGCGAATATGGCTTGGCACAGTGACGCACACATCGCCGATCTTGGTGATATCGAGTGCAATGATGGTCAATTAGAAGTCAGCCAAAAACAGTGTGCTTCTGTGATTGCCAATGCCTTAGCAACCAACAAAGTGATTACCCTTGGCGGTGGTCACGAGGTGGCTTGGGCAACGTTCCAAGGTCTCGCTGAGCACCTAAATAAAATTCAATCAGAACACAATCCTAAGATCGGCATCGTTAATTTTGATGCTCACTTTGATCTTCGTGAATTTGAAAGCGACATCACCGATGTTAAACCGAGCTCCGGCACGCCTTTTAACCAGATCAGTGATTACTGCCACGCACATCAATGGCCGTTTCATTACGCTTGTCTTGGTGTGAGTGCCGCCAACAATACCAAAGCGCTGTTTAACAAAGCTGACCAACTGGGCGTGTGGTATGAACACGACCGCAACATGACCCAAGTGAATCAAGTCGCTCAACTGATCAAGTTACAAAAATTCATCGTTGAGTGTGATTATCTCTATCTCACCATTGATCTCGATGTTTTCCCCGCAGCTACTGCGCCGGGCGTAAGTGCACCAGCGGCAAGAGGCGTGAGCTATGAAGCGCTTGCTCCTTTTCTAGAACAGATTTTCCAACACAGTGAAAAACTCATTATCGCGGACATAGCGGAATACAACCCAGACTACGACGTCGATGGCCAAACGGCTCGATTAGCGGCTCGTTTATGTTGGGATATTGCCAGTGCAATGGCCAGCGACTAATCCAGCTATACCGATACCGATAACTACAACTACAACTACAACGATATAACGTGAAACAGAAGGAATTCCAAAATGACGGAACACCACAACAGTGACCCTCGTCTCGACACGACTCGCGAAATTCGCGCACCTCACGGCACCACTTTGCGCGCTAAATCTTGGTTAACAGAAGCACCACTGCGTATGCTGATGAACAACCTAGACCCTGATGTGGCAGAACACCCACATGCACTGGTTGTGTATGGCGGTATTGGTCGCGCGGCACGTGATTGGAAATGTTATGACAAAATTGTTGAAGTATTAGAGCGTTTAGAGGACGACCAAACGTTACTTGTTCAATCCGGTAAACCTGTGGGCGTGTTCCCGACTCATAAAAACGCACCTCGCGTACTGATCGCTAACTCGAACCTTGTTCCACACTGGGCGAACTGGGAACACTTCAACGAGCTCGATAAAGAAGGCTTGATGATGTACGGCCAAATGACCGCGGGCAGCTGGATCTACATTGGTTCACAAGGCATCGTTCAAGGTACTTACGAAACCTTTGTCGCTATCGCGAAGAAGCACTTCCAAGGTGAAGCAAACGGCAAGTGGGTTCTAACGGGCGGTCTTGGTGGAATGGGCGGCGCTCAACCTCTTGCTGCAACGATGGCTGGCTTCTCAATGATCGCAGTGGAGTGTGATGAATCACGAATCGACTACCGCTTGCGTACTGGCTATGTAGACAAAAAAGCCACCAGCTTAGATGAAGCGATGGCAATGATTAAAGAGTCAGACACGCCAATCTCTGTTGGCTTATTAGGTAACGCCGCAGACGTCTTCCCAGAGTTAGTTGAACGCAATATCACACCTGATGTGGTGACTGACCAAACCTCTGCCCACGATCCTCTTAACGGCTACTTGCCGCAAGGTTGGACGATGGAGAAAGCCGCACAAGAGCGCTCCATTGATGAAGCAAAAGTGGTGAAAGCCGCTAAGCAATCTATGGCGATTCAAGTACAAGCGATGTTAGACCTGCAATACCGCGGCGCAGCGACCGTGGATTACGGTAATAACATTCGCCAAATGGCACTGGAAGAAGGCGTAGAAAACGCGTTTGATTTCCCAGGTTTCGTTCCGGCTTATATTCGACCTTTATTCTGCGAAGGTATTGGTCCTTTCCGTTGGGCGGCACTATCTGGTGACCCAGAAGACATCTACAAAACAGACCAAAAAGTAAAAGAACTGATTCCAGACAACCCACATCTACATAACTGGCTAGATATGGCGCGTGAACGCATTCAGTTCCAAGGCCTGCCAGCGCGTATTTGTTGGGTTGGCTTGAAAGATCGTGAACGCTTAGGCCAAGCATTCAATGAAATGGTGAAAAATGGCGAACTGAAAGCACCAGTTGTTATCGGTCGTGACCACCTAGATTCAGGTTCAGTAGCAAGCCCGAACCGCGAAACAGAAGGCATGATGGATGGATCAGATGCCGTATCAGATTGGCCTCTATTGAATGCCCTTCTGAACACAGCGGGCGGCGCAACTTGGGTTTCTTTGCACCACGGTGGTGGCGTTGGTATGGGCTTCTCGCAACACTCAGGCATGGTGATTTGTTGTGACGGCAGTGAAGATGCATCACAGCGTATTGCTCGCGTACTTCACAATGACCCAGCAACCGGCGTTATGCGTCATGCTGATGCAGGTTACGATATTGCCAAGCAATGTGCCAAAGAGCAGAAGCTTGATTTACCTATGCTAAACGAAGAACTTCGTCGCCTTTAATGTCTGGAGAGAACATGTTGAACTTATTACTTAAGCCAGGACTTCTTGGCCTATCTGAACTTCGAAAAATCAGCCGTAGCCCTGTGAACTTATCACTCGATCCTGCAGCAATCCCGGATATCGAAGCGAGCATGCAAGTTGTCGAACAAGTGATTGCTGAAGACCGCACTGTGTATGGCATCAACACGGGTTTTGGCTTATTAGCAAACACCAAGATTGCGCCTGAAGATCTCGAAGTTCTACAGAAAAGTATCGTACTTTCTCACGCTGCGGGCATTGGCAAGTTCATGTCTGATGAAACCGTACGCTTGATGATGGTATTGAAGATTAACAGCTTGTCTCGCGGTTACTCTGGTATCCGCCTCAAAGTGATTAACGCTCTTATCGATCTTGTGAACGCGCAGGTTTACCCGTGTGTTCCACAAAAAGGATCAGTAGGCGCATCTGGAGATCTTGCTCCCCTCGCCCACATGAGTACCGTTCTGCTAGGTGAAGGCCAAGCACGCCACAACGGCAAGATCATCACTGGCTTAGAAGCAATGCAGATCGCAGGTCTTGAACCAATCACACTTGCGCCGAAAGAAGGCTTAGCGCTGTTAAACGGCACACAAGCATCGACTGCCTTTGCATTAGAAGGTCTGTTCGCAGCGGAAGACTTGTTTGCGTCTGCAACCGTATGTGGTGCAATGTCTGTTGAAGCTGCACTGGGTAGTCGTCGTCCGTTTGACCCTCGAATTCATCGCGTTCGTGGTCATCGTGGTCAAATGGATGCCGCGCTTGCTTATCGCCATATGCTTGATCAAAAGAGTGAGATTGGTGAATCACACACTTGCTGTGAAAAGGTTCAAGACCCTTACTCGTTGCGCTGTCAGCCTCAAGTGATGGGTGCCTGTTTACAGCAAATTCGTAATTCAGCAGAAACGTTAAACGTTGAAGCGAACTCGGTATCGGATAACCCACTGGTATTTGCTGAAGACGGCGACATTATTTCAGGTGGTAACTTCCACGCAGAACCTGTGGCAATGGCAGCGGATAACCTAGCACTTGCGATTGCAGAAATTGGTAGCCTTTCTGAACGAAGAATGGCACTGCTGATTGATAGCGCACTAAGCAAACTTCCACCTTTCTTAGTCGATAACGGCGGCGTTAACTCAGGCTTTATGATTGCTCAAGTAACGTCTGCTGCTCTGGCAAGCGAGAATAAAACACTGGCACACCCAGCTTCAGTAGACAGCCTTCCAACATCGGCAAACCAAGAAGATCACGTATCAATGGCTACCTTTGCCGCTCGTAGACTTAGATACATGGCTGAAAACACCCGTGGGATATTAGCAGTAGAATATTTAGCAGCAGCACAAGGGCTCGATTTCCGTGCTCCGAATCTATCCTCTCCTCGTGTGGAAGAAGCGAAACAGATTTTGCGTGAAAAAGTCAGCTTCTACGACAAAGACAGATATTTTGCACCGGATATTGAACAAGCGAACTTATTGCTCAAATTATCCGTTCATAATCACCTAATGCCAGAAGGCACTTTGTGTAGCTTTTAAAGCAAAAACATTCTAAACAACACCCATTAGAGTGTCATATAAACAAGGGCTATCGATTAGCCCTTGTTGCATTGAGCCAAAGGCCACATTTCCCTTCAAATCGTCATATACCATCTAACGTATTTATCTAATTGACTGATATATAAGCAAAGTTAACTGGATAGACCATTAGAACGAAGTTAGTTAGCTATAATCCACCCCAGATTTGATGACTAATAGCGATACTATGTTTCTGACACCTTACTTTTCTACTGAAGACAATCAATTTCAATTCACTCGTGAACAAGCAAGCCACTTTGCTAAAAAAGTAGCTGGCGATTTCAACCCGATTCACGATGAAGACAACAAGCGCTTCTGTGTACCTGGCGATCTTTTATTTGCAGTACTTCTGCAAAAAGAAGGCATCAGCCAAAAAATGCGTTTTGATTTTTCAGGTATGGTTGGTAACGGTATTGCGTTAAGCGTTGACAACAAGTGTGAAAAAGAGAGCTCACTTATCGATGCAAATGGTAAAGAGTACCTACACATGTCTTGTGAAAGTGAGAAGAGCCATGATCAAGCATTCATCGAGCACGTAGTAACAAACTACGTTAAGTTCTCTGGCATGAACTTCCCACACATCATGGTTCCTCTTATGGAAGAACAACAAATGATGATCAACTGCCAACGTCCTCTAGTGATTTACGAGAGCATGGAAGTTGAATTTACTCGCCTAGACCTGTCTCACCCAGAAGTTGAATTCTCTGGCGCGACTTTTGATGTTGAAGGCAAACGTGGCATCGTGACCCTGAACTTCGATTTCAAAGAAGACGGCGAAGTAGTAGGTAAAGGCGTGAAGCGTATGGTAGCAAGTGGCCTTAAGCCATACGACCAAGCTTCTGTAGACGACCTAGTAAACCGCTTCAACGAACGCAAAGAGATGTTTCTAGCTCAGTTCACAGCCGCTGCTTAATTAGCTCTAGAACAAGATCAATAAAGCCCAGCTTGATAATCTCAAGCTGGGCTTTTTTATTTCGATTACTAAGCCAGCACTCAAATCATCACTAAATCCAGCGTCTAACCTTTTGTTTGTAATCAACATATTCTGCGCCGAATAATTGTTCTAGTGCTCGCTCTTCGGGTTTGATTTGGAAGTAATTCATGTAGATTACGAAGCCAAAGCTAAGTAGTACACTGAAGATATTCTGGAAGAAGTAGCCAAAGCAAAATAGCAGGATGAACAACCCTAAGTACATTGGGTTTCGCGTGTAACCAAAAATTCCACTGTCCACGACGGCTGAAGCGGTTTCGACTTTGATCGGGTTAACGGTGGTTTTCTGTTTTCGAAATTCCCATATACCGGCTAATCCAACCACACCACTCAATGCGACTCCGATACCTAAAACAACCATTCCATAAGGTAATGCCAGTGTCCCTTGGCTCAACTGCTGAGCGCAGAAGTATGATGCTACGAATACAATAATGAACAGTGCAACGGGTGGTACTTTTAATTCTAGAAATTTCATACTTTTCCTTATTAACATTCCTTTGTTAGTTTAGAAAAAAGCCCAGCAATTGCTGGGCTAAATGTATTAGAGAATTTTTGCTAGCGCCTGTAATGGGTGAGCAAGCTTCTCACCTTCAAAACGCTTCACTTGGCTGCGGCAAGAATAGCCCGTCACCAAGCAACGATCTTTTGGTAAGTCCTGCATTTGAGGCTTCCAGCTTAAACCATATATGTCTTTCGACATTTGTAGCTTATCGACTTCGTGGCCGAAAGTTCCCGCCATACCACAACAGCCGACAGGAACGCTGGTTAACGCCGCCCCAAAGTGTTTGAAGATAGTACCCCACTCTTTTTCAGCGTTCGGCATTTTGGTTTTCTCAGTACAGTGAGCAAACAAGTACCACATATCTTCACTTGCTGAGCGTGCTTCGAACTCACCTAGCGATGGCATTAACCATTCATGCACAGTAAGTACATCAAAGTCGCCGCGCTTGTCACCTAAGATCTCGACGTATTCATCGCGGTAACAAAGCACAAGAGCAGGATCAACACCGACCAAAGGAATTCCGATATCCGCCACCATCGACAAGAAATCCGAAGTCGATTTCGCCTCACGTGCAAAACGATTTAAGAAGCCCTTGATGTGCAACGCTTTACCATTCGGTTTGAACGGCAGCAGTACCGGAGTTTTGCCAAGTTTTTGAGCCAGAGTGACGAAGTCTTCAATCACCTCGGCATCATAGAAGCTGGTAAACGGGTCTTGAACGATCAGCACATGCTGTTTCTTCTGTTCAGAAGACAAGCCTTCTAAATACTGTAAATCGAAGAGTTGCAGCTCTTTACTCGCTAGACGATTTTTGAGCGTAGGCACCGACATCAATGGTGCATCAACATAACCGACCGTTTTAGCTGTTGCCGTTTGGATCCACTTTTGACCCAATGCAGCGTTGACTACTTTTGGCGCTTTCGCCATCAGCGGCAGCATGGTTTCAATGTTGGCAACTAGATAATCTTTTGCAGGGCGCTGGTAACGCGAGTAGTAGATGTTCAAGAATCGAGAACGGAAACTTGGTACATCGACTTTGATCGGACATTGACTCGCACACGCTTTACACGCCAAACAACCGTTCATCGCCTCATGAACTTCATGCGAGAAATCGTACTCATGGCGTTTGTTCATCGTATTGCGAACACGCTCAATCATAGTCTTAACGGGTGTGTTGTCTTTCAACGCTTCTTGCTCAAGGTCGAGAATATCAACGCCTTGTTCAGTCAGTTGACGCAACCACTCTCTTACCAAGCCTGCGCGGCCTTTGGGTGAGTGACGTCGGTCAGCCGTAACTTTCATTGAAGGACACATTGGCGAGCTAGTATCGTAGTTGAAACACAAGCCGTTACCGTTACATTCCATTGCTTGCTTGAAGCTGTCACGAACTTGTACGTCGATCTGACGGTCGTAGAAACCACGCTTGGTATCGGTGACTTTCACCAATTCAGCGTCACTTTCTAAAGGCGTACAGATCTTGCCTGGGTTCATCTTGTTGTGCGGGTCGAATGCTGCTTTAATACGTCTTAATTCGGTAAACAGCTCTTCACCAAAGAAGTCTGGGCCATACTCAGAACGGAAACCTTTACCGTGCTCGCCCCACATTAAACCGCCGTATTTCGCCACCAGCTTAACCACTTCATCAGAGACTTCATGCATCAATGCTTCTTGCATCGGGTCACACAGATCCAATGCTGGACGAACGTGCAGTACGCCCGCGTCAACGTGACCAAACATGCCGTAATTCAACTCTTTTGAATCGAGTAACACTCTAAATTCAGAGATGAAATCCGCGAGGTTTTCTGGTGGTACACAAGTATCTTCAGCAAAAGCGACTGGCTTAGCTCGGCCTTTCGCCGCACCTAACAGACCCACTGCTTTCTTACGCATGTTGTAGATTCGGCCAATGCTCGCCAAATCGCTACAAACTTGAAAACCAATCACGCCGGCTTCTTCGCTTTCAAGCATGGTTTCAAGGCGTGCAGTCAGCGCTTGAACTTGCTGTTCAACTTCCGCTTCATCTTGGCCTGCAAACTCAACCATGTTGATGCCAAGCATCTCTTTGTTCGGAACATCAGTCAGCAAATCGCTCACGGTGTGCCAAACGATGTCTTGCTTCGCTAGGTTCAATACTCTTGAATCTACCGTTTCAACAGACAGTGCTTTCGCTTCCACCATGAACGGCGCATTACGCAGCGCAGAATCAAACGTGTTGTATTTCACGTTAACCAGTGTGCGCGCTTTTGGAATCTTGGTTAGGTTTAACTTTGCTTCCGTGATGAATGCTAAAGAACCTTCAGCGCCACATAGAACGCGAGTTAGGTCAAAGCTGTCATCTTGTTCGTTGATTGCATTCTTTAGGTCATAGCCTGTTAAGAAGCGATTCAGCGGAGGGAATTTATCTAAGATTTGAGCGCGTTTGTCTCGACAAACCGCCTCTGTCACCGCAAGTGCATGGTGAGCGAATTCACCCTCTACAGGTAAGCCGTGTGATAAATCAGATTCTAGACATGAACCATCTGCGAACACCGCTTGCAGCGACAATACATGGTCAGACGTTTTGCCGTACTTCAATGACCCTTGGCCCGAAGCATCGGTATTGATCATGCCACCCAAGGTTGCTCGGTTACTGGTAGAAAGGTCTGGAGAGAAAAAGTAACCATAAGGGCGAACAGCGTCGTTCAATTGATCTTTAACGACACCAGACTGAACTCTTACCCAGCCCTCTTTCTCGTTAATCTCAAGAACCTTATTCATGTATCGCGACAGGTCAACCACGACACCTTTTGTTAAAGATTGTCCGTTGGTTCCGGTACCGCCGCCACGAGGGGAAAAAGTCACGCGTTCGTAAGCGGATTTAGAAACCACTTTACCGATAAGCACAACGTCTTGCGTTGTTTTAGGAAGGATGACCGCCTGCGGCAATTGCTGATAGACACTATTATCAGTCGCCACAGCCAAACGGCTAGAATATTGAGATTCAATGTCGCCAGTAAAGCCCGCTGTTTTTAGTTCATCTAAAAAGCGTACGACAACTGGATCGACATCAGCATTGAGTTGAAGTCTTGGTAACATTTGCTTCCTGCCCCTACTTCGCTGATCCTATCAGCATTGGGTTATCTGAGATTTTTAATAATTTTCTTTGAATTTCGTCACTTTACTACTATTCAGATCATATAAAAAGGTGATCAAATCAGAATCTCAGTGCAAGAATGGAGAAATAGTCACTTTCGTCTTAATTCAGTAACAATATACTGAATAACATTTTGTTTAAGGCATCTCCACGAGCACATCACAATGAAAAAAAACAAAACAGTCACAACTGAAGATATCCTTCTTAAACTATGCCAATCAGTCTCAAGCGTACTGACTTCAGCGACGGCTTCTCAGGTGTCCTATTCAGCCATGGTTCAAAAGATCAACAAGACAAGCCTAAAGCCAGATTTTGGTTGCTTCGTTCTGTTTGACGGCGGCTTTTCTGGTCTCGTTGTTATTAATTTTACGTCCAAAGCAGCGCTAGAGATCTACACCAATTACATGCGCAATATGGGCATGCCTGAAAACGAGCTTGCTGTGCTTCATACTTCAGACGAAGTGGGTGATGTATTGGGTGAGTTGATGAACCAATTAGTTGGCGATTTCACCAATAAAATCCGCAAAGAGCTGCAAACCAACATCACACAAAACCAACCGAAAATGCTGGCTCTGAACAAGCAAGTTAACCTTTCTGTTGATACCAATCTCGACCGTCCACAAGCTCGTCGTGTGACCTTCTCTACCGCTAATAACAACATCTTCTACCTTGAGCTTGCGATGGATAAGACTGAGTTCATTCAATTAGAAGAATTTGAAATCGCAGAAGACGAATGTCCAGATAGCATTCTTGAGGCGACTCAGAAAAAAATGCAAGAAGCGAACAAGCCAGCTCAAAGCTCTGGCAATGATTCTGCGGCAGATCTACTCGATGAACTGGGTATCTAGTTTACGAATGCTCTAGACATATTGAAAAAACGTGTCACTAACGCCATCAATACGCTTGATGGCGTTTTTGTTTTTACCGCCAACTGGGCTCATGCAGTTCAATGTTCACCGCCTTCCTTGTTCATCAAACCAGTTTTGCCTTTCTGTTACCCGCGAAAACATGTAAAATGTTGGACTTTTAAAAATTTGCGGTACTGATTAAATTGTCGATGGATAAGAAAAAAGCCCTAAAGAAAATTGCCAAGTGTCTTGAGCTTGGAAATTCTGCGAACGTCAATGAAGCTGCCAATGCGATAAAAATGGCGCATAACTTGATGCTGAAATATGGTCTCGAAAAAGACGATATTGAATTTATCAAGATGGGGAAAACTCAGTCCAGTCACCTGTTACCTGCAAATATCAGTTCTACACTGCTGCGTGTTATTCGCGGTATCAACACCAAATTTGGCGTAGAAGCCGTATTGCTGAATCATAAAGGCCTCAAGCGTGTTGAGTTCATTGGTGAAGCCGACCGCGCGATCTTCGCAGCGTTCGCTTTCGATATCATTTATCGTGAACTGAATGAACACACCGGCCAATTCAGAAATAGCTTTGCTGGCTCTGGCACAGGGTCCTTAGAAGTGACACGCCGCGTGAACTCGTTTGTTTCAGGCTGGGTTGAAGGTGCGCTTGAAAAGCTACCAACTATTACCCCAGACGACGAATCAAACAACAAGATCAATAATTACATTGATAAAGAATTCAAAAATATCGACCGTGAAACGTTCAAACAGCAACTGAGAGAAGCGATGAAAAACCTCACCGCCGATTATGAAGTTGGTTTGAAGAAAGGTCGTAAATTGTCTGTTAATCGACCAGTTGGCGGTACCCAGGCAGCTAAAAAGATAACTAAATCATAGAGCCGATGCACATTGGCTTAGGGTATTGATAGTGATTACTTTAGTCGTATCACTCGCCGAAGAAGATACGACTTAATTGACAACCACATATCGTATTAGACTTAACTATGAGGTCCCATTGTTTATCGTGTCCAATTTTCCCCCCTCATCATTTCTTAGAGCTCTATTTCTAGCCCTCATCTTTTCCACGATACCGTTGTCCACCACACATTTCGTGCACGCAGCAAGCAGTGATGAATTTTCACTAGAATCACAACCTCAAGATCCAGTTTCTCAATACCAATTGGCTCAAGCTTATGAATCGGGTGTCGACGTTCCTGTTAGCACCAGTGATGCATTGTATTGGTACACGCAGTCAGCAGAAAACGGCAACCCAAACGCGCAATTTAGACTGGGTGAATGGTACTTGGCAGGTACAGGTGTTGAACAAAGTAACAAGCTTGCTTTGGAATGGTTTATTAAAGCGGCGTTGCAAGGTAACCAGCGCGCACCTATCGAGGTAGCAAAACTCTACGAATCCTCGCTAGCACAAGACCTCCTTCAACCATTAGATAAAGCGCAGCTATGGTATGAAGCAGCCTTAAAAGATAATCCACAAGCAGAAGAGGGCTACAACCGCATTTTGGAAGCACAATTCAACCAGCAACGTGCAAAACAGATCTCTTCAATAGAACAGCTCGATGACAGCATCGACTCTGAAATAGACACCAGTCAGGGGGTATCTAAGCACGTTCAATCTAACCAAGCATCACGCTCTAACCTCTCCAGTTCTAACCTCTCCAGTTCTAACCTCTCCAGTTCTAACCTAACTAGCTCTGACTATATGATTGGTGCTGCGTTGGCCGTGTTGATTTCAATCATCAGCATTATTGCGACGCTCGTTATCTCAAGAAAAAGACAAGCTCTAAAGTCGGGTGATTCGCGACAGCAACAACAATCACTTGAAGCGCAGCTTAGCTCGAAGGACCTTACGATTAAGCAGCAAAAACGCCAGCTGAACACTATGTTCCACGAATTGAAGAAGCAGAAAAACAGCAAAGGTCTGAGTAATTTGCAGGTGGCCTGCGCGCTATTTGGCTACACACCTAGCTCAATCCCCGACCAGAAAAGCATCAAGATCCGATACAAACAGCTATCAAAGATCTACCATCCAGATGGTCACGGATGTGACGAAGAAATGAAACGTTTGAACAATGCGCTAAAAACCATTTTACAAAATGTTACAAAATCGTAAACAAACACACATCTTCATTTTCCTAGATCTCAAAGATATCGATTTTATTGGTGTTGCAATCGATCCCCCTCTCAAAAATGGGTAACAAACTATTAACTAATGGGTCTTACTTGTGTCATAATTTGCGCCGAAAATACACCTGACTTAAACAGGTGAGGAGAGAATATGTTCACAATAGAAGGCGTTTGTGATTGGTGCAAAAAGCCAAGCCTAGTTAAAAAGCACGACTACCTAGATGGTAAGTGTCATCATGCATGTAACGAGTGCAATGATATTGCAACCATTGATGTTCGCCAGTTCAATATTGGTGAAATGGAAATGAGAGCAAAACTCTCCCAAGCGACATTGAGATAAGCAACACCGTGAAATATAAGAAAGCGCCTAAGGCGCTTTTTTTGTGCCTGTGGTTTTAGATCTTCTTTCTTCTTTCTTCTTTGTTCTCTCTTCTATACAGGTATATACAGTACTTTTCTGCAAAAACCAGTGTATACACCTGTATAAAGCTCACATTTATTCAACTTATGATACAAAACAGCAGATTCATTCAAATTTAATTTATCGAATACTTTCAATGGTTTAATCATTTACCATCCATAACCTCAGACGAAATCGTCCAATAATCCCGCAAAAAACGCTTGACCTTATAAGTAACTAAAACTACTGTATACACATACAGCATGTATATAAGGACAGCAAAATGATTCAAGCACACGTTAAAGCACAACACTCTAGCCCGCTAGTTCACTGCGCATTTACATCAGTTTCTCGTAAAAGCAAAAATTCAAACGAGGAAGCGTTGTTTGCAAGAATGGCGTTGCTGTCCAATCAACATCAGTGGTTACTGTTTACGGCTCAAACACCAAGACCATCGGCTAAGCAGCTTAAGCAACATAATGTTTGCTGCGACCGCGTTATTCATATGAAAGCCTCTCATCAAATGACTGAGGTAGAGACTGTCGAGAAAGCAATCCGCTCTAAGAATGCGAGCGCGATTGTTGCAAGTGCATCGATTGATCAGTTCAGCCAACAGTACCTAAGAACATTAGGGTTACGCTTTCAATGTGAAGTCTTCTTTATGGATGCAAATTCAGAGCGTATTCACTAAGCCACCTTGCTTAATAACATGTTGGCTTAATAACATTTTGGCTCAAAAACATGGTCCACAAACATAGCTTAATCTTTTAGCTAACAAACTTAATTTAACTTAAGAAACAATTCGCCAAAACACAGTCCAAACATACTGCCTTCCCCTGCCCTACAATTCGCCCATTTTTTAGCGGATTGTTAGGCGGGGGTTTTTATTTAAACAACAGATTTAGCAAACGTTTGCTTTTTCTCTGGAAGCAAATAGTAGATTGGGTATAATGCCCGTCTAATCATGTGCACACCGCACTTCTCTGTATGACGTTTGATAAAAGATAGGAATGTCTAAATGAGCCTTGCTGATCAAGTTCTTGCCGTAAATGATGACCTACCAATCCGTACTGATAAACCTGTCCACAGTGGCAAGGTTCGTTCGGTCTACTGGTTAACTGAAGAAGATAGCCAACGACTAATTAAAGAGAAAGGCTACGATGTAGCACCAGATGCGCCTTTAGCAATCATGGTGATCAGTGACCGTATCTCTGCATTTGATTGTATCTGGCGTGGTGAAGGGAATCTTAAAGGTGTTCCAGGTAAGGGAGCGGCTCTGAATGCTATCTCTAACCACTGGTTTAAATTGTTTAAAGACAACGGACTTGCTGACAGTCATATTCTTGATATCCCTCACCCGTTCGTATGGATTGTACAAAAAGCTCGCCCAGTCATGATCGAAGCGATTTGTCGTCAATACATCACTGGTTCAATGTGGCGTGCATACGCAAACGGCGAACGTGAATTCTGTGGTATCGAGATGCCTGAAGGCCTTGAGAAAGACAAGAAGTTGCCTGAGCTACTGATCACGCCTTCAACAAAAGGGATTCTGAAAGGTATTCCTGGCGTTCCAGAAGCTGACGATGTGAACATCACACGCAACAACATCGAAGATAACTTCGCAGCATTCAACTTTACTCAAGCAAGCGACATCGCGCATTACGAAAAACTTCTTAAAGAAGGCTTCAACGTAATCAGCCAAGCGCTAGCAAAAGTAGACCAAACCTTTGTTGATACCAAATTTGAGTTTGGCTACGTCAACGATGCTCAAGGCAAAGAAAAGCTTATCTACATGGACGAAGTCGGTACTCCAGATTCATCTCGCATTTGGGATACTCAGGAATATAACAACGGCAACATCGTTGAGAATTCAAAAGAAGGCTTCCGTCAGTTCTTGCTTAACTACTTCCCTGATGCCGACATTCTTTTGAATAAAGAGCGTATGCCAGAACGTGAAGCATTGGCTCGTGACAATGAACTTCCACTGGATTCTCTAATGTCTCTGTCTCGCACTTACCTTGATATCGCAGCGAAAATCACAGGTGCGGAGATCGTACTGAGCGAAAATCCTAAGCAAGAGATCATCGATGTACTGCGCGCTGACTATGGTCTAATCGACTAGTCGCTTAATTGCTAATTGCTTAATCTCAAAATAAAAAGCTCGAAAGCTAATAAGCTCGTAGACTCAAGTTTTAGATACTAAAAGGGCCTCAATATTTGAGGCCCTTTTTACGTGTACGTTTTTACTATTCCTCGAGAGAGATTATAGGCGAGCTGAAGTTACAGCTTAATCGTGAACTCTTCTCCAGAATTACCCGCAATCACTAAATGACTGCGCGATTCAATATACTCGATCTGCTCTTCTTCAAGTGAATATGGCATCACCACTTTGAGCTCATTGATCCCTTCCAGCTTAGCGAGCTTGAGTAAGGTAACAATGTTCGACTCATCACTTTTACGCGTCGACATTGATTTCAATGCCATCTGCCATAAACGATCCTCTGGGGTGCCCAGCTCTTTAATGCTATCTCGCCAGACGGTACTGAACACTGGCGCAATTGTGGTGAGTGCTTCCAGAAAAGTCCATTTTTTACTGCATGAGGCGCCAAGAAATGTTGTGTAATCGAACTCTACACGCGTCTCTTCCTGTTTATCCATGATGTCCCCCGACACTTTGGCAACACAATATACTCAATATCTATCAACTCTTTCTTTATAGCAATAGGATATAGAAGAATAGTCTTTTATGACCTTTTGATTGGTTAAAAAGGAATATAAAAATCAAACTTGTAACAAAATAAGCACTGAAAAATCATATATGCATCTATTTGATTAATATTTTAGAGATAAAACTTATCCATCTATTTGATATCAATTATTC
Source organism: Vibrio sp. 10N.247.310.23 (assembly GCF_041467155.1). NCBI lineage: Bacteria > Pseudomonadati > Pseudomonadota > Gammaproteobacteria > Vibrionales > Vibrionaceae > Vibrio > Vibrio sp. 10N.247.310.23. The sequence continues at coordinate 54,549 of NZ_JBFSTZ010000008.1, read as the reverse complement.
GACTCGCTTTTTTGAACTGAATACGCCAACCAGACCATGTCGGTAGCTCCCAACGTTTTGGCGATAACTTTCGGCTACCCGACTGATAATGGACGTAAATCAGCTTTCTTGCGGGCAAGTATTCAACATCGAGTTGCAAGTCGGCAAGGCTCAATGCAAACGGGTATTTTTCCGAAAATTCTGAGTAGAGCCAAGTTGGAATGCCATCGAACGGTATGTCTGCATGATCGAACATTTCCAATTCGCTGACATCAGTAACACCTAGTACTTCAAGCTGCTCTATAAACCATAACTCAAAGTTAATGTTCTCAATTTCTGGTGTGTATTTAGTTTGTTCATCGAGACCAAGTTTCACATACAACTGCCAGTGTTTGATTTCTTGAGTGCGAGCCTTTGCAAAACCGGGAAGCTGCTCTCCATTTAACACAAGGTCGACGATAGGTTTTAACGATAGTTGCCCTTCAGCGGCGACGAGTTTGGTTGTAATCGTGCGGCCTGCGTACACCAATGCCATCTCGGTAAAAACACCATCATCATTCACAACGGTTTCGCCTTGCTCCCACTCTCCTAGTTCAGCATCAATGAGAAGCTCAAGAGGAATGGGTGTCGTGACCGTCGCTAAGGTCAGTGTTTGCTTAACGCCTCTTCCCGGCAAGCTGTGAGTATCCAACACCAACATCGCTTGTGCATTATCAGGGAAACGGTTCTGACGACCGAGCACCACTTCTAAAACACCATTGGCAAAGGCTTCTTTCCTTTTCAGTCGGCGCACAAACACCAGTTCAGGATGCAGATTCACAATGGTCTTGAGCAATTCAATGCGTTGGAAACGTGACGCGACTTCTAGCTGAGGAAGTTCAAATACCTCCCGCATTTGCTTCGCCAATCCTTGAGCTTCATTCAGAGCCTGTTGGTCGATGTCTAAATGCGGATATTCTCGACCGCGCACAATCTGAATCAACAGGCTTAAATCACACCCTTCCTTCTCTTGTTGCGCGAGCGCTTCAAGATGTTCTGCATTGTTTGGTAACTGATACAAGCGAGCAGGAACGGACAGCGCCGCAGTGAGATCAACCATCGCCTCTTTTAATGCTTTGGTTTTGATTCGAGTAACGATATCGGCATACAAAGCATCAATCGGCAACGGATACAGCTTTTTACCATGCTCGGTAACTTGATGGTCGGCGTTAATCGCTTCCATCGTCAGCAAGGTTTGAGTTGCACTGTTGAGTGATTTCTCTGGAATAGGGTCAAGGAAGGACAAGCTCTCAAGCGGAGATCCACAACATGCTGCGGCCAACATAGGTTCAGTCAGCTCTTCACGCTGCAATTCAGGCGGTGTGACTAACTCTAACGCCGCATGTTCACCATATAGACGCACGCAAACGCCATCCATTACCCTACCCGCGCGGCCAGCTCGCTGTTTGGCACTCGCTCGTGATATGGATTTAAGCATCAGTGTGGCTCTGCCATTACGCTGAACGGTGCGTCTCTCTAATCCTGAATCTATCACCACGCCAATGTCAGGAATGGTTAATGAGGTTTCTGCAACGTTGGTCGCAAGGATGACCTTTCTCAAACCATTACCTTCAGTATGGATATTCCGACCCGATAACGCTGAATCTCGCTCTGTATCACTGACCGACGCATGCAATTTAACAACTTGGATATCTGGATTTTTCGCTAAGGCTTGTTCGCATTGCACGATCTCTTTTTTACCCGGTAGAAAAACCAACATATAGCCAGAAGAAGCGATCAACTGATGATTAACTTCTTCCACGATACGCTGCTCTAGATGTCGGATATCAGGCAGTGTTCTGGATTCATTCGCTCTGTGCTCAATCTCAACTTGATAGGTTCGCCCTTCACAGCTTATGCGATTCGCATCCAAATAATGAGCAAGGCGTTCACCCTCAATGGTTGCTGAAGTGATCACCAAACGATGGCTCGCTTTTTGTTTCAGAATCGCCACCAGCAGATCAATGTCCCAGCGCCTCTCGTGAAACTCATCCACCACGATCACATCAAAACTAGCTAATCCATCTTCTGATAACCAACGCAGCGCGATACCGGGCGTCACAAAAACAACGTTAGTTTGCTCGTTGTATTCCGACTCAAGCTTAATCGCATAGCCCACTTTGCTACCCAACTTCTCGCCTGATCGCTGCGCGAGATATTTAGCCAGTGATGTACACGCGATGCGTCTTGGCTCCACCACTAACACTCGTCCATGCTGAGAAGCCCAAAGTGGCAGGCGCGTTGATTTACCTGATCCGGTTTCCGCCTCTACGACAAGGTGAGAATTAGCGATTTGTTCGTGGAATACGTTTTGATAAGCATCGATGGGAAGTAATGACATAAAATGGCGAGTAGCGAAAAAGTGTGAGCAAAGTATAACGAATTATCGTGTTGAAATTCGATAAGTGTGGGACAGAGGTAAGAATATCATTTTGTTTGCTCAGATCGCGGAGAAACTATTTACAATTGAATAACTAAACCGTTATCATTTTTTAGTTACCCTTTCTCCCATATTAGGCATCCAATGAACAACGATAAACGCCCTCTATATATCCCTTATGCTGGTCCTGCTCTACTAAGTACACCTCTTCTAAACAAAGGCAGCGCATTCTCTGCTGAAGAGCGCAGTTCTTTCAACCTTGAAGGTTTGTTACCGGAAACAACCGAAACAATCCAAGAGCAAGTAGGACGTGCATACAAACAATATTGTAACTTCGAAAGTGATATGGATAAGCATATCTACCTTCGTAACATCCAAGACACTAATGAAACGCTTTTTTATCGTTTAGTTCAAAACCACATCTCTGAAATGATGCCTATCATTTATACGCCAACAGTTGGCGCAGCATGTGAGAACTTCTCAAATATTTACCGTCGTGGCCGTGGTCTGTTTATCTCATACCCGAACCGCGATCGTATCGATGACCTACTGAATAATGCGACAAACCACAACGTTAAAGTTATCGTGGTTACGGATGGTGAGCGTATTCTTGGTTTGGGAGACCAAGGCATCGGTGGTATGGGTATTCCAATTGGTAAGCTAGCACTTTATACAGCTTGTGGCGGTATCAGCCCAGCTTACATGCTACCAATCGTGCTCGATGTGGGTACTAACAACCCTCAACGTCTTGCTGACCCAATGTACATGGGCTGGCGTCATCCTCGTATTACGGGTGCTGACTACGATGCATTCGTTGAAGAGTTCATCCAAGCGGTTCAACGCCGTTGGCCTGATGCATTAGTTCAGTTCGAAGATTTCGCACAAAAGAACGCAATGCCACTGCTTGAGCGCTACAAAGATCGCATCTGTTGTTTCAACGATGATATCCAAGGCACAGCAGCCGTAACGGTTGGTTCTCTACTTGCAGCATGTAAAGCAGCAAACAGCAAACTTTCAGATCAACGCATCACCTTCTTAGGTGCGGGTTCTGCAGGTTGTGGTATTGCTGAAGCTATCATTGCCCAAATGGTGTCTGAAGGTATCAGCGATGCACAAGCTCGCTCTCAAGTTTACATGGTTGACCGTTGGGGTCTGCTACAAGAAGGCATGCAAAACCTGCTTGATTTCCAACAGCGTCTGGTTCAAACCAACGAAAACACCAAAGACTGGGAAAGCGATGGCACTGGTTTCTCTCTACTAGACGTAGTTCGCCACGCGAAACCAACCGTATTGGTTGGTGTGTCTGGTGCTCCAGGTCTATTCAGCAAAGAAGTCATCAAAGAGATGAACCTACACAGTGAACGCCCTATCGTGTTCCCACTGTCGAACCCAACAAGCCGTGTTGAAGCGACGCCAAACGACATTATTCGTTGGACTGATGGCCAAGCACTTGTTGCGACAGGTAGCCCATTTGAGCCAGTCGTTCACAACGGCACAACTTACCCAATCGCTCAGTGTAACAACAGCTACATCTTCCCAGGTATTGGCCTTGGTGTATTGGCTGTGAATGCTTCACGCATCACTGACGAAATGCTAATGGAATCAAGCCGTGCACTTGCTACGTGTTCTCCACTAGCAATCAATGGCACAGGTGCTCTACTTCCACCATTGGAAGAGATCCACACGGTATCTAAGAAAATTGCTCTTGCGGTAGGTAAAAAGGCGATTGAACAGGGCGTTGCTCTAGAGATCACTGAAGAAGCACTGCAACAAGCGATTGACCAGCACTTCTGGCAGCCAGTTTACCGTCGCTACAAGCGCACGGCATTCTAATAAAGCGTACTGCGCTTGGAATAAAGAGCGTTAACGACTCTTATATGAGCCTCTGCAATTGCAGGGGCTTTTTTCTTTAAACTGTCTTGTCTTTTTAACTGATTTTTCTCATTTTTATTTGGTATTATCGAGCACTCAAAAATTAATGCTCAGTGAAAGGACCATACCGAGAGTGAAATTTGATTCTCACATTATCCGTAGCTACATAAAAAAAGCTTACAAAAAACTGCAAGGTTTTCTGTTTGGCGCTTTCCTCGTGTTCTTAGTAGGCAGCGCTGCGGTTATTGCGATCGATTATTGGGTTTCATGGCAAGCGGAAGATCGCATCATCTACGATATAGATGAAGTGCCCGAGCTTGAGGTCGCCGTTGTGCTTGGCACGAGCAAATATTTGGGTCGAACACTCAACGACTATTATAAGCACCGAATCGAAGCCGCGATTGAGCTGTTCGATCGTGAAAAAGTGGACCTATTTCTACTGAGCGGCGATAACGCTCATCGCTCTTACAATGAGCCGTGGACGATGAAACGCGACTTGTTAAAAGCGGGCGTCCCCGAGGAACGCATCAATCTAGATTACGCGGGTTTCAGAACCTTAGACTCGATTGTTCGCGCCAAAAAGATATTCGATACCGATAACTTTCTGATCATCACTCAAAAATTCCACTGTGAAAGAGCGTTATTCATCGCCAATTCTTACGATATTCACGCGCAGTGTTTAGCGGTTTCAGGACCAACCCATCACTCGGGAAGCTCAATACGTTTGCGTGAAGTGTTTGCGCGCACCAAAGCATTCCTTGATCTGTATATTATGGGGACAACGCCAAAGTTCCTTGGACCTAAAGAGCCGATTCAACCGAGTCCAAAACCGGAATCATTTCCGATCCCAAACCCTATCACCGACCCCACTGTAACCCCTGTTGTAGACCCTACAAAAAGCCCGATTGCAGACCCAGCAGAGACCGATGTGTAGAAAACTACACATTTTGAATTTGTTGCCTCACACTTCCCCATTGTTAAGCAAAAACACACCAACACTCCTTTATTAACTTGAGTAACATTCTTCCAACAAAGTCTGACCCTACATCAAGCTATATACCTCGAAAATAATAAGCACGACTCAATGAAGTCGTGCACCAATACAACGAGGATAAACAAAAGGAGCGTCTTATGACGGCACTTGTTACTACACTGAAACACTGGTTGTTTACCCGCAACAGCATGATATTAATTGGTAATTTCACGCTATTCGCACTCTTGCTCAACACCCTTCCTTTCGAATCACAAGTCAATACTGGTTTGAGTATTCTCGTGTTCGTTGCGGTTCTATGGTTAACCGAAGCTATTCATGTCAGCATCACCGCTCTGCTCGTTCCACTCTTGGCTGTCTTGTTTGGTGTGTTCAATACGCCCGCTGCATTAGCGAACTTCTCGAACCCAATCATCTTCCTATTCATGGGTGGTTTTGCCCTTGCTGCTGCGCTCAACAAGCAAGAGCTCGATAAGGCGATTGCCGACAAAGTTCTGCTGATTGCAAAAGGCAGAATGTCGGTGGCGGTGTTCATGTTGTTCGGTGTGAGTGCGGGTCTATCTATGTGGATCTCAAACACAGCCACCACAGCAATGATGCTTCCTCTTGTTCTTGGCATCATGAACAAGGTTGACCAAAGTGAAGACCGCAACACCTACGTGTTCGTACTACTGGGTATCGCTTACTGTGCATCGATTGGTGGTATCGCAACCTTGGTTGGTAGCCCACCAAACGCAATTGCGGCGGCAGAAGTTGGCTTGAGCTTCACAGAGTGGATGGCACTTGGCCTACCAATCTCAATGATCTTACTGCCAATCGCGATGATTATTCTTTACGTGATGACTAAGCCGAAGCTTGACCACAAATTCGAGCTAGACCATGCCCCAGTTGAATGGACAAACAGCAAGAAAATCACACTGTCTATCTTCCTTCTAACCGTAACGCTTTGGATATTCGGTAAACCAATCAACGCAATGATTGGCGGATTCTCTAAATTTGATAGCTTGGTAGCGATTGGCGCAATTGTACTGCTTGGCGCTTCTAGAGCGGTGGAATGGAAAGACGTTGAGAAGACAACGGACTGGGGTGTTCTTATCCTATTCGGTGGTGGTATCTGCTTAAGTAACATTCTAAAAGCGACAGGAACCAGCGTATTCTTAGCACACTCACTAAGCGGATTTTTAGAAACAGCTGGCGTACTGCTTACGATTCTAGCCGTGGTAGCGTTCGTGGTATTCCTAACGGAATTTGCGAGTAACACAGCGAGTGCAGCACTTCTGGTGCCAGTATTCGCAACCATCGCTGAAGCACTTGGTATGTCGCCAGTTATTTTGTCTGCACTGATCGCTGTTGCTGCGTCTTGTGCCTTCATGCTTCCTGTTGCAACACCACCAAACGCAATCGTGTTTGGCTCGGGTCACATCAAGCAGAAAGAGATGATGCGAATCGGTATGGTGTTGAACCTAGTTTGTATCCTAGTTCTGACTCTGTTCGCTTGGATCTTCTGGTAAACACTAACGTTCTATAAGCGCATGCTTACAGGAATGCTCCCCTAAACTGGTTGAACTTCCCCCGGTTCAACCAAGACAAAAATGCCCGTTCAGCGTAAGCAAGCACTGAACGGGCATATAAAAACAAGAAACGCTTTCCCTTTTGGTGGCCCCGCGCCACCTTTTTTGTTTTGGCTTTTGGGAGAAGAACCATAAAAACGCCACACGTCACATATGCACGTGTGGCTTATAAACTCATCAAAACAATTTTCAGATTAGTGACTCAAGATCACCTGGTTTCGACCTGAATGCTTTGCTTGATATAAAGCTTCATCAGCGCGAGCAATGGTCTCTGTCACTCGCTCTTGCTTCATCTCGGCAACACCGATACTGCATGTCAGCGGATCGCCATGAACCCAAAGGTGCTGGCTAACCAATAATCGAATGCGTTCAGCTTTTATCTGCGCCTCTCCGGCTTCGGTCTCAGGGCAAAAAACAATGAACTCTTCACCACCCCATCTCACCAACTTGTCGGTAGCGCTGATCGAACTGCCCACCACCATGCTGAACTCGCGTAAAATATGGTCACCCATTTGATGTCCGTACTTGTCATTTACACTCTTGAAGTAGTCGATATCGAGATACAACATACCCAGCTTGCCATGTCCTTGCTTCACATGTTGTGACTGCATTTTCAACCAATCACGAATCGCGTGGCGGTTTAGTATTCCGGTTAACTCATCACGATGGGCCATCTCTGAAAATTCAAAATTCTGTTCTCTCAGTGCGCGATTGACGTTCTTTAAGTGGTGATGTCTTTTCTCTGCGATCACCATGCGTTTTCTTGAACGGTTTAACTCTGACAGCAAGAATACGGTGCCCGTCCCCACCCACACAAACAGTAGGATCATGAACAAGCTTTCTGCGGTGATATACGAACCTTCGAACTCAATACTGCGGATGACGATTCTGTGGTGACCGAGTTTCGCTCCAGACGCAGTAGCAAACTCAACCATATTCACATTCGAAAATTCAGGGGCCGAATGCTCTAACGCAATGTCGTTGTCAGCCAGCCACCATGTCATCACTTGCAGATTTTTGATCGGGATTTCAATCACACCACCATCGATTCCTGGAGAAAACTCCATCCCATTGTACTTGTGCGTGTACTCGTCATCAGGAACTGAATAGGCAGGGTTGTAGTTACGTAGATAGGTTCTCAAACGGCCACTAGAGTCAGCCTCCGCATGGTAATCAATGTTCACTCTAAAGGTGTGGTACTGAGAAAGGTCAAGGCCCGAGGTGATGTCAGGGTTGATACGAATCGACAGCCCACAGTAAGGCCACGGATACTCAGATTCTTTAAGTTCACAATCGAGAGTGTACTGTCCATTTTCATAGGATAACTGGGACGTACTGACTCCCCTATCAACTTGATCACTGGTCGCGATAAATTCATATTTATCAGGGGTAATTGCCGTTATCACACGATTTCCGCTCACACGGTAATACTGCACAATGGCAAGCGTTGCGATAACTAGAAAGATAACAATCTTATGGATCCACTTCACGTCTAAGCTTCCTGCTTAATATCCCTATAGTTGGGATTTCACGATAAAAAACAAGTTAGATAAATTAGTGATCTTAATACCAATAAATCACTAAAAAACGTTATATCACGCCCGAACAAAATGTCATACTATATTTTAATGCATGTATTTGCTGTTGATTATTCACGGCGAGAATCAAGTAATATTGCGTATAAAAACAGGCTCTATTTGTTATACTCATCGCATAATCATCGTTAACCGTACTGCCTGCTCACAGCGCAATCGAGTCGACGAAATAATAATCAAAATACAACGAGTAATGTCATGTCTTTATTAGCAAAAGGAACACTCAAAAAGATGAGTGCTTCCCTTGATGGCGCGGTTACCTACCGTTTGCCTGTAGGCGAAGAGTTTGTAGAGCTAAACCCTCTGATTGGTAAAACCATCAACCTCACTCACACCGGCAATATTTTTTGCTGCTCATGTGGTAAGAAAACTAAGAAGAGCTACTCTCAAGGCCACTGTTTTGTGTGCATGAAAAAGCTAGCAAGCTGCGACATGTGCATCATGAAGCCAGAGACTTGTCACTACGATGAAGGCACGTGTCGCGAGCCTCAATGGGGTGAAGAGAACTGCATGGTTGATCACTTCGTTTACCTATCGAACACATCAAGCCTAAAAGTAGGTATCACTCGTCACACTCAAATCCCTACCCGTTGGATTGACCAAGGCGCGACTCAAGGTTTGCCTATCTTGAAGGTAAAAACACGTCAGATTTCTGGCCTGATCGAAGTTGAGTTAGCAAAGCACATTGCTGACAAAACCAACTGGCGCACGCTGCTTAAAGGCGACGGCGACGATATGGAATTGGTAGAAAAAGCCAAAGAACTGTTGCCGTTGGTTGAGGATAAAATCCAAGAGATCAGAGCGAAGTTTGGTGATGATGCTATCGAGATTCTGAGCGAAAACATCACTTCATTGAGCTACCCAGTTGAACAGCACCCAGTGAATATTGTGTCGCACAACTTTGACAAGAACCCTGAAGTATCTGGTGTGCTGCAAGGTATTAAAGGCCAATACCTAATCTTAGATACGGGCGTGATTAACATCCGTAAATTTGGCTCTTACGAAGTGGAAGTGTCTGCATAACTTGTAGAACTTAAACGTTTCTTATAGTTAGAAGCGCTTAGTGAATAGCCAAAAAATAAAATGCCCTCAAGTGATGACTTGAGGGCATTTTTCGTTGTCGATCCTATTCGCTTTCGATGACGATTTTAGGCGTTAGAGCGCAACCACATCTCCGTCTACACAATTCTTGCCGTTGGCTTTCGCGCGATAGAGAGATTGATCGGTTAAATTCACGAGTGCATCAATCGTGACACCGTCTTCACAGGCTTGGCTATCACTGATTCCGATACTGACACTCGAATTAAATCGTAACTGTTCATCGATTCTGAATTCAACTTGATTGAACTGTTGGCGAATCTCTTCTGACACTTCGTGTGCTGTTTCAAGAGACGTGTTTGGGATAAATATAATGAACTCTTCGCCACCCCAACGGCCTGCGACTCCGCCGGCTTTCTCGGCACTGCGCTTGGTAATATTAGCCAAAGCACAAATGACCTCATCACCGACCATATGACCGTAAGTGTCATTAATCGACTTAAAATCATCGATATCTAGCAGCATACAAACAAGGTAGTTTTTAGAGGACATGTGCTCTCTCAACCACTCATAAATCGCTCTGCGGTTAAGTAAGTCGGTCATTTCATCGAAGTTCGCTTGGTGTACCAACTGCTTTTCCAGCATCACCTTTTGAGTCACATCTTCGAGCACAACCTGAACGGCTGGCTGACCTTTCCAAGTAATCGCATTGTCGTAAATATTGAAGAACCGATGAACGCCGTCAAAGCCAATGTTTTCAACCACGGTACTAGTACCTGACAACTCCCCTGATACGATCGCGTGATAGTGCTTGCTGATGCCATCGGCATTCTGTTTTGGTACCAGTTCAAGGATAGAGTCCAGCTCTAATACTTGCTCGATGGAAGCCGCGCCTTGCATGTTGACCCAAGATTGATTAACCATCAGCGGCTTGAAATCTCGGTGAACCAAGATGCCCTGCCCAGATTGCATGATCATGTCGTGATACATCTTATCTTGCTCAAGCACCGCATTTTGCAGCTGAATCGCAGGGGAAAGATCGATCACCGTGACTTGCAGTGCAGGTCTTCCCTGCCACTCCGTCACATGGTCGATAGAAAACACAGTGAACTCTCTGCCATTACGATCAATATTGGTATAGGTGTGAACCTGAGGGTCGCGTTGACCACTGACCGTTTCAAGGTAATTTTGATAAGCTAAAACATGGTAATCTTCTGAGATTAAATCTAGAAAGCTATCGATATTAGAAAGTAGTTCTTCGGGCGATTGGTATCCATAGATGCGAGCATAGTTAGCGTCAACACTCACTACATTCATATCTTGAATAGTTATTACACCGTACGTGGATTCGAAATTTATTGAAGACATTGCCAACTCCGCACTCTAGCTACACTTCATAAACTGGAGCATAACAACACATCCTGCCAACGCTTCCACAGAATCTATCACGCGTTAGGGACACTAATATGGTATCTAGTATATCGTACTGTTGCGAGCTTCTCTACAATTCAATTGCTAACACGAGTTAGTAAAAGTAGACAAGCATCTCAATCCCATTATTCGCGTCAAAAAACAGAAATAGATAACCTATACCAATGTAACCATTATCTTTTTCTACTTTTGGCCTTGAACTGATGAAAGAATCCGCTCCCAACCACTTCAAATCCTGTTCGCTATTCTTTTAAACCTGCGCACTATTCTTTAAACCTACGAACTATTCATTCCAATCAGAGAAATATGAGACTAAGAAGTCGATAGCTAACCGTGCTCTCTGTGGAAGAAAACGACGGTTCTGATAAACAATCCAACTGCTTGTGCCCGCTCCCCAATACTCTTCTAACACAGGGACGAGTTTTCCATTGCTAAGACTGCCATTGAAACTGCTTTTAGGAAGATAAACGATGCCAAGCCCCTCTTCACATGCTTTCAGTACTGCGCTCGAATTGTTACTGCGCCAGCGTCCATGTACTCGCACTGCATTTAACGGTTTGCCCTCTTTCTCAAATAGCCACTGATCACTGTTGGCGATAATGCAGCTGTGCATTTTTAACTGCTCTGGATGAGTGGGCGTACCAAATTGTTCTATGTAGTCTTTACTGGCTGCTGCCGCCATCGGGCGATCGACGAGCTTTCTTGCCACCAATCCTGAATCGTCCAATCGACCATAACGAATCGCGAAATCGATGCCATCTTCGATGAAGTTAACCATCTTGGTATTGAAATTCATTTCTATGGTGAGCTCAGGATGATCTTTGGCAAACTCCATCAGCGCCGCGGCAACATGGTTCTCTGCAAATGCGCCCGCCGCACTAACACGTAAAGTACCACTCAACTGAGTTTGTTGAGACGTAACTTGTTCATTGGCCTGTTGCAGTCCAATCACCAAGTCTTTGCACTGTTGGTAATAAGTATGTCCAGACTCAGTCAGGCTCACCATTCGTGTAGAGCGAGCAAGCAGTGCCACACCCACTCTCTCTTCTAGCCTTGAGACTTGGCGGCTTACATGACTGGTACTGCAACCCAGTTGTTTTGCTGCTGCAGAAAAGCCGTGACATTCGGCTACCGCAACAAATTCGTTAATCCCTTCAAAGCTATCCATACTTAATCTACTCGTATTTTATCTTTGCTATATAGCAACAATGTTTTGCCTGTTTAGCATATTATCACCTAATTGGTTTAGAACTAGTATTAGAAACAACAAGACGGCGATAGCTAAGTAACAACGCGATACCTAGCGCCTAACGAAAAGCTTCAGTGCTTAACGAAAAGCGTCAGCACCTAAATAAAAAAACAGCAGCTCAAAGGGACGAACCATGAAAAAAATACTAATTCCAGTGACTAACCACGCAACACTAGGCGATACAGATCAAGCGAATGGTACTTATGCGCCTGAACTGACTCATGCTCTCAAAGAGATCATTGCTGCGGGTTTTGAGTACGACATCGCTTCTATCAAGGGTGGTAAAGGCCCATTGTACGGAACCGATATTGAAGGGGATTCAGTAAACGCTGAGATCTTGGCTGATGATGACTTCCAAAACCGCATCAACAATACGATTCCTGTAAACCAAATTAATGCAGAAAGCTACGATGCTATCTTCTACCCAGGTGGTTTCGGTTTGCTTTCAGACCTAGCAACCAACGAGCAATTCGCTGCTATTGCGGCTAAGCATTACGAAGATGGTGGTGTGATTGCGTCAGTATGTCACGGCCCTGCGGCGCTGCTTCCGATTGTTCTGAGCAACGGTGAAAAATTACTAAGCTCTAAATCGGTGACTGGCTTTACTCGCGAAGAAGAGATCGACTTTGACACCATCAACGACATTCCATTCCTACTGGAAGAGTCTCTTGCTCGTAGCGCTGCGCGTTTCAACAAGGTTCAACCTTGGCAAGAACTTGTGATTGTTGATGAGCGAGTGATTACAGGCCAGAACCCAACCAGCGCACACGCTGTAGGTGCTGCTCTGGTTAAACAACTTTCTTAGTTAAATTAATCGCTTAGTTAAATCAATGGCTTAATAGAATAACTGCCGTTGAACAAACAAGCTCAGTCAAACAAAAAGAGCATACTTCCACCTCAATATTATTGAGAGAAGCATGCTCTTTTCTAATTCTGTAACCATCTAGGTGTTAGTTACTTCTTGCTAGTGACTTCGCAAGATCCCTTCAAGCACATTGAACAGCAAGTCGATCTCTTCAATCGAGTTGTAATGCATACAACCAATACGCACCACGCCCTGCTCTTCAATACCCAACTGCTTCACCAACCCTAATGCGTAGAAGTGTCCGTTCCAAACACAGATATTATGTTCACCCAACTTCTTGGCGATGAACTCTGGAGAATGGTTTTCAAAGGTAATCGCAAACGTTGGCGTTCTTAAATTCGAATCAAACTCGGTTTTCCCGTAAAGCGTTGCCCCTTCAAGGTCGGCCAAGCGTTTAAGGAAATACTCACTGAGTTGGCTTTCATGCTTATTATAAAGTGCGTAGCTTTGCTCTAAACGAGAACGTAATGAATCAGTTGGCTCACCAAACTGCGCCAAGTAATCCACCGCAGCAATCACACCGGCAAGGCCTTCGAAGCTTTGTGTGCCTGTCTCAAAACGGCCTGGGCCGATATTGGTTGCAGGCTCAACCTTGTAAGGCTTTAACGTGTGTAGCCATTGAGGCGCAACATAAGCAATGCCCACATGCGGGCCGAAGAACTTATACGCTGAACACGCTAAGAAATCACAATTCAGTTGCTGAACATCAATCAAATGATGCGGCGCGTAATGAACGGCATCGACATAAACCTGCGCACCATGTTGATGTGCTAGTTCGATCACTTTCGCCATATCAACAATGGAGCCCGTCGTGTTCGAAGCAAACGTCACCGCGACAAGCTTGGTTTTCTCGTTAAGCAGCGATTCAAAATGCGCCATATCCAAACTGCAATCCGACTCGTCTACACGAACTTGGCGAACAATCGCGCCTTTGTCGTCTGCCGCTTGCTGCCAGCTCGATACATTTGAGTAATGGTCTAACGCCGTGACGATAACTTCATCGCCCTCTTTCCAATCGCGGCTGATCGCTCGGCTAAGTTGGAAGGTCAGCGAGGTCATGTTCGCACCGAACACAACGTTGCCAGAAGACTCAGCATTGAGTAGCGCTTGTGCCGCTTCTCTCGCTTGCTGCATTAAACCTGTGGTCTTCTGGCTAGAAAAATAGTGCCCACCTAGGTTTGAATTGAAATGCCCAAGGTATTCCGTCATTGAAGCTAAAACATTCTCAGGCACCTGAGACCCACCCGGACCATCAAAAAAGGTCACAGGCTTGCCGTTATGATATTGGCCTAACGCGCTAAACTGTTGGCGCACATCATTAAGAGTGAAGGACATTGCGCGCATCCTTAGCCGTTAATACAAACACATCCATGTAGCCCATCTCGCCGTGGTCTATGGTACGAATCGGTTGTGCATTGTGCCAAAGCTTACTGTCTGCCAGCATCGCAACCTCGCCATCGCCTAACACTTTTCTAAAGAATGGCGCTTCATGTGAGTCTTGATACAGCATGATCTCGCCACCCACAATGTTATGACGGTTAACACCAATTAAAGCGATGTGGTCGAAGCCATCTTGGTGAACACCTTCTGGCGCAACCTGTGTCTCTTCAAAAATGGCAGCGATGCGGATTTGGTGGATTTCGATTTCTTGCCCGTCTTCAAGCCCATTGGTTTCAATGAACAACTCACACATCTCTTGCATGCCTTCGCTGCTTAAGATTGGTGCTTCAATTGGTTCGAATTGGCGAACAACGTCACCTTGAAAGTGATTAATGTCTTCAGACTGAACAAAGTTATGTTTGTCTAGCTCTACGACTTGTCCATTACTGAATTGAACCACCGAGTATCTTCTTAATCGAAACTGGCCATCCGCATGCTCTGTGCTTGGTAACTTAGAGAATGAAGGTGACAACTCCTCAACCGCGTGGTTACTGAGGTGGGTAATATGTAGGGTATTTTCGTGAGCATGTAACATCATCGACTCCTTAATGATTGTTAATTTACTTTCGATATTTAACGTTTTATTTACATAAAGGATACTTGAAGATCTTGTCAAATCAACATTAAACAATCATTTATCCCGTCAGATTTAATAATTCAGACACTAAATCCAACTTGAAAATCAAAAGCAGTGTATAACACCAGAATAAAAGATGACCAACTCTTAAAACTAGCACACTCCACTAGCCAGTTATAAATCCCTGAAAATTTAAATTTAACGATATTATTAACTGGCAAACCATGTTCCATATTGTGTCAGCCCTTTTGCTTCAATACGCCAGCCTCCTTGCATGAGCTCAGGCATCACTCTCGCCATCATTCATTTCTATGCTTTTGCACAGCAAAATACGACCTACCTATCAGTTGCCAAGCTATTGATTATTTACACAACAAACTGAAATTGGTTAATTTATGACTAAGCCAGAAACCAAACGCCTTTGCTTGCGCGTCTGGAACAGGTCGAGTTCGGGGGGAACTCGACCGCCCTCAAATAGAGTGCTTTCTAATAAAACCTACAATTATAAATGATGCGTTTATTTGGAATATGATGGTCTGCCTTTATGTCCTAACTTAGAATTCGTTAAAAATAGGCGACTATAAAGATTGGGAATGTTCTACACAAAACAGATGAGAGGGTAAGCAAGCTTGAAAGGTTGGTTGCTAAAAGAGCCACCTTTGGTGACATTTACACCAAAAGTCAAAACGAAAATAAGTTAACTAGACTTAAAACGATTCACTTAGAAAATAGGGAATTTAGCTAACACTCAATTTCACTGGACTGATTTTTAAAACCGTTCTTCGAGCGCTTCTGCTGGTACATTCGCTGGTCAGCTAAGCTCAAACACTCAGAAAAATTGACACATTCAAAACTAGATGCGCTTCCAAAACTGAGGCCAGACTGAGGCCAATCAGCACTGCGAATTTGCTCTTCCACCTGAGTCACTCTAAGCTCAATCTGAGAATAGAGAGCCTCAACTTGTTTCTCTTTATCCACTTTCAACAACCAGATAAATTCGTCGCCACCAGCTCGATAAACCATTCCAAGGTCTGTAAATTTTTCTCGCATCATGCGGCTGGTGTATTCTAAAAAGCGATCCCCTTCATCATGACCATAAGTATCATTAATCGATTTAAGGCCATCACAATCGATGAAGACGATACAATAGGAATGATGTACTAATTGTTTACTCGCATCATTAAAATCCAGCCGGTTTCCAAGCCCCGTTAAACTATCCACCCTCGACTGGATATAGGTTTTCTGATGTTGATGTTGTTGAATCCGCAACCATTCAATCAGTGACAATAAAATGCAGGTACAATCTATTGCTAATGCAACAACAACGATGACTTCTGTCGATCTCTGAGTCGGCAATGGTGCAAAATGCGCAAAAATGTAATATACCAAAGCCGTGCCATAACAAAGACCACCGATCAAATAATATTTAGCGACAAAGTTTCGTTGATAAACCATCAATACGCCAGTCACTATCATTGTCGGCACCCAGATTGCCGCAATTAAATGGGACATAACAAAAGTCAACGAAAACGGGGCAAAGACATTAATAAACCCGATAATGACACACAGCCAACTAAAGGCCTGAAAGGTAAGATTAATACGAATAAAATGCTGCGGAAATCCAAACAATAATCTTGTGTAATAGCAAGAAAAAGCAACCGCAAACGGAAACAATACCATTCCAAAATAAACTGGGTTCCAGCTTTGGCTTGATAATAAGTACCCCCAAGCGCCTGAAGCGGCGAACCATCCCAGGCCATGTAGCCCAACATAACCAGCACAAGCCAGTGTGACTGGATGTTTAGTTTGAAAGTAACAAAAAAGAGCGAAAACTCCCAACGTTAGCATGACAGTAATAGAAGCTAATGTGAGCGTATTGTTGCGGAAAACGTGAATATAAAATGGATATTCAGGTTGAAGAGTGAAGTTAACTGCCTTTGGAAATTTCTTTGCTTCCAAGTAGAGCCAAAGTGTTCCAGATTCCTCCGCATTCAATATTAACGGGAAGCTTTGCCTATGCAGATGCAAGATACTCTTGTTACTTAATTGGCCAAAATCAAGTATTCGCCTTACTTGACCATTTGTTGATTGCCAGTACCCCCAACCTTGATCCAAATAGTTTGCACGGAGTGTAACTATTTGTTGTGACGACTTGATATCGGAGTTGGCCAAATCAACTCTCAACCCAAACGCCCCTTCACCACCAAATATCGTTTCAATCCTTGGAGAGGATTCAATGTGTTTTTTTAATATGGGAAAATCGACTGGATCAGATAACAAAGGCATTTCATACCATCTTACAGCTTCATTAGCTAACACAGATTGTTCCCCGCTGACCTGCAGCGGAGAAGCAAAAACCGAATTCAGGCACACAATAAACACATTGATAAAAAGGATTAGAATCTGCATAGAGTTCAAATGATTCCGCGCAATATATAAATATCAATAATAACACATACAAAAAAATAACAACTGAGAAACACTCAACAGTTCAAGTATTAACCAACATTACACCTGTTTGTAATCATGCCGTTCATACTAAAAGTGCGTCTTGTGGTCGCTTATCTGCACGCTAATTTTGATGAATTCTTGCAGCGTCTTTTAACGCAAACTTTTTAAAATAAAACATAGGATTCAGGTTCTCTTGTTTTTCTACTCATCAATGTATACGCAAAAAAGTAAATACTGCTATAGAAACACCATGATCAAGAAGGCCCTAAAAGTGAGCAATATGCATAGCTGTTTGCAAGAGCACTTTCCTTGACTTATCGCTATTGATCTAAGACACAGGATTACAAGATCATCATTTAGTTCGGTTATGTTCTAACGTATAACGATTAATTACACTTCAGCCCTTGTTTAACCTTTTATTGCCTCCATATTTTCCATACAATCCTAAGCGATTATAAATAAAAACAATTTCAATTTCGGAGTCCTCATGAGCGACGTAAAGCACTGTAATTTATTGATTCTTGGTTCTGGCCCTGCTGGCTATACAGCTGCAGTTTACGCTGCTCGTGCAAACCTAAACCCAGTACTTGTTACGGGTATGCAGCAAGGTGGTCAGCTTACAACCACAACAGAAGTGGAAAACTGGCCGGGTGATGCTGAAGGTTTAACGGGTCCAGCTCTAATGGATCGCATGAAAGAGCACGCAGAGCGCTTTGAAACAGAGATCCTGTTCGACCACATTAACGAAGTCGACCTTTCTAACCGCCCTTTCCGTCTTAAAGGCGATTCTGGCGAGTACACGTGTGATGCATTGATCATCTCAACAGGCGCATCGGCTAAGTACCTAGGTTTAGAGTCTGAAGAAGCATTCAAAGGCCGCGGCGTTTCTGCTTGTGCAACGTGTGATGGTTTCTTCTACCGCAACCAGAAAGTTGCAGTTGTGGGTGGTGGTAACACGGCTGTTGAAGAAGCACTTTACCTATCTAACATCGCGTCTGAAGTTCACCTGATTCACCGTCGTGACACGTTCCGCGCTGAAAAGATTCTAGTGAAGCGTTTAATGGACAAAGTAGAGAACGGCAACATTGTTCTTCACACTGACCGCACGCTAGACGAAGTTCTAGGCGACGACATGGGCGTGACTGGCGTTCGTATTAAAGATACTCAGTCTGATAAGACAGAAGATATCGACGTAATGGGCGCGTTCATCGCTATTGGTCACCAGCCGAACACTGAAATCTTCAAAGGCCAAGTAGATATGAAAGATGACTACATCATCGTTCAGTCAGGTCTTGAAGGTAACGCGACACAAACAAGCATCCCAGGCGTATTCGCTGCGGGTGATGTTATGGACCACAACTACCGCCAAGCGATCACTTCTGCTGGTACAGGTTGTATGGCTGCACTGGATGCTGAACGCTTCCTAGATGGCCTTAACGATAAGTAAATCTGAGATTGCAGATTTGATTATCGGTGCTCTCGCCTCAGTAGATGCAGGGCGTCATCACATTTTGTTGTAAATCCCTAAAGCCCAGTGGTATATCCACTGGGCTTTCTTTTGTATACTACCCGCCCTCAACAAATAATAATTATCATTAAGCCTTCATAATGGATAAGAAAAAACAACGCAGCTTGAACAAGTGGCTTAAGCAACAGAGTAAGTTAGCGAAACGCTGGCTTATGATTGCGATTAGCCTTGGCGTACTTTCAAGCGTGTTCTTAATTGCTCAAGCAGCTCTTCTCGCCTCTATTCTTCACCAGCTGATCATCGAGAATGTCGATAAATCTGAACTGGTTGGTCATTTCGCAGGCTTGGCATTATCGGTCGTTGGCCGTGCTGGCTGTACATGGGGACGTGAAATCGCAGGTTATCGCTGTGGTGAACAGATCCGTGTTTATATAAGGCAACTCATCCTTGATAAGTTACGTGAGTTAGGCCCAGCTTACATTAAAGGCAAACCTGCCGGTACGTGGGCAACGCTGTTGCTAGAACAAGTAGAAGACATGCAAGACTTCTTCTCTCGTTACTTACCTCAGATGTCTTTATCGGTAATGATTCCATTCATTATTTTGGTTGTGGTGTTCCCAGTGAACTGGGCAGCAGGACTGATCTTCTTGATTACTGCTCCACTGGTACCGATGTTCATGGCACTTGTGGGTATGAAAGCGGCCGATGCAAACCGTAAAAACTTCAAAGCGCTGCAGCGTCTTTCTGGTCACTTTTACGACCGTTTGCAGTCCATGACGACTATTCGTCTATTTGACCGCACCAACGCTGAAACAGAAGTATTGAAAGGTGCATCTGAAGTGTTCAGAACGCGCACCATGGATGTGTTGAAAATCGCTTTCTTGTCTTCTGCGGTACTTGAGTTCTTCACGTCGATCTCTATCGCGATGACGGCGGTTTACTTTGGTTTCACCTACATCGGTGAGCTGAACTTCGGCCACTACGGTGCAGGCATTACGCTATTCGCAGGTTTGTTTATCCTTATCTTAGCGCCAGAGTTTTACCAACCTCTGCGTGACTTAGGTACTTTCTACCACGCGAAGCAACAAGCGGTTGGCGCAGCGGAAAGTATTGTCGAGTTCCTAGAAACAGACATCACTAAAGTTAAATCAGGCGACACTCAGTTAGACCCGGCTCAAGGCATCAATATTGAAGCTCAAGATCTGAAAGTATTGAGCCCTGAAGGTGTTCAACTGGTTGGTCCTATCTCGTTCGCACTTAACACTCGCCAATCGACTGCGTTAGTTGGCCCAAGCGGTGCGGGTAAAACAAGTTTGATCAACGCCATCCTTGGTTTCATGCCTTATGAAGGAAGCTTGAAAATCAATGGCGTTGAGTTGCGTGATTTAGACTTGGCACCTTGGCGTAAGACGATCAGCTGGGTTGGTCAAAACCCACTGTTGCTTCACGGCAGCATTCGTGACAACGTCACTCTAGGTAAGCAAGATATTACCGATCAAACAGTTCAAAACGCACTAGAGCAATCTTTTGCTAACGAATTTGTAACCGAGCACGGCTTGGATTACATGATTTCTGACCGTTCTGGTGGCCTATCTGTTGGTCAATCTCAGCGTTTGGCTTTGGCTCGCGCAATGATTCAAGACGGCCAATTCTGGTTGTTAGATGAACCTACTGCCAGCCTAGATACTCGCAGTGAGCAGTTAGTGATGAAAGGCATTAATAGCAACATCGAAAGTCGCACTGCCCTGCTTGTGACGCACCAACTTGCTCCTCTTCAATCGGTCGATAACATTCTGGTTATGCGCGATGGTGGTCTTGTGGAACAAGGTCATTACTCTCAGCTTTCGACTGCGGGTGGTTTATTCGAAGAGATGCTGAACGCGAACTTAGCTCAACAAGACAATAAGGGTAATTTAGATGCGTGATTTACTGCCTTACCTGAAACTCTATAAAAAGCATTGGTTTGGCCTATCGCTAGGCATGCTATTGGCTTTTGCTACTCTGTCGGCTTCTATCGGCTTGTTAACGCTATCGGGTTGGTTCATTTCAGCTTCTGCGGTTGCTGGCCTTACGATTGCGCGTGAAACCTTCAACTACATGCTGCCGGGTGGTGGTGTACGTGGTTTGGCAATGAGCCGTACTGCGGGTCGTTGGGGTGAACGTGTTGTGAGCCACAATGCGACATTCAAACTACTGACTGATCTGCGTATCTTCTTCTTTAAGAAGCTGGCTCCGCTGATCCCAGGTCGTATTTCAAACCTTCGTGATGCTGACCTACTGAACCGTTTGGTTGCTGATGTCGATGCAATGGACCACGTTTACTTGCGCTTAGTAAGCCCAGTGACGGTGGGTGTGTTTGGGATCTTCTTCCTGACTCTGTTCTTGATGTGGTTTGATAGCTCACTAGGTTTAATCTTAGGTTCTATCCTTCTTGTCATGCTGTTGGTTTGGCCAATCTTGTTCTACAAGCTGGGTAAACGTAACGGCGGTGAACTGACACAAAACAAAGCGGATCTTCGTGTTACCACTCTGGATTGGATTGAAGGCTACAGCGAGCTAACTCTGTTCGGTGCTGAGGAGCGTTACCGTAATGCGATTCTAGAAACGCAACGCAAGCTGATGGCGAACCAGTTTGTGAACGCTAACCTAACCGGTATGGCTTCAGCAGCGCTCATGCTGTTCAACGGTTTGACGCTGGTTCTGATGCTTTGGCTTGCGGCTGACGGTGTAGGTGGTAATGCACCAGACCCGTTCATCGCGCTAATGGCATTCGCAACTATGGCAAGCTTCGAGCTATTAATGCCAATTGCAGGTGCGTTCCAGCATTTAGGTCAAACTCTGTCTTCTGCTCGTCGCTTGAACGAAGTGATTCTGTCAGAACCTGAAGTTCAGTTTGCTGAAGAGAAGCTCGACATCAACAAGCCACTGGATATTACGTTCTCAAACGTGACGTTCAACTACCCTGACTCTGAGCGCAGTGTTCTGAACGCTGTCGACCTAACGATTCCTGCAACGCACAAGGTTGCGATTGTGGGCCAAACAGGTTCTGGTAAATCGACTCTGATTCAGCTTCTGACTCGCTACTGGGATCCTAAAAAGGGCTACATATCAATCGCGGGCATTGAACTGACGCAGTGGAATGAATCACAGCTTCGTGAATCAATCAGTGTGGTAAGCCAGCGTGTCGACATTCTAAATGGTACTTTGCGCGACAACTTGTTGATTGCAAGACCAGAAGCGACCGATGATCACTTAGCGAACATCCTAAAAGACGTTGGCCTAGAAAAGCTGCTTGAGAATAATGCACTTGATAGCTGGTTAGGTGACGGTGGTCGTCAACTGTCTGGTGGTGAGAAGCGCCGTATTGGTATCGCACGTGCGATTCTTCATGATGCCCCTATCCTGCTTCTAGATGAGCCGACAGAAGGCTTAGATAAGCAAACTGAGCAGAGCATCATGGCGCTGTTCGAGAAACACTTCGAAGGCAAGACGGTTATCTTCATTACGCACCGTTTGATTGGTCTGGAAGCGATGGATTCTATCGTTCTGATTGAACAAGGCGAGATTGTTGAAAACGGCTCTCATGAGAAACTGTTAAGCGAAGAAGGACGTTATTTCCAACTTCGTCAGGCAATCTAGCTTCCCCTTAAGCTATCAAGAAAACTATTCAAGGCCCGAGTTTATGCTCGGGCTTTTTGTTGTCTGCGATTCTAGTCTCGAGCAACCATTCCCCCCTAAACGGTTGTTCATGCGCTGATTAGTTTTGCCCTTTCCTACAAAAACTTACCATTTACAAAGCAACGAGTTGCACACAATTCAAGTCGTAGCACATTACTATGATCATCTTTCTAGGATAATACGTATCAATCAACCTCATGGAATAACCTCCCCCTAAAATAATGGAGAACAGTGTATGTCTTTACGATTAATCGCAACAACGATAGCGCTTGTAGGTGCTAGCTTTACCGCTCAAGCGAGCTCGGAATGTGAAGTATCGATTGATGCTAGTGATCAAATGAAATTTTCAACTGACACATTAAGCGTTCCAGCGAGCTGTAAAGAAGTGAAGCTGACGCTAAACCATACTGGTTCTATGCCAGCCCAATCAATGGGTCACAACGTCGTTATAACAGACACTGCGTCGCTACAAGCAGTAGGCATCGATGGTATGTCGGCAGGTATCGACAATAACTACGTAAAACCTGACGACAGCCGCGTTTACGCCTTCACTCGTGTTATCGGTGGTGGCGAGTCAACCTCAATCACTTTCAGCACAGAGAAAATGACAGCCGGTGGCGACTACTCTTTCCTATGTTCATTCCCGGGCCACTGGGCAATCATGAAGGGCAAGTTTGAGTTTAAATAACTCGTTAGTCTAGATTGTACAGATACATCAAAGCCCCAACCTAAGTCGGGGCTTTATTATATTGGCTTCGATTACAGCTTGAAGCGGCTGATTTCGCTTTCTAGCTCGTGAGACAGTTCAGAAAGCTGCGCAGCTTGCTCTGCAGCTTGGTGTGCTTCGTCTGCTAGCTCGTTAGATACGTCACGGATTCCTTCAGTGTTACGAGTGATCTCAGACGTTACTGACGCTTGCTCTTCTGCAGCAGAAGCAATCTGTGTTGCCATGTCACTGATGCGTTCAACAGCAGCATGGATTTGCGTTAGGCTTGCAGCCGCTGAGTTCGCGTCATCAACACTGGTTTCAGCAAGTGTACGGCTATCGTTCATGATGTTAACCGCTTTGCCTGTTGTACCTTGCAGCAACTCAATCGTTTGTTGAATTTCTTGCGTTGAACCGTGTGTACGTTGGCTCAGAACTCGAACTTCATCCGCTACTACTGCGAAACCACGACCTTGCTCACCGGCACGTGCTGCTTCAATAGCGGCGTTAAGTGCAAGTAGGTTCGTTTGTTCTGCAATACCTTGAATGTTAGACAAGATAGCGTTGATGCTGTTGCCGTGCTCTTCAAGCTCGAGAATCACGTTAGTTGCGATTTGAACTTCTTGAGCAAGGTTTTGGATAGAGCTTTGAGTCTGTGTCACTTGACCAGTACCGTGCTCACACGCGCCAACCGCTTCAGATGAGTTCTGTGCAGTGTGGTCTGCGTTACCTGCGATCTCTTGTGTTGCTGCAGCCATTTCATTAACGGCTGTTGCTACCATGTTGATCTCGTCTTGTTGCATTTGGATACGAGCACTACGTTCTTCAGCTTGAGAAGCCGTTTGACGTGCTTGGTTGCCTAGCGCAGCAGATACTTCGCTTAGCTTGATCACCATGGTGTGCATGTTACCCACAAAGCGGTTGAAGTTTGCTGCAAGCTGACCAATTTCGTCGTCGCTCTTAGGCTCAAGGCGTTGAGTAAGATCGCCCTCACCTGAAGCAATTTCTTCAAGTGCTGCTGAAACGCGGTTTAGGTCGCGGAATAGGAAGCTTACTAACCAAGACACGAGTACGATTACGATGAGCGTAATAACGACAGCAGTGATGATCAGCTGAGTAAGTAGCGTTGAGTGGTTCGCTTCTTCTGTTGCTTTGTCCATCTGAACCGCGAAGATCCAGTTAGTGTTAGGCACCTTCGTGAAGTAAAGCAGCTTGTCTGCGCCGCGCTCTTTGATGATCTCGATGCTACCCGTACGCACTGCGTTTTCGATGATAGGCATAGAGATATCGTTTGAAAGCTGGCTTACCGGCTTCAAGCTTAGTGCTGAATCTGGGT
This sequence comes from Vibrio sp. 10N.247.310.23, assembly GCF_041467155.1. Lineage (NCBI taxonomy): Bacteria > Pseudomonadati > Pseudomonadota > Gammaproteobacteria > Vibrionales > Vibrionaceae > Vibrio > Vibrio sp. 10N.247.310.23. The sequence goes on along the minus strand of NZ_JBFSTZ010000008.1, from coordinate 29,883 downwards.
GTGCTAGAAATGTGCCGTCAGAGGCATCAATTAGCATTGCGTAAGCGTTGTCACCAACATCAAGGCTGATTACATCGTTAACCAACTGGTCGATCAGTACGTCTGCACCAACAACACCAACAAGTTGGCCATTGTGGCGAACAGGTTCTGCGATCGTTACTAGAAGTGCTTTGGTGATTGCATCTTGGTAAGCCGTAGTAATGATTTGCTTACCTGCAGCGTTTGCTTCTTGGTACCAAGGACGTTGACGAGGATCGTAATCTGCACGATTACGTTCAGGATGTGAACGGTACATTCCACCTTCTGGAGTACCTAAAAAGATATCGTCAAAGCCACCCGCTACACGAGCTTGTCTAAGGAAAGGAACAACATCATCCTCTCGTGAAAAGTCATTAAATGCTGATGCGATATCAGTACGGATATCAATCCAGTTTTTAATACCTTCAGATGCTGCTTCAGATACGCTTTCAGCTCGTAGGTATACGCCATTACGAGTCTGTTCAAATAATTGGTTTGCTGACAACCAAGTCAACGCTGTAGCCATAACGACAACAGCAGATAGGCTAGCGCCTATCAACTTCTGCTTTAGTGTTAGTTTCATGTCAAAGTTTCACGAGTGGTGGGAAATCTCGCGCATACTACCCAATATTAGTATTAAATTCGAGCGATTTCACAATTTAATATTGGAATATAATTTTAAGCAAACCATAAGCTTAAGTAATGTCAAATCCTTGGCTTATCGCCAAATTTAAGGCGATGTTGTCTCTACGGTTATTAACATTTTTATCGCACTTCACATGCTTAAAAGAGACAAGAAAACACGGTAAAGAGGAAACAAAAAAGGCAGAAGAGTTTCCTCTTCTGCCTTCATATTGTTTACCGTTCTACTGCGTATAAATTGCAGTAGATTTCAGCTTAAAAAGCCTAGCGTTTTTCTGTACGCATACCCATTAGCAAGCTCACACACATCAGTAATAGAATGATGGTAAATGGTAATGCCGTCGAGATTGCACCCGCTTGTAGAGCTTGTACTGCTTCAGTACCACCAACCCACAATAGAGCCACAGCAATCGCACCTTCAAGGAACGCCCAGAACACACGTTGAGGCACAGGCGTATCAACTTTACCACCCGCGGTGATGCTGTCGATTACTAGAGAGCCTGAGTCAGACGATGTAATGAAGAATACTAGAACCAATACAACCGCAATGATTGAAAGCAGAGTCCCGAACGGCAGTGCATCAAACATTTGGAACATTGCTAGTGATACATCTGTTAGGCCGTCTTGACCAAGAATACCAACGTTATTCACGATTTGGTCAATCGCCATGCCACCGAATACTGACATCCAAATGATAGTCACTGTAGTCGGTACAATCAGTACTGCTGTGATGAACTCACGAACGGTACGACCTTTAGAAACACGTGCGATAAACATACCTACGAATGGAGACCATGAGATCCACCAAGCCCAGTAGAATACAGTCCAACCGTGCATCCACGTTTCATCTTCACGACCGTGAGGGTTACTCAACGGAATGATGTTTTCAATGTATGCCATCAATGTCGTTGGGATAGAACCTAAAGTCACCGCGTAGCCGATTAGAGCCACTAAGATAAGCAGTAGGAAAGCCACCAACATGTTGATGTTACTGATAACTTTAACGCCACCATCAATACCACGAAGTACTGATACTACCGCCAATAAAGTCACCGCTGTAATCACAATAACTTGCAGACCTAAGCCCGCTTCAATGCCGAATACATGCTGAATACCACTTGCCGCTTGTTGTGCACCAAGACCTAACGATGTCGCCAGACCAAATAGCGTTGCAAGTACAGCAAGAATATCAACAATGTGACCTGCCCAGCCCCAAGCTCTATCACCTAAAATTGGGTAAAAGATAGAACGAATCGAAAGCGGCAATCCCTTGTTGTAAGAGAAGAATGCTAACGAAAGAGCAACCACGCCATAAATAGCCCAAGGGTGCAGCCCCCAGTGATACATGGTTGCGCCCAGCGCCAGTTTTGCCGCCTCTGGTGTGTTCGGCTCTACGCCAAGTGGCGTCTCAAACCAACCAGTGTAGTAAGCCGCTGGCTCTGCCACACTCCAGAACATCAATCCGATACCCATACCTGCTGCGAACAACATGGATAACCAAGACATGAACGAGTAATCTGCCGTTGCATCAACACCACCAAGGCGGATTTTACCAAACGGAGAAACGATCAAGCCTAAGCAGAAGATTACAAAAATATTGCCTGACCAGATGAACAGCCAATCGAATGAATTGATGATTTGCCCTTTAACGCCATCCAGTGCGGCCTTCGCTGATGCAGTATCAGTAACCAGAACACCAATCAAAAACAGAGCAATCAAACCTGCACTAATGCCAAATACTGGGTTATGTACGTCGAAACCCCATTTTTGGACGTTATCCTGACCAACAGTGTAATCGGTACTGTCGATACTGTATTTATCTATACCTTTAGTCATTATCCCTCTCTACGGAATACTACTAATATCCCTTACTTACCTGTGACCTAATCACAAACTCGAACCTACAATCCAAGTAGCACAAGCTGTTGTCACATTAATTCAAATACTTGGATGTCTGAAGTTTAGCAGGTTAACTTATTGTTTTCAGTAAACCTGAAGCGGTTCGTTTGGTTTTCATCCAATATTCACGTAAATACTCAAATTAATGTTGAAAAAAAATCCGAACATGTCGGCCTTTAATTCAATATTACTTTCAACTCAAAGCATTTCGGTGTTTAACCAATTGATTTTCAGTTCGTAAACCTAACAATAAGCTTAGGCACATAAGCAATAATATGAACGCAAATGGTAGCGCCATTGATACCGTTCCAGCTTGCAGTGCTTGAATGGATTCCGTACCGCCAACCCACAATAGAACGGCTGCAATCGCACCGCCCATCAACGCCCAAAATACACGTTGAGGAACAGGGGCATCAACTTTACCGCCAGAAGTAATGCTGTCGATAACTAATGAGCCTGAATCTGACGAGGTGATGAAGAACACCATAATCAAACCAATCGATACTACAGAAAGCATAGAACTCATTGGTAGCGCATCATAAGTGTGGAATAGAGAAAGCGTAATATCTTGCAAACCATTCACGCCTATCTCACCCACCTTGTTCGCCACTTGATCAATCGCGATACCACCGAAAATAGCCATCCAGATGATGATTACTGTCGTTGGGATGAACAATACAGCGACGATGAATTCACGAATAGTACGACCTTTAGAGATACGAGCGATGAACATACCAACGAATGGTGACCAAGACATCCACCAAGCCCAGTAGAATACCGTCCAGCCTTGCATCCAAGTTTCATCATCACGACCATGAGGATTACTTAGAGGAATAAAGTTTTCAATGTAGCCCATTAGTGCGGTTGGGATTGCTTTAATACCCGCCATACCACCAGCAATCGTCACAAAGATAAGTAAACCCAAAGCAACCAACATATTGATGTTACTCAGAACCTTTACACCACCGTTAATGCCGCGAATGACTGACATTGTTGCTAAGAAAGTAACCACTGCGATAACAACTAGCTGCATGCCAATACCACCGTCGGTACCAAACACATGGTTAATACCACTGGTCGCTTGTTGTGCGCCTAGGCCCAATGATGTTGCAAGGCCAAATAGCGTTGCCAATACCGCCACGATATCAACAATATGACCAAACCAACCCCAAGTTCTATCACCCAATAGTGGGTAAAAGATTGAGCGAATTGAAAGCGGTAAGCCTTTATTGAAGGTGAAGAAAGCGAGGGCTAGAGCAACAACAGCGTAAATCGACCAACCGTGAAGACCCCAGTTGTAGATGGTTGCACCTAATGCCAACTTAGCCGCTTCAGGAGAATAAGCTTCAACACCGAGCGGTGTTTCATACCAACCTGTGAAGTAAGCGACGGGTTCAGCTACACCCCAGAACATCAGGCCAATACCCATTCCTGCGGCGAATAACATCGACATCCAAGACAGGTTAGAGTGCTCTGCTTTGGCATCATTGCCACCAATACGTATCTTGCCATACGGGGAGACAATGAGGGCAAAACAGAAGATAACGAAGATGTTAGCTGCCCACATGAAGAAACCATCGAAGTTACCGATGACTTTCCATTTGATTCCATCCAGTGCCGCTTTTGCGGTTTCTGGATCTGCGACTAGAAGTGCAACCAAGAAGACAATGATCGCTCCTGCACTGATTCCAAATACTGGGTTATGAACATCAAAACCCCATTTCTGAACGTTATCTTGTCCTACTGTATAATCGGTATTTTCAATACTATACCTATCTTTTACAGGCTCCATGCTTCCTCTCTAATTGGTAGCGCACAGTTTGCAACATTGCATTCTGCACCTAAATTTCGAAAAGAAGAATATCAATCTGTCGCAAAAATACTAAAAAAACCTCCAAAAAGCAGGGCTGAATTACACATTTAGTAATTAAATTACACATTTAGTGTCATTTAGCGTACGATTACTCCACAAGCCCCGAATTGACAGCGTACTTAGCAAGCTCTGCCGTAGAGTGAATATCCAGTTTATGCTTGATGTTTTGTCTGTGGGTTTCAACCGTTCGGTAACTGATATTCAAACCCTTCGCGATCTCTTTACTGCTCTCCCCTTTTGCGACTAATTTCAATACCGCTTCTTCACGCCTGCTCAATGGATTCTTCACAGATTGCGTGGGAGTAATCGGCTGAGTAAACAAATTCTGCGTGACTTTTTCACAAAAATAGGTCGAGCCTTGATTGACCGTTTTGATCGCTTGCACCATTTTTTCAGCCGAAATCTCTTTCAACATATAGCCGACTGCGCCCGATTGCATCACCTTCATGATGTATTCACGGTTGTTATGCATGGTCAGCATCAACACCTTCGCTTCTGGGTCTTCTTCTTTAATCAGATGGGTCGCATCAATGCCGTTCATGATAGGCATACTGATGTCCATCAACACCACATCAGGGCGCAGAGACTTAACGACCTCAACCGCTTCTAATCCATTACTGGCCGTACCTATCACGCTAATATCTGGCTCAAGTTCCAATCTCGCCATAAAGCCATCCAGTACCACTTGGTGATCGTCAGCGATCACAACTCGAATAACTTCACTCATTCATTAATCCCTCTAGTGTCAGTAACACTGTAATTTCCGTTCCAAGGCCAATCTCACTCATCAATTCAAAATCACCACCGATGAATTCCACTCGCTCTCTCATGTTACGTAGACCGATCCCTCGTTTTTCCATCGCTTTATAGGTGTTGAAACCGACACCGTTGTCTTGGATTAGAAGCTGTAACACGTTGCCAATTTGCTGTGCGATAACCGTTACTTTGGTCGCTTGTGCGTGTTTCTCTATGTTATTTAGGGACTCTTGCACCACTCGATATAAGGTCGTCGCGGCCTCTGATTTCAATTTTCCGGGCTGAGTACTAAACAAGGTTTCAACCTCAATGCCCGAGTGCGCCTGAAAATCCAATAACAACGAAGACAGAGCCGCTTCTAAGCCGATATCATCCAAAGAACTTGGGCGAAGTTGATGCGAGATGTGCCTCACCTCTTCGATCGCTCGCATCAATGAATGCTGCGACTTATTCAAATGCGCTTTGAGGTTTTCATTTTGTAACTTATTACCAAGTAGTTCTAAGTGGCAACGACTTGATACTAATAATTGATTAATACCGTCATGTAGCTCTCGCGCTAAATGCTTCTTCTCGTCTTCTTGGAACATCACCGTTTTATGGGCGAGCTCTTTTAAATTATTATCCGCGATTCGATGTTCATGCATGTTAATGGCCAACGTCAGCACGATAATAACCGCCACCGTCACGCTAAGAATCACCACAATCGAGAAGAACGTGGTTTCAATATTCTTGTTGATCGCAGCCTGCATCGAAGCCACTTCTTGGTGCACGTCTTCAATATACAAACCCGTGCCAATCATCCAGTCCCAACGCTCTAACCAAGCGGCGTAGCTCAGCTTAGACACCACCTCACCCGTCGACGGTTTTTGCCACAAATACTGGTGAAACCCGCCTCCGGTTTGCGCTTCTCTTAACAGAGCCTCTATCAGAAAATCGCCATCTTCATCTTGCAGTTGGAGTAGGTTTTGGCCTATCAATTCTGGCTGAATTGGATGAACCAAGTTGGTCCCGAGGCGATCGTATGCGAAGAAGTACCCATCAGAGCCATATCTAAGTTTAGACAATATGGTTCGAACTTTTTTTTTGGCTTGGGCTTCTTGGATATTTGGATCGTTATAGACGTGTTCTATGGCGTCGAACGCGAGATCAACCGTGTCTTTGAGGGCGTTTTCACGCGACTTGATTAGGCTGTCTCTAAAGATCTCGACTTCTTTAGCGCCTAACGTCTTAGTCTGGTGCAGCGAGATCCAACTAATACTCGCCGTTACCAGCAGCAACGGGAGCAACGTCAGCAAAATCAGCTTGGCTTTTAGAGGCATTCCTTTCCCTCACAAAAAACGGCTTACTGAACATCAATAAGCCGTTTTACTTTAGCAATTTATAGATAGCCGTTGAAACATATCATTCACATTCTTGGCTTCACTCACATTCCATAGAAAGATGGGAAAGCGAGAAGTGATCCAAGTACGAGGATTTGAATCAGAATGAACGGCATCACACCTCGGTAGATGTCCTTAGTCGTCACGCCTTTCGGTGCTACGCCTTTTAAATAGAACAAACTAAAACCAAATGGCGGCGTTAAGAAGGAAGTTTGTAGGTTCATCGCAATAAGGATAGCGAACCATGTCATGTTGATGCCCATCAGTTCAGCAACTGGCGCAATGATCGGCACGATGATGAAACAGATCTCTACGAAGTCGATGAAGAAACCCAGAATCAGAATCACCAGCATGGTAATGATCAGGAAGCCCCATTTTTCACCTGGCAGTTGTAGCATCCACTCTTCAACCAGATAGTCGCCACCAGTGTAGGTAAACGCCATTGAGAATGCCGTTGCACCCAACAAGATAGCAAATACCATCGCCGTTACTTTCACCGTCTCTTTCGACGCCTCGTACACCATCGACCAACTAAATTGACCGTAAAGCAGTGCAAGTATCATCGCACCCGCGCCACCTAATGCGGCTGACTCTGTTGGCGTAGCAACACCTGCGAAGATAGAGCCCAGTACAACAATGATTAACGCTAGAGGCGGAAGAATCGCTTTCAGTGCATTAAACACTTCCTGCTTACGGCTGATGGAGTCATCACGTTCAATAGGTTGAGCCGCTTCAGGGTGTAGCTTTGCGTATATCAAGATATAAACGATGTACGCGCCGACCAGCATCACGCCCGGCCAAATCGCCGCTTGGAACAAGTCGCCTACAGGAACACCTAGAACATCACCCAATAGAATCAATACGATGGAGGGTGGAATGATCTGCCCTAGCGTACCAGACGCACAAATAGTGCCGCAGGCTAAGCCTTTGTCGTAATTGTACTTGAGCATTACAGGTAGGGAGATAAGTCCCATAGCAACAACAGAAGCACCAACCACGCCAGTAGAAGCCGCAAGTAGTGAACCTACTAATACGGTTGAAATCGCGATACCACCACGAACGCCGCCAAACAGTCGCCCCATAGACTCAAGCAACTGCTCAGCAAGCTTGGTCTTTTGTAGAACGAGCCCCATAAAAACAAACAATGGAACGGCCATCAGAACCGTGTTTTCCATAATGGATTGAATTCGATATGGCATGAAGGCAAACATTTCAATGCCCTCAGCCCAAACACCAAAGATTAACGCGATACCACCAAAGGTGAACGCCACTGGGAAGCCAAGTAAAAGTGCAAACAAGGCTACGAAAAACATTACTATTCCAATCATGTTCAGCCTCTACTTATTCTTTGTATGAGTATTGTTTGCATGGATAAGGTGCGGATTAAAAATCTTGTTCAGCGAATGCAGGATTAAACCTACGCCACTGAGTGCCATTAAGAAGAATGACAGCGGGATCATAGCTTTGATGATCCAGCGATATGGCAAGCCACCCGGGTCACCTGAGGTTTCACCGAGGTTATAGCTCTCTTTGGCCACATCAATACCAAACCAAGCAACCAGCAAACAAAAAGGCATCAGAAAGATCAGTGTGCCGAGCAGGTCAATAATCGCTTGTGCCTTGAAGCTCAGTTGCTCGTAGAACACATCCACTCGCACATGACCACCAGCCTTGATGGCATAAGGAACACCTAATAGGAAAACGGCTGAGAAGAGGTGCCACTCCATCTCTTGGAAAGCGATAGAGACATCGTTGAAGGCATATCTCATGACAACGTCATACACAACGTTGGCGATAAGTAAAATAAACAACATACTGGAAAGCCATCCCAGTGCGTCACCGATACGATTAAACAGGCGTTCAATATAAATTAGACTTCGCATTCCCGACTCCATGGAATTTGAAAAGACATCGCGCAGCTGAGGTAACGAGCTGTAGGACGTAGAAAAGGTTCTTGAGCGTAATACAGGATTTATCCTGCTTAGTTATTATGTTTTAAATGAACCCTCGGCTTATTCACTCTTAAATACTCAATAAGAAAAGCTTCGGGTTCATTTAGATTCAGTTCAACAACTGTCGATTATTTCGCTTGGCTATTTAGATAAGCTCTATGTGAAATATCCGTCCATGAACGTACTTGCTCTAGGTAGCTTGCTTGTGAAGCTTGAATCTCTTTTGCTAGCTCATCTTTCTCAGCATGTGCAGCCAGTAGGCGATCGTTCGCTTCTTTCAGAGCAGACATAACCTCTGGTGGGAAATCTTTCACTTGTACATCTGGGTATTCTGTCTTCATTGAAACCCAGTTCTTACCACTTTCGTGCGTTGCTTGTGTGTACATGTCGTAAGCCGCAGTACGCATTGCAACACGTAAGATTTCTTGTAGGTCTTCAGGCAGCTTGTTCCATGTACGCTTGTTCACTAGGAATTGAAGCTCTGAACCCGGCTCGTGCCAACCTGTGTAGTAGTAAGGCGCGATTTTGTGGAAGCCCATTCGTAAATCCAGCGATGGACCTACCCACTCTAGTGCATCAATCGTGCGACGCTCTAGAGACGTGTAAAGTTCACCTGGGGCAATGTTCGTCGGTTTAGCACCTAGCTCAGCAAGAATCTCGCCTGCAAAGCCCGGGATTCGCATTTTCAGACCTTGTAGATCTTCAACGCTGTTGATCTCTTTTTGAAACCAACCCCCCATCTGGATATCCGTGTTACCACCAGGGAAAGACATCAAGTTATGTGGAGAGTAAACCTGCTCCATTAACTCCATACCACCACCGTGATAGAACCACGCGTATTGTTCTGCTGGCGTCATACCGAAAGGCATAGAAGTGAAGTAAAGAGTGTTTGGAACTTTACCTTTCCAGTAGTAAGAGCCTGAGTGACCCATGTCGTATTGACCAGACTTAACCATGTCAAAAACGCCAAGAGGTGCTTTGTGTTTGTTTGCTGAATCGATTCTGATTTGCAGTCGACCATTCGACATCTTCTCAGCCATCGCCGCCATGTTTTTGGTTGCATCACCGAAAACTGGGAAGTTTGGTCCCCAAGTTTCCGCAAGTTTTAAACGGTAAACCTTATCAGCGGCTGTAGCACCAGTAGCGACCAAAGCTAAACAAGCCGCAGCAGTTACTGCAACGTTTTTAAAAACTCGTGTGAGGGAGTTAGAAATGAGACTCATGTTCACGTCCTTTGTTGGGTTAACACTCTTTCTATGAGCATTTTTTATGATTCAACATAAGAGTGCACCGTGATGAGGCAACAAGATATCAGGGAGAGCACGCACGCATGGCGTTAACAAAGTTACGTATTAGACCAAAGGATTAAGTAGAACTACGTAGGAGATGATTGAATAGTGTCGATTTCAAAGGAGTTTGGATATTCACCAAGGCAATGCGTATTGATAAATACCTAAGTATTAATAATTAAATACTCTTAACAATTGATTGCCATTTCGTGATGAAGCTCTATTCATTGCTGTATTTTAGGGAAAAAAATCAAGGCTTTGCTCTCTTGATCTACCTAGCTAACGCCCTAATTTAGTGCTTGCTGATTCGAAGCTCTGACACGAGACAACACTAATCAGTTAAGCCGTATATCGAATTGGAATTGAGATTATAGAGCCTAGGTTTAGGCTTGGATTTGGGCTCGGACTTGGCATAATGTGCCAGATACAAAAAAGCCTCGAAAATCGAGGCTTAAAAACTTAACGAAGCGAATGTAATCCCACAGGATTAGATAGCTTTGTAGATAACCTTGTTACCTGCTAGCTGCTCTTTCGCTACTAGGTTTTCTTCAAGAAGTTTTTTCAATGCGCCTGTTGCCCATGAAGCTGCTTTCGCGTCTTCTTGACCAGCTTCTAGGCCGATACCTTTAGGGTTAATGCCTTCAGCATTGCTAACAACGATGTCTAGAACTTGTTGTTGCTTAGGAGTCAGTGCTACTGCAACTTCTTTAGTTGCTGCTACTGCTTTCTCTACCGCTGGTTTTGCTGCTACAGTTTTTTCTGCTACAACTTTCTCTGCGACAGGCTTCGCTTTTTTCGGCGTTGCCACTGCTTTAACTACAGCCGCTTTAGTGCGTTTCTGCAGTTTAGCCTGCACCTTACGCTTATGAGCAAGTCTCATTGAATATTTCTCCAGTTCACTGCTCTTTTCGCAGTGGTGAAAATTTGAAGCGCGATTTATACCAAAAAACAGGAGCTATTTGTAGAGTGAAGCGTCGAAAGTCGACGAAAAATACCGATATTGTCTACTAGCGTCTATTATTTAAACATCGACTTATCAATTCAGGGTCATATACACTGGTTATCCATCCAGACAAAAATATGAAAACTTGGTGTTACCTATGGACACTCGTCACCTTAGTAATTTCTCTTTGCCTTCATTCACTCGCTCGTACCGTATCCTCGCCATTATTTTAGGCTTCATTTGCTTGATCGTTTCGCTCTACAGTGACAATCCAAAGTTACTGATCGTGGGTGCTTTTTGCAGTATTACGCTTCTGGGAACTGGCTACTATTTGATGCTGCGCAGCCGAGTGATGTTCACACTTACCCCGACTCATTTTCAGCAGCACTTTTACAAAGGGGGTTGGGTTTTAAAATGGAGTAACATCCAAAAAATTGGTCTTTGCACTTATGAACAAGATGGTTGGCATCAACCTCTGCCCTGGGTCGGAATTAAAGTAAAAGATTACTCGCCCTACCTCGATTCGATTTGCCCTAAAATAACTTGTGAATTATTGCTCAGCCAACGAGCACTTTTGTACTTAGGAGCCAAACAAGCAGGCAAAGAGTCCAACTTTGAGGATATGGTTCTCGACTCATCGCATTACCATGCGCGTTGTACTGAAAGTGGCTGTGTCGAACTAAGCCAATACAAAGAGTCGCAGAATACCGACAACGTAAATTTCAACGATAACCAATCACAGGACAACCTTGATTCACCGAATGAGACAAACAGTCCAAACGCGGTGATTAAAAACTATTCTGGATTGCAGGCGATGCTTGCCAACAGAATGAAATATCAAAGGGGCTTCCACGGTTATGACATTTTCATATCAACCCATGATTTGAATATGAGTGGAGAAGAGTTTGTGGGGCTGGCTCGACGCTACTTGGCTGCCGCTGAACGTCTTTCTGATTAAGGTTTACCAGTAAGTTCACACACAATAAAAAAGCTTAGCTTTCAGGACAAAAGCTAAGCTTCATTTTCAATCAATCGACACAAATAATCGGTTTGAAAATCAAAGATTTAATTAGTACAGAGGCATTTCATCTGCGACGAACGGGTTTGATGCACGCTCGCGACCGAATGTCGATTCAGGACCATGGCCCGGAACGAATGTTACGTCACTGCCTAGTGGCCAAAGCTTAGTCTTGATTGAAGCGATAAGCGTATTGAAGTCACCTTGTGGGAAGTCAGTACGGCCAATTGCGCCGTTAAACAACACATCACCCACAAACGCTAAACGAGCTTGCTCACTGAACAGTACAACGTGACCTGGCGTGTGGCCCGGCGTGTGAATCACATCAATCACTTGATTACCAAAAGTGACTTTGTCGCCCTCTTCTAACCAAGTGTTTGGTTCAAAAGCTTTACACAGTGGGAAACCAAACATCTGACTTTGATTCTCTAGACCTTGTAGCCAGAAGTTGTCTGCCTTATGCGGGCCCACAATTTCAACCTTCAAGATCTCAGCAAGTGGTACCGTACCGCCAACATGATCTAAGTGACCGTGCGTCAGTACCAAGTTCACAACCTTAACACCGAGTTCTTCAATGATAGCCGCGAGTTGTTGAACATCACCGCCCGGATCGACAACGATGCCTTCCATGGTTTCATCACACCACACAATCGAGCAGTTCTGAGAAAAAGAGGTAACAGGTACAACTTGATACTTAAGAGACATATACAAACCTTAAAGAGCGAATCTGGTGAACAACTCGAATATCGCTATGTTATTGGCAACAAACCCAACAATAACAAACTAAACAGCAACAAACTGAGCAGCAATAAACCGAATTATTAGAACAAACTGAAATTTGGGCAAACTATGACATTGGATGTCTACTTTGACAAGTGCCTACCGTATCACTCAATAACTCAGCTTAGTTCTACCAGCTGCGAACTGGACCAGTATCAATGTGGATGAAGTTACTACGAGCGTAATAACCAACACCACCTGCTTGCAGACTTTTAGCTACGTCTCTCAGTTCCTTTAAATCAACACCATCGATACGAAAATCGATCGCTTTACCAAGCATGTGATAGCTCTTTTTAGCGACACCACTCGACTTAGAGCGCAACGCTTCGTTGGTTGCTGGAGAGCGGTAGCCAGAGATGATTTGAACTTCTTTTTGAATACCCAGTACATTTTGAATCTGAGTGATCTGATCAAACAGGTTCTTATCCATTGGATGAATCTCATTGCGGCGGAAGTCACGGCACAGTTTGCTAAGGCGTGCCATCTCGTCACCAACATAGTTAGTGCCATCGAAATAACAAGTCTCTAATCGTTCACCAGTGTGAAGATTGTTCATTCTAATCGTTCTTGGTTGATCCGGGTATGAAGCGAAAGCGATAGAAGGAGTAAGAGAGGCGACTACAGCAGTACCACCAGCGTAAGTCAGAAACTGACGGCGTGAAAATAAACTTTGAGACATACAGCAAAAAAACCAATTAGATCGAACGAAAAATGCACGATACATAATGGAATTTGCTGCGTCAACGTACAAAAACCGTGCAAAACGTTAGTATTTGTAACCTTTGCACGGTTAGTTATTGATACTCATTATAATTTTATCAATAGAAGCTTGGTTGTCATTTTTCAGTCAAGATCACCTTTCTTGACCATATTTCAATCAACCGCCCTCTTTATCATATTGGTAGATATCACCGCGGTATTGTATGCCTCCTTCTTCAAACAACACGGTTTGATAAATGATATGCACTGGAATTCGCTTCTTGAGACGAACCTTAGTATTGGGCGCAAGTTCATCATCCTGATTCGGCACTTTCTTTACCTTAGTCGCAAATAACAACTCCGCGAGTTCCTCGGCATGCTCAACACGAATACAACCAGAGCTATAGGCGCGGAAGTCATCGTAAAACAAGCTTTTACTTGGGGTGTCATGGAGATAGATGGCTCGCTTGTTGGGCGTATTGAACTTATACAAACCCAATGCGTTACTAGAGCCTGCTTGCTGGCGCATTCGATAAGGAAAAGAGTTAAAGTTAATCGTTTGCCAATCTATCTCGTTAGTATCGACAGTTTCCATCGAACGCCAACCATCGATCACTTGAAAATTGTGTGTTTCAAGATAACTCTCGTCGGCTTTTACTTTAGGCAAGATATCTTTAACCATGATTTTCCATGGCACGTTCCAAGTCGGATTTAAGATAACCGAATCAAGCTTTATCTCTAAGAGTGGTGTTTTTCTCGATTTTCTCCCAACCACAACTTTAGATTCAAAAACCTCTTCCCCATCTTCCCAATACTTCATATCAAAACTAGGTACATTCACCACAATCAGTGAGTCTCTATTTCTTGGCCATAAGCGGGCACGCTCGGCGTTCAATGCTAGGGAAGTAAGTCGATCATCAAAGCCCATATTGATCCATTTGATCGTGTCTGGCCCGATGATCCCATCATCCGTAAGACCGTGCATGCGTTGGAAAGATTTAATCGCCTTTTGCAGATCTCGATCGAACTTGGGAAAATCGACCGCGATCATCGAGGTATCAACACCAACCAAAGCAATGCGCTCAACAAGAACCGTCTTGTCTGAAAGCTCGTCACCCAAGCGCTTCAAACCTTTCTGTCTATATCGTTCAATATTGAGTTCAGAGGCGGTTTCTAACACCGAATAGGTTGCTTTGAATTGGTCAAAATCCCCAACAGGCGGCGCGTAAGACAACACCATCTCCAATAAGTAATCATTGGCAACGCTGCTTTTTAAGCTCATCAGAATATGCGGAGAAGGCGCAGGTAATTTGGAATGCAACTTGCCCGAGAAGTACCAATCTTTACCGGCAAGCGGCGCATTTTCAACGTAGCTCAGGTAGTAGATAAAAGTATCGGTAAGTAATATGTCCAACTCTTGCCATTGAGCATGGGATTGATAGTGACGGATTTGCTTGAGTTGTCGCTCGAAGAGTGGTGCCATTTGCGCTTGTTCAAGAAGCGACAATTGGAACTCAAACGCTTTAACCAGCTCAGGAGAATCCCAAAGGATAGGCAGAGAAGTGTCTTGATAGATACTCTGTGTGAGCTCTGGATATATAAGCATGAAAGAGAGTTCTGATTCCGCCGGAATGAAACGGCTCTCGTCAGAACTCGCATAGCTCCATGCATGCACGGAAACTAACACCAATAATCCACAGAAGTATTTTGCTAACATGCTTAACTCCGTCACCAGCAATTCCATAAGTATGGCAAAGAAACGGGAGTAAGCATGTTATTTTTTAAGAGATTTATGAATCAAATTGCACTCCAGTGATTATCCCACTGGACCGATGATTGCTGAGTTGATTTCTCATAAGGCTTGCGCTGGCTAACCACACTGCCCGCCCCAGAGCTTAATCGAAACTCACCATCAAACAGCACAGCACCAGAAGCGTCAGATAATGCAGACAGTTCTACTAATTCTTTGGTCTCTTTCGACCAAATACCGTAGCAATTGCCTCTTGGCGAAGTCGCAATAATCCAATCGTCTGACGCCGCAATACTGGCGATATAGTGATTGAACCTTGCCCATTGCTCAGGCTCTGCGTTCAGTGATTCAAACTGGCCGCCTTTAGTATGCATCGCCAATAGCGAAGGATACTCATCTGGTTCACCACGATATTGCTGGCCACAAAGTACCGTTTCAGCACCATCATGGGCTAAATGTCGAATGCTCAGCTTCTTATCCAACAATTCAACCTGATCAAGTAACACACCTTCAGGAGAAACATAACTCAAGCTCGGCAGCATCGAATCGAGGTTTTTCGGTGTTCTACCATCAGTATGAACGCCACCAACGCCGATCGCGAGATTACCATCCGGCATGATGATCACTTCATGTGGGCCGATACCGAAACCAGTGAACTCTTCGACCTTACGATAGCCTTGCGCGACATCGTAAACGCCAATCACGCCTTGGCTGGTGTCCGTTTTCCCTTCGGTGGCATACAGTAACTTGCCATCTAATGAGTAAACCCCATGACCATAGAAGTGGCGGTTGTTACCTTTGACGACCATTTTGATCTGCTGACCGTTTTTATAGTCAAACACCATAAAATAGTCACCAGGACGACGAGCAAAAACCACCGCATGCGATGAGGTTGGGCAAATCGCGACGCCATGGCCACGATTGGGGATGGGAAGTTGGCTCAGTGGCATGCCAAATTCGTCAGCCACAACTGCAGAATATTGACCACGACCATTAAGCGCACAGCCAATCAGTTGGGGATCGTTCGACGCACTCACCCCATCCTTTCGAGTCGCACACCCAAACGGAAGCAATGGAACAGCTGCACAACCCAGTGCAGCCTTGAGTAACGATCTTCTCGTATTATCAGTCACCATCGGTAGCATTAAATCCTATTACCACGCCAAGCTCTATCGCTACTTCTTCATGAATCAGGTACTTCAAACGTTCTAGTTTGTTGTATTGAGTCAGCACCTCTCGGTAGCCCTCTTTGCTCTGTAATAGAGTAAACAAGCTAGAGTCTGTAGGCCAAGTATCTAAGGTTAGCGTGAACTGGGCAGCTACACGATCGGCAAGGTCATTTAAGCCCTTTTCTCTCAATAAACCATCAAGACCATTACCATCTGCTAAGTACAATTTCTCTAGCGCCGCTACGTTCGATTTCAGCTGAGTCATTGAGGTTTGAGCGCGCCATGATTCCGAGAAGTAAGGGCGTGGATGACCAATTTTAGCCATCGGACGACTCAGTTTTTTCATGCTGTAATCAAGTTGATTGGTCAACAAAGCGATGTACTCCGATTCCCAACGCATCTCGTCCAGTGCTAACCACGGGTTAACCTGCCAAGCTTCAGCAATAGAGGCCGATTTCATCGCCAGGTTTTGTGCGATAGCTTGTGAAGATAGACAACCTGAAGCTTTGTCTTGAAGCAATGGAGATTGCTCGTCGTACAGAGACCACTCCAAGGCGCCAAGCCCTTGAACAGTCACACTCTGCTGTGCGATTTCATCTTGTGACCAAGCTTTATCTTGCTGAGTCAGTTGACGCATTTTTAGACCTGTGGTGTTCTTTTTGTCTGGCCAAAACTGAACATTCCAGCTCTGTTCCAATGCCGCTGTTGGGCCTCTTTCTTGTCCTTGCAGTGCCATCCAGCTGTTCATGGTGAGCTGCCACTGATTTTCCAACGCATCCAGCTCAATATTGTTGGTTTCACAGTAACCCTGCATCAAGACTTCCAGCTCACCGGCTTGCTTAGCGAATAGCACGGCTGAATCAAACTCTTGTTGATACACGCTACGGCTGATATGAGCAGTCGTGTCTGCTTGATAAGAGACACCGTTAACCTCAGATGAAGCCGTTTGCTCACCCGATGACTGGCAGCCTGCCATGATTAATACCGACAAGGGCATTAACAAAAATTTATGTGCCATGCTGTTACCTTACTTCCTAGTTTTTCTTTTAATTATATGAGTTCAATAAATATGAAACGACCGCTGGCCTCGTATTCCTACAAGTTCAGCGGTAGTCAGTCTTTTGTTAGCGGTTTTCTTAAGTAACTAAGCCGTTGGCTTAACTGAATTCAAGACAGCCTATAATGAGTCCAAAAACGCTAGTAGTGCTTCGCGTTCACTGCTACTCAAAGCTAATACTTTTTGTTTTGCCATTTCTGCTTCACCACCATGCCAAAGTACCGCTTCCATAACGTTTCTTGCGCGACCGTCATGAAGTAAGAACGTATGACCGTTCACTTCTTTGGTATAACCTAATCCCCAAAGTGGTGTGGTACGCCACTCTTGACCATTGGCAAGATACTCAGGGCGATTGTCCGCTAAGCCTTCACCCATGTCGTGTAGCAACATGTCGGTATATGGGCTAATTAACTGATTAGATAATGCAGACAGACCTTCTCGCTCTGCCGTGCGGAATTCGGCCTGGTGACAGCTTTGACAACCAACGTCTTTGAACAGTTTTTTACCTTGTACGACAGCTGGGCTATCGACATTACGACGAATAGGTACTGCGAGATGCTGCGAATAGAACTCAACAAAATCTAAGATATTGTCACTGACTTCTGGCTCGCCACCATTTGGAAAATCATCACAGGTTGATTGCGCTGATGTGCAGTTTTCATTCGGAAATAAGCGGCTTGTCAGGCCTAAGTCACCATTAAATGCCGCCGCGTTTTGCTGCATTAAGTTTGGCTGCCCGGCTTTCCAACCAAAACGACCTAGCGCCATTTCATTGGTTTGAACATCAAGAACATAGTTAGCTTTACCCGACACACCTTGCTTGTCAGCAAATTGCTGCTCTGCAAATCCTAGAATCGTTTCTTGTGGGATACTTTCAAGCAGACCAAGACCAATCATTGGCGGCGCCACTCGAGCTGAAAACTCGGTCTTAGGATGCATCTCGCCGAAAGCAAGTTCAGTAATATTTAAAGTGGGTTTACGCAGAGTAACGACGGTGCCGTCTTTGAATTCAACAGGAACATCCGTGTAGCTAATGTTCACTTTGCCCTCTGGTTTTACACCTTGAAGCGCAAAATCTTGTAGCTGACCGCCGTACGTCGGCTCTGGAATTCCACCATCTCGAATGAAGGCTTGTCGCTGCTCAGGCGTTTCAGCCGGAATGCTTAAACGAACCAACATGGATACTGCGTTCTCATCTCCTTCTTCTGGCGCGTGACCACGACCATCTTTGATGTGGCAGTTTTGACAGCCGTTAGTATTAAATAGTGGTCCTAACCCATCACGAGCATCGGTTGATGACGGTGCAGGAACCCAAGGGTTTCTAAAGAAGCTATTACCTACGCTGAAATCCAAGCGCTTACTCATTGGTAGATTGGCTGCGGGAAGGGAAAAAGCGTTCGCTCCTTCTTTCTTCACGGTCGTTTTGCCGCCAGAGTAGGTTTCATGAGCGTGTAATGGAGATACTAAAAACAGTGCGGTTAATAGTGAGGCTGAGAGATACGACTTCATACATTGCCTTGCTGTGTTTTTGATTTTAGTTTTTATGTGGGTGTGGCTTTCTTGAGGATCAAACAATTAAGGGCTCAATCAGAGCCCTTACATTTGTGTCGGCTCGGGTTCTTAGAACTCGTGATCCGCTGTGTCTGGGTTTAGGCTATCAATGCCAATCACACCCGCAGCACGCTCAATAGCCGCTGTTTGAGACACTAGCGCAACAATTGTTTTGTTTACTAGTGCATTACCCGCAGCGTTGTCAGCAGCGATTAGCTGATCGAAGTGCTGGTTGTTTTTCTCTGCAGACGTTACTAATTCGCCTACTTGTGCACGTGCTAGGTCAAACTGCTTTTGAATCTCTTTCGCAGCTTGCTCATCTTTTTGCTCTACTAGGTCGAACAGGCTTGGGCCGGAAAGCAGAGTACCGTCTTCACGCTTGTATAGACCCGTGTAAACGTTGTAGATGCCTTGCTCGTTGTAGTAGTGAGAGTTGTGCGTGTTATCAGAGAAACAATCGTGCTCGTCTTCAGTAGAGTTTGCTTCTAGTGCAACCTTCATACGCTCACCCGCTAGCTCACCTAGAGACAGTGAACCCATGCCAAACAGCATTTTACGAAGACCATTCTCGCTAGATTCTGAAAGAAGCTCTTGACGGTAGTTGCCTTTCTCGCCTTCAGCCCACTGCTTTTCCATCCATTCTAGGTCTTGGATAAGTAGCTCAGCAGATGCTTTTAGGTATGCGCCACGACGGTCACAGTTGCCGTTAGTACACTCAGCGCCAACAACGAAATCAGTGTAAGCACGCTCACCTGCACCGCTGTTTGTACCGTTTAAATCTTGGCCCCAAAGTAGGAATTCAATTGCGTGGTAGCCAGACGCTACGTTCGCTTCAGAACCACCGATCTCGTTCAAGTCTGCGATTAGCTCAGGGGTGATGTTGGTTGCATCAACGGTAGTCTGACCAATTTGGAAAGTCTTGTTAGCCACGATGTTTGCGCTAGCGCCTTCGTTACCAAGTTCATATTGGTAATCAGTCGAAACATAATCAATCAGGCCTTCATCTAGTGGCCATGCGTTCAGTTGGCCTTCCCAATCATCAACAACAGCGTTGCCGAAGCGGAAAACTTCTGACTGTTGGTATGGTACGCGAGACTCAAGCCAAGCTTGTTTTACTTGTTCGAAGTTGCCAGCAGAAGGAGAAGCTAAGAAGGTATCAATAGAAGAGTTCAACGCTTTTGCTGTAATTACTGAATCTGCAAACACTGCATGCGCAATATCTGCGTAATGTTCTACAACTTGATCTTGAGTTACTGCTGCGAAAGAAGAAGCAGAGGCAAAAATGAGTGACGAAGTTACGGCTTTTGTCACTAAAGATTTAATGGTCATGAAGCATCCTTGTTGAGCTTTAAATTATTATTCGTAGTAATAGTGCAAACCATTATCATTTGCACTACGGATTGAAATAATACAAACTTACAATTTTATTGCAAGATAAATACAAAAAAACCTCACATATGTGAGGTCTTTAAACATTTTTATGTTAAGCGTAACAAAGAGGCTAATCAGATATCCAGATTATGCTTACCGTGTGAGACTTTTGCCTTCAGGTAGCTTTCATTACCCGATTTGATATGAGCAGAGGTATTCACCACTTCTTCAATCTCAATACCAAAAGATTTTAGCTCATTGATCTTCTTAGGGTTGTTGGTGACTAAGCGGATTTTTGTAGTACCTAAGGCGCGTAGCATTTCAGCAGCTTCAGTAAAATCGCGTAGGTCATCGCCAAAACCTAGGTGGTTGTTGGCTTCATAGGTGTTCATGCCTTCGCTTTGCAGACGGTACGCATCGATTTTGTTGTACAAGCCAATACCACGACCTTCTTGGCGTAAGTAAAGAATCACTCCACCCGTCTCACCCATAATTCTAATGGTTTCGTCTAGCTGCTCACCACAGTCACAGCGAGAGGAATGGAAAACATCACCAGTCAGGCACTCAGAGTGCATACGAACAAGAGGTATGTCTTGTGTCTTGTCTGCTGATTTAAATATCACAGCAACATGCTCTTTATCTGTTTTCAATCCATGAAAAGACAGAAGTTCAGCATCTATACTGCTTGTTACCCCTACTTTGAAATCTATTCTGGCACGCACTTCCGCCATAGCTATACTCACTTGAAAATTCGATGTATTTAACGACGCTACATTATATGTCTAGGCAATATTTTGTAGCTAACTATCTAATGATAGACACTATGAGGCTGTTAACAATTTTTTTCAAGGTCGACCTTGTACAAATTGTTATAATATAACAATTATTTTTCAAGTAAGAAAAAACCCCACATTGGGATGACCAACATGGGGTTATAAATTAAACAGTTGCGGCTAAAACTACACTTTTTTACAGAACGCTCAACTTACTTGAGTTTGCTTCCAGATGACAAGTTGCACCCAAGCATTCTCTAATTCGGTTAGCTCTTCTTGCGTAAGCGTAGAAATGCTCGACTTAGCACTGTATCTCTCTGCCCATTTATCTGACTGGACATGAGTATGGAACTCTTTCTTTAAATTTGAGATTACGTTATCCACAGATACATCCTTATATAGCAGTGCTTAGCCTTTATAATCGGTTAATGTTACAAAATACAGGTCAGTTGGTAAACAGTAATACACAATTTTTATGAGCTCTTCCTAACACTTTTTACTGATAAATATATAAATAAGAGAAATAATAGGCTCGGTAGCAACCAAAGTAATAGATTTGAAACCTTCATCGCCGGCTTATAAAGTACAAATTCACCAAATCTTTCCGTCATATATCGAGTAATCTCATTATTACTCTTCCCTGCTTTCACCATATTGAACACAACAAGGCGTAAGTCTTTTGCTATTGGTGAGTTGGATTCAATCAGATTTTGGTTTTGACATTGTGGGCAGCGTAACGTTTTCGCCAAGCTAATAGCACGTTGCTGTTGTTCTGGGTTTTCAAACTCAAACAGTTCAACTTGAATACTCGTCTCTGTATTACTGGCAGTAAACAGATCTTCAGCCATGGTTGAAAGGCTAATCACTAAAAGAGCTGACAGCATAAACAAGGTTTGTATTAGAGACTTCATCATCCATTCACACCATCAAAATACATCGCAAGCTCATCTTTCCATACCATTTCATTAATCACGCCCAATAGCTTTTTAATGATCTGGCCATTGGCATCAACCAAATACGTTTCAGGTGTGCCGATTACGCCCAACTCTAACGCTAACTTGCCTTGAGGGTCACTGATCACGGTTAAGTACGGGTTGCCATCGTTCGATAACACGTTAATCGCAGCCCCAGAGTTATCTCGATAATTGAGCCCAACGATGGGAATGCCTTTATCGTGAAGTTGAAGCAAAAATGAATGTTCGGTTTTACATATCCCGCACCAAGATGCCCATACATTAACCAGTTGATAAGGGTGCTGCGTGACATCAGTAAGCGTAACTTTCTGCTGACCACTGACGCCTTCACTATTCACTAACGCACTCGATGTAAATTCTGGAAATGCCCTTTGTTGTTCAGACACCATGGTCGATTGCTGCTTATTATCAAGCGCAAAGACAAATCCCAGCACCACAATCAATGCTAAGGCAATTAGAGTAATTAGCTTGTTACGAACGCTGTTATGCATACTGTGACGCCTTAACGGTTTTCTTTTTACGATGAGTCAATGAGAGCAAAGCGCCGATAATGGAGAACAGCCCACCAAACCAGATCCAGCGCGCATACGCCTTATACTGAACACGAAATGCGTAAGCGGTGGAATCGACTTTCTCGCCCATGGTGATATAAACATCGCCATGCCAGAACCACTTCATTGCAGGCTCACTCATGTTCATAACACGAACTTGGTAGTGTCTTCTTTCTGGCGCGATGGAAAAGCTTTTCTCGCTAGCATCTAATTCGAGTATCGCTTTTTCTGCAGTAAAGTTGGAGGCGACATAGAGCTCGGTATCACGATGAGAGAGCGTCCAGCCCATAAACTCAACCTCTTCACCTGGGCTCAATTTGTAACTTCGCTCAAATGAATGGTAACTGTTCATCGCGGCACCTATCGCTAATACTGCGACACCCACATGCGCCAACGTCATCACCCATACTTTGCGTTGAAACTTAGAGTTGCGCGTTACCGCTAAGCCGTAAACATGAGTCAGGGCTACCCAAAACGCAAGTGACCATGTCATTAGCACCATCACTTGGATCGCTTCAACTTGCAAAACATAAGTTACAAAGCCAAGACAGAGAGACAATAAGGCAATAATTCCAATCACACCTTTCGACGCTTGAGGTTTGATACTGAGCAATGGCGCTAACCCTATCACTCCCATCGCAAGCAGAGCCAATGGCGTAATAAGAAGATTAAAGTAAGGTGCGCCCACAGAGATATTTCCAAGGCCAAGTAATTCAAAAACCATTGGGTAGAAGGTACCAAACACCACCACCGCCGTACCCAGTACAAATATAAGTACCGCCACTAAACTCAAAAAACTTTTACTCGCAAAGCTAGTGATTGGATTCGACTCGAAAGATTCACCACGAACAATAAGAAGAGAAAACGAACTCACTAACACCAAAACCAGTATCAGCAACAGCGCGATACCTTTGGTTGGGTCAACAGCAAAAGCATGAACGGAAGTGAGGACGCCAGATCGAACAATAAAAGTACCGAGGATACTTAAACAAAACGTAATGAAAGCAAGGCTAAGTGACCACTTCAGCAACTGTTGCTTGCCTTTAGCAACACCCAAACTGTGCAATAGAGCGGTTGATGTTAGCCAAGGTAATAGGCTGGCATTTTCTACCGGGTCCCAGAACCACCAACCACCCCACCCTAACTCGTAGTATGCCCACCAAGAACCAAGAATGATCCCTGCGGTTAAAAAGATCCAAGCGACCAAACAACAACTGCGACAATGAGCGACCCAATCGAACTCAATCGGATCCACCAGCAAAGCGGCCACAGCAAATGCCAAGACCACAGAGAAACCAACATAACCCAAATACAACAGAGGCGGATGGAATATCAAACCAACGTCTTGCAGCATTGGGTTAAGGTCACGCCCTTCAAGTGGCAAGGTCGAATTCAGTTCAAATGGGTTCGAAGCAAATAAGGTAAACCATGCAAATATCGCGAGTAACACATTCATCACCCACAATACGCGGCTCTGATACTCAGAAGAATATTGCTTTTGTAGGGCAATCACACCCGACCAACAGCTAATGGTTAAGACCCAAAATAGCAATGAGCCTTCATGTCCAGCCCACACAGCGGCCATTTTGAAGAAGGTGGGTAATTGAGTATTGGAGTGTTCTGCAACATAGAGGATGGAAAAGTCGTCACCTACAAAGGCATAGCCAAGTAAAACGATAGCGCCAATGGAAAACAAAGCGCTAGAGAGGGAGAAACTGCGAATTAAAGCCACATTTTGTGCTTGTTTAGTTAGCATTTGATACATCGAATACACAGCGATAATGCTGCTGAGAACAGCGACTAAAATTAAACTAAACAGCCCCAAAGAACCGACCATATCACCTCAATCAGGCTCTACCTAAGCAGAACCAAGTTAAACCATTATTGGCATTGATTGCTCAACTAGCTGATGTAACTCAACTAGCTATTGCTACTCAGCGAAAAGAAATTTAGTGAGCAGATGTTTAGTATCCAACATCCACTCACTTATAACCTTGAGCGAAATTAAGCTAACGTTAATTGTCCTGCATAAAGGACAAACGTTCGCAGCATTAATACGCCCATTAGGCTTAGTGAAGTCACCGAGAAAATATACACAGTACTATGGCGAACCGATGCTGGTGTCACGGCATTCAGCAACAAGGGTAAAACCATACCCACACCAATTACGCCATACCAGAACCAACTTGCCCAGAAACCACCGCCAATCGCGTTCCATACTGCCTGCTCAC
Organism: Vibrio sp. 10N.247.310.23; assembly: GCF_041467155.1. Taxonomy (NCBI): domain Bacteria; kingdom Pseudomonadati; phylum Pseudomonadota; class Gammaproteobacteria; order Vibrionales; family Vibrionaceae; genus Vibrio; species Vibrio sp. 10N.247.310.23. The sequence goes on along the minus strand of NZ_JBFSTZ010000008.1, from coordinate 5,208 downwards.
TTTGACCACCAGCGAAGATAAGCCCAGTGAAGAAAGTAACAAGGACAAACAGTTCAAACATAACAACAGGACGTTCGAAGCCGTGGATCCAAGAAATACTCGCACTATGCGGAGACTCCTTAAAGACCAACACACCAAATAAAATACATGCCGCCGCTCCCGAGGATAAACTCGAGAATAAGAACAATATCGGCAACACTGGGTTATTCAGCATTGGGAAGGTATTTAGCGCAGAGAGTAAGAAGCCAGTGTAAGCCGCAAGTAATAGCGCAAGCACAGCTAAGAATATTTCAAAAACATTCTCAAAAGATTCTAATTTGCCAATCCAGTTACTGACAAAATCGAGTCGCCCTTTTAACCATGCTTGATCACTCAAGAATACGGCAATCTGATTTCGGAATATAATGCCGATCCAAACAAATAGGATCACCATATACACTTGGAATAAGATCACACCCATCGACATCACTGACGTCGGATTATAAAAGATCATGATCTTCCAAAATGATAGTGGTTTCGTCAGGTGGAAAACCAAGATCAATAAACCTGAGATGATCCCGAATGGTGCTAGAAAAGCCGTTGCCTTTAATACACCATTATTCGCTGGATCGTCCTCAATCACCTTTCTCTTAAGGTAAATCGAGATCATCACTGCACCCGCTGACATACCCGCCAAAAACAGATAGATAGCAATGATCCAGTCCCAAACCACGGTACCTGATTGAAACGCTGTATCCCATGCACTCATAATCAAATCTCCCCTTTTTGGTGTGGCACTTTATAGAGTTTTGGCTGAGTACCTAGATAAGCCTTATCTCTGTAAACCACTTCAGATTTAAGTACCTGGTTTATCTCGCTCTTAGGGTCATTTAAGTCGCCAAATATCAGCGCATTGGTAGGGCAAGATTCAACACAAGCAGGTAATTTACCTTGCGCAAGATTGGTATCGCGGCAGAAGTTACATTTGTCGGCCGACTTATTCTTAGGATGGAAGAAGCGCACTTGATATGGACAAGCTAGCAGGCAATAACCACAGCCGACACACTTCTCTTTATGTACATCAACAATTCCTGTCTTCTCATCTTTATAGGCGGCGCCTGTTGGGCAAACCATCACACAAGGTGCATTATCACAATGTTGACAAGAGTTACGAGTGAAACGGTAATCAACATTTGGATATTCACCTTGAGGTTCGCTCTTAATAATCTCTAAGCGCGATACGCCTTCAGGCACTTTGTTTACTTCACGACACGCCTCAGTACAAGCAGTACAGCCAATACAAGCGGTTTCGTCATGAATCATTCCATAACGTTTAGCCCCATCCTCTTGAACATTGGCCAACGTTTTACGACTTGTCACCGCTGCGGTTCCCGCAACACCTGTAGTAAAAATAACGGCACCCGCGCCAGCTAAAAAGTTTCTTCTTGAGCAGCTCATAGATTACTCCCCTTCTTTCTTCTGGTTGAAGTCTGAATGGCAATCCACACACAGCTTGATGGTTTGCTTCTTATCTAAGCCCAACACCTTTGCTTCTGTCGCATGAACATCATGGCAGTTTGAACACGTTAAGTTTTGTGCGTGTACGTCATGAGTCCAACTCGCTTCGCGCAGATCATCAGGCTTATGACAATCGATACACTGGCTATTGGCATCTAAAATTAAGCTAGGATCTAGGTAAACCTTGTCGGTACCTGGTTGTGATTGAGCCTCACGATACTTCACCACTTTAGGCGCGCCTTCGCGGTGGTCGGGGCTAATAGAACTATGACAGTCGGTACAATTTACTTCACGGCCAAGCAAAGCGTGTGCACTTTCACCATGTGAACCCAATACCGTTTCTTTTGAATCTTTATGGCACTGAACACACTTGTAGTCTTTGTCACGGATTAATTCGACTTCATGTCTTGTTGATTCCCCTACTGGCGTAACAGCAGGCTCAGCAACAGCATGAATGGAATAACCATAGAGGCAGAATGCTAGAAGGGATTTAAGCATTATGACTATGGCCAATTTAATATTGCCCATTTTATCCTTTCCTTATACCGGCATTATTTAACTCTCAACTAAATAATATTCCGGTTAAACAAAAGTACCCTTAAACGATATTATTACCGTTTAAATGATATCAATTCTTATTTTGGATAAGCCACAACGCTTTCTATAGTTAGAATATACCTCTAATTGGGTAATACGAAATTTCGATAGGTTAATCTGTGAACGCAATCACCCTATTTATATCATGGTCAATTTAGGTAATTGATTGTTATATATGATAATAATTCTCAGTTAAATTCTAATTAAACTAACCACCAATACCACTTTAGGGTTATATAAACTTCAACGTGACTAAGGTCACTGCCATTAATTGATCTGGGACAATCTATATCCAACACGTAACAAAATGTGTTTGTTTATGAATTAATATAAACAGGAATTCTCCAGTTCTTAATTTGAATAGCAAACTCACAACGCTTGGTATAAAAATCAGTATATTGGAGATATCACTGTGAAAAAGCATTGGATACGTAATTCGGTCACAGCACTATTAATGGTTAGCGCGTCATTAGCAAGCGCGACCAGTTTTGCTGCGTCTGAACAAAAAGAAATTGGCGATCCTCGTAACGATCAGTTCGAGCAAAACCACCCAGATCAATATCATTCATGGAGACAAACTTCAGAAAGCGAAACCATTGAAGACGCACTAAAAGAAGATCCCAACATGGTTATCATGTGGGCTGGCTACGGGTTCGCAAAAGACTACAACAAAGCGCGCGGCCACTTCTATGCGATTGACGATGTAAGACAAACCTTGCGTACTGGCGGTCCGACCGACGAAAGCTCAGGTCCAATGCCAATGGCGTGTTGGAGCTGTAAGAGCCCAGACGTTGCACGTGTTATTGAAGAACGCGGTGAAGATGGCTACTTCGAAGGTAAGTGGGCACGTCTTGGTAACGAGATCGTTAACCCTATAGGTTGTGCTGACTGCCATGACACCCAAAGCGATGAGTTCAAAAATGGCGAGCCAGCACTGAAAGTGACGCGCCCTTATGTTGAACGCGCTTTCGAAGCGATTGGTAAAAAGTTTGATGAGCAAAGCCGTTTAGACCAACAAGCTTCAGTTTGTGCACAGTGCCACGTGGAATACTACTTCACGGGTCCAACAAAAGGTGTGAAATTCCCTTGGGATAAAGGGACGCGTGTTGAACAGATGGAAGAGTACTACGATCAGATTGGTTTTAAAGATTGGACACATAAAGTCTCTAAAGCACCAATGCTAAAGGCTCAGCACCCAGGTTACGAAACTTGGCGTGAAGGCATCCACGGTAAGAACAAAGTCGTTTGTGCTGACTGTCATATGCCGAAAGTGACCAAAGAAGATGGCACCGTTTATACCGACCATAAAGTGGGTAACCCATTCGACCGCTTCGAAGATACCTGTGCAAACTGTCACACTCAATCTAAAGAGACCATGCTTAACATCGTTTCAAGCCGTAAAGCGCAAGTGCTGAACATGAAGCTGACTGCTGAGAAACAAATCGTAGCCGCTCACTTTGAAGCTGGCGCAGCATGGGAAGCAGGCGCAACAGAACAAGAGATGGAGCCCATCCTACAAGATATCCGTCACGCTCAATGGCGCTGGGATTACGCGATCGCATCTCACGGTGTTCACATGCACGCACCTGAAGTAGCCCTAGAGGTTCTTGGAACGGCGGTTGACCGCGCAGCAGACGCGCGAACTAAGATTGTTCGTCTACTTGCGAAGAAAGGCATTACCGATCCAATCGAGATTCCAGATATCTCAACCAAAGAAGCCGCTCAGAAAGCGCTAGGAATGGACATGGATAAGATGAATGCTGAGAAGCAACACTTCTTAGACACGGTGGTACCTAAGTGGGAAGAGCAAGCTGAAAAGCGTGAAGCCAACTACGAATACTAGTTTCTTCAATTAGACCATTACGTAAAAACCAGTCACACTATTATGGTGTGGTTGGTTTTTTAGGTTTTTGGGGAATACACATCAATACCTACCTCCGATCTACTCTCCAATTCAAGGAATAAACAATGAAAACCTTATTTTCACTTTCAGCATTGTGCGTTGCACTGTTAAGTTCTGGCGTTCAAGCGTCTGAGCGCGCCGATATAGGTTGGGAGTTAATTGAGAAAGGCGCATTGGTAGTTGATGTCAGAACACCTGAGGAGTTCAAACAAGGGCATCTCGACAACGCCATTAACTACCCACTGTCTGAGGTCGCAACACACTTTGCCAACATAGATAAAGACCAGCCAATCGTGTTGTATTGCCGCAGTGGTAATCGCTCAGGACAAGCCTATCAATTCTTACAAGCTCAAGGGTTTACTCAAATCCACAACGCAGGTGGCCTGATTGAAATGCAGGAAAGTAAATAGCCAAAGGCTAACGATTAACGACTAGCGATTGGGCCAAGCTTAACGGATCATCTGTTTGGCTTGGTTGATCGAGTGGATAATAGAAACACGATCAATCCCCTTCTGATTAGAGTCGAGAATTTGAGTCCAAGCATCGATCGCTTGTTGATAGCGCATACTGATGAAGTGATCGGTCGCGATTAACATCAAGGCCGTTCGATCGTTCGGATCAAGATCCATAGATTGCTCTAGCAGTTTGTTGACGTCATCACTCATCGCTTGTGAACTGAGATAATAAAGTGCGGTAGCTTTAGCGGCATACAAGCCTGAAGGCGCTTGAGGGTCTAAGCGAATCGCGTAGTCGTAACAGGTAAATGCAGCATCAAACTCCCCTTTCTGCATATAAACACCACCAAGCTTAAACCAAAGATCTGATTGATTAGGGTCTTGCTCCAAGCTCTGCTGAAGTTCATTTTGGAAATCTGTTGCTGTATAGCTGCTGTCGTCACTTGAAGTAAGTTGAGGGGCTTCTTGTTTCATCTGAGACCAAACCAGAATGCTGACTAATATCGCCACACATGAAATAAGGAGGTTGCTTTTCAGATGACTGGTTTTTCTGTTTGATGCGATCACGATTGCCACTAGAAATAGGCTCATTAGCAGCAAAGCAATCAGTAACCAGATATCCATTCCACTCTCCTTTCATTGACGCTTTACTGTACCTTTTTCTCACTAAAACAATATTGATCGAGGTTTAGCTATTGGCTTTTATACCAATTAAAGTAAAAATGTGATCTAATTAAGATTGATGAATTATTGTGA